>NZ_CP022415.1:2598141-2922909 GCF_002222635.1 Pseudosulfitobacter pseudonitzschiae | reverse complement strand
TCATCGTGACCCCGGCCAAGCCTTTGGAAGAACCCGATAGCTATACCGCGCTGCCCGCGCCGACCCCCGGTCAGGCGAATCTGGTTGATCTGCGCCCGCTTGAGGAAAGCGTTGACAAGCTGGGTGGCCGCCGTGGATCGCCCACCGCTGCCGTGCCTGCAAGCGACGGTGCTGTGGTCAACCACGCCAGCCGCTTCGGGCGCGCCGCAGACATCCGTGCCACGCTGGCCGCCGAAGACGAGACGTTCCGCAAACGTCGTGGCCGTTTGACGCAATATCGCATCGTGCCGGTGGACCGTTACAATCAGGCGTATAAGCGGCAGGCCATCGACCCGCACAAGGTGTCTTCGGCCTATCGCCGTGTGGGTGTTCCGACGCCTTCGTCGCCCCCGGTCGACACGCGATTCCGCGACTAGGTCACAAAGGCGGCACCGCGCTTGAACGTTGCGGCGGCATGACCATCTGACATCTAACAGCGACCGATATAGGATACCGGATGACCCATCTGCGCGCCGTCATGGCATTTATCGCAGCCCTGTTGCCAATGGCAGTGTGGGCGGCAAGTGAAGCAAACGAGAACGTCACCACATTCGAGTTGGACAACGGTATGCAGGTCGTGGTGGTCGAAGACCACCGTGCCCCTGTCGTCACCCATATGGTCTGGTACAAAGCCGGTTCAGCGGACGAGCCTAAGGGATCTTCCGGCGTGGCGCATTTTCTGGAACACTTGTTGTTCAAGGCCACTGACAACATGGCGTCGGGAGAGTTGTCAGCGACAGTGGCCGCCAATGGCGGGCGCGACAACGCCTTTACCAGCTACGATTACACTGCCTATTACCAGCGCGTGGCGGCTGACCGTCTGGGTCTGATGATGAAGATGGAAGCGGACCGGATGGAAAATCTTCGTCTGACGCCCGAGAACATCGAAACAGAGCGTGACGTGATTATCGAAGAGCGCAACCAGCGCACCGAGAACAATCCCCGCGCACTGTTCGGCGAACAGATGAACGCGGCACAATATCTGAACCACCGCTACGGCGTTCCGGTGATCGGCTGGATGCACGAAATGCAGGCGCTGGATCTGGATGATGCGTTGGGGTTCTACGATATCTACTATTCGCCCAACAACGCGATCCTTGTGGTGGCGGGCGACGTGAATCCCGCCGAGGTCCGGCAACTGGCCGAAACCCGTTATGGTGTGATTCCCGCCGAACCGAACCTGCCCGAACGTCTGCGCACCAAAGAGCCACCCCAAACCGCTGAACGCCGCGTGATCTTTCGCGATGCGCGGGTGGCACAGCCCTATGTCAGCCGGTCCTATCTGGCGCCCGAGCGTGACGCCGGTGCGCAGGAAGAGGCTGCGGCGCTGACCATTCTGGCTGAAATTCTGGGCGGGGGGACCACTTCCTATCTGGCCGAGAAATTGCAGTTTGACACGCAGGTGGCCGTTTATTCCGGTGCGTTCTACAGAGGCACGTCGCTGGATGATACAACCTTTGACGTCGTCGTGTTGCCAAGCTCCGGTGTCAGCCTGCAAGAGGCCGAGGATGCGATGGATGCGGCACTGGCCAGTTTTATGGCTGAAGGTGTCGATGCCGAACAACTTGAGCGGATCAAGCTGCAACTGCGCGCGCAACAAATCTATGCCCGCGACGATGCCGACGGTGTCGCCAACCGCTATGGTGCGGCGCTGGCGTCGGGGCTGACAGTCGAAGACGTGCAGGCGTGGCCTGATGCGCTGCAAGCTGTGACGGAAGAGGACATTCTGGCCACCGCTGCCAAAGTGCTGCGCATCGAAGGGTCGGTCACCGGATGGCTGGCGAAACCCGCGGAGGCAGGCCAATGAAATATATCCTTGCGTTGATGATGACCGTGGTGCTGGCGCTGCCTGCCCGTGCCGATGTCGAGATCACCGAAGTTGTCAGCCCGGGCGGTATCACTGCGTGGCTGGTGCAAGAGCCGTCGATCCCGTTTGTTGCGATGGATCTGCGGTTTCGCGGTGGCGCGTCACTGGATGCGCCGGGCAAACGGGGTGCGGTCAATCTGATGACGGGCCTGTTGGAAGAGGGTGCCGGCCAGATGGATGCGCGCGCTTTTGCCCGTGCGACCGAAGGGCTGGCGGCTTCGTTCGGGTATGATGTGGGCGACGATTCGCTGGCAGTGTCCGCACGCTTTCTGACCGAGAACCGCGATGCGGCGGTGGATTTGCTGCGGGCGTCATTGCTGGAGCCAAGTTTTGCCCCCGAAGCGCTTGAGCGGGTGCGCCAGCAGGTGCTGACGGGGCTGGCGTCGGACGACAAAAGCCCAGATGAACTGGCAAGCCGTGCTTTTGACAAGTTGGCTTATGGCGAACATCCCTATAGTACGTCGTTCAGTGGCACTGTGGAGAGCGTAAGTGCGCTGACCCGCGACGATCTGGTGGCCGCGCACAAGGCGGTTTTGGCCAAGGACCGGCTGTATGTCGGTGTGGTGGGTGACATCACGCCGGAAGAGCTGGGGCCGCTGCTGGACAAGCTGCTGGGCGACCTGCCAGAGACGGGTGCGCCGTTGCCAGACATGGCAGAAGTGGACATTCCGGCGGGCGTGACTGTGATCGATTTCGACACGCCGCAATCCGTGGCGTTGTTTGGTCAGCGCGGGATGGCGCAGGAAGATCCTGATTTCTTTGCGGCCACTGTGCTGAACCAGATTCTTGGGGGCGGGTCGTTTGAAAGCCGTTTGATGACCGAGGTGCGCGAAAAGCGAGGGCTGACCTATGGGGTTTATTCCTATCTGGTGCCACGGGACTATGCGGCGGTGTATTTGGGCCGTGTGGCTTCGGCCAATGACCGGATCGGCGAGGCGATCGCCGTGATCCGCGACGAGTGGGCCAAAGCGGCCAGCGAGGGCGTGACCGAAGACGAGTTGCGCGACGCCAAAACCTATCTGACCGGTGCCTATCCCTTGCGGTTTGATGGCAATGCGCCGATTGCCCGGATCATGGTTGGGATGCAGATGTTGGGCCTGCCGATCGACTATATCGCCACGCGCAACGATAAGGTTGAAGCGGTGACAATGGACGATGTGAAACGTGTGGCAGAGGAGTTGCTGGACCCTGACGGTTTGCAGTTTGTCGTGGTCGGCAAGCCCGAGGGGCTGGAGACTGGCCCGCTGCCCGAGTGACATGTGACGGGTCGTTCGATATTTGCGCCCGCCACTGGCGGGCGCTTTTTTATTGAGGCTCTGCCTCGAACTCCGGCTTATTCGCCGTAGGGAATCCAGATGTTTTTGACCTCTGTGGCGGCGGTTAGCGTGTCGCGGATGGTGGGCAGGCTGGTGTCGATCCATGTGCGTTTGAGGTTGCTGGCCGAGCCCTTGCGGATGGTCTCCGACAGGGCGGGGTCCGAGAAGGACCAGACCGCGTCGATGTCCATGTGGCGGGCCATCGTGTCAGCCAGTGCGTCATGCGGGCCTGTCAGGATGTTGACCACGCCTGCGGGCACGTCCGAAGTGTCGAGGATCTGGTAGAAATCGGTGGCGGCCAGCGGGAAGGGTTGCGACGCGCCAAGGATGATGCGGTTGCCCATCGCGATGGCGGGGGCCATCAGTGACACCAGACCCAGCAGCGGGTGTGCGTCAGGACAAAGCGCCGCGATCACGCCGGTCGGTTCCTTCATCGCCAGTGCCACGCCACGGATCGGCACGCCATGCGCCTGACCATCATATTTGTCGGCCCATGCGGCGGCGGTGAACAGCGCGTCGATGCTGTCCTTCACCTCTTGCGCGCTGGTGCGGCCGCCTTGGAGGGTGTTCAGGCGGGCTTCGAATTCATCGGCACGTGCGTACAGATTTTCGCCAATGTAGTACAGGATCTGGGCGCGCAGGTGGCCCGTGGATCTGGCCCAGCCTTTGGCGGCCTGGGCTGCCTCGACGGCGTTGCGCACGTCCTTGCGGTTTGATTGCGATGCGTGCCCCAGCAGGGTGCCGTTCCTGGCGTAGACAGGCGCGGAATAGCCGCCATCGGGGCGCGTCTGTTTGCCGCCGATATACAGCTTGGCGGTGCGGTCGATGCCGTCCGACGGGCCTTTGTCGCCTTCGAAGGGTGCGATTTGTGGCAGGGTTTTGCCCGTGGTTCTGGGTTTGGTATAGGCGGAGAGCCCTTCCCAGCCGCCTTCACGGCCAAAGCCGCTTTCGCGGACGCCGCCAAAGCCTGCGGCTGCGTCGAACAGGTTGGTGGCGTTGGTCCAGACCACGCCTGCGGCCAGTTTCGAGGCCACGTCCAGCGCTAGGTTGATGTTCTCGGTCCACAGGGTTGCGGCCAGCCCGTAGCGGGTGTTGTTGGCCAGTTCGACGGCTTCCGCAGGGGTGCGGAAGGTGGTGGCGACCAGCACGGGGCCAAAGATTTCCTCTTGCATCAGCGGGTGCGCGGTATCGAGGCCGGTGATCAGCGTGGGCGGGTAAAAGCAGCCCTGCGCAGGCATGTCGCCTGCGGTCTGGTGCATGTCGCCATCGCTGTTGGCGGCGACCATGTCGGTGATGGTTTCCAGCTGGGCGGGATCGACGATGGCCCCCACGTCGATGCTTTTGTCCAGCGGGTTGCCGATGCGCAGTTTGTCCATACGGGCGCGCAGCTTGGCGTAAAACCGTTCAGCCACGGGTTCGTGCACCAACAGGCGCGAACCGGCGCAGCAGACCTGACCCTGATTGAACCAGATGGCGTCGACCAGCCCTTCAATGGCGGAATCCAGATCGGCGTCGTCAAAGACGATGTAGGGGGATTTTCCGCCCAGTTCCAAGGTCAGTTCCTTGTCGGTGCCTGCTGTCGCTTCGCGGATGCGGCGGCCCACGGCGGTTGATCCGGTAAAGGCGATTTTGTCGACGGGTGCGTTTACGATCATTTCGCCCACGGCGCCGTCGCCGGTGACGATGTTGACCACACCCGCAGGCAGACCCGCCTGTCGGCAGATGTCGGCAAACAAAAGTGCTGTCAGCGAGGTGTATTCCGCAGGTTTCAGCACCACGGTGTTTCCCATCGCCAGTGCGGGCGCGATTTTCCATGCCAGCATCAGCAGCGGAAAGTTCCACGGGATGATCTGGCCGCAAACGCCCAAGGCCACGCGGTCGGGCAGCGCGTCCTGCATCAGTTGGGCCATGCCTGCGTGGTAGTAGAAGTGCCGCTGCGCCAGCGGGATATCGATGTCGCGGCTTTCGCGGATCGGTTTGCCGTTGTCGAGGGTTTCAAGCACGGCGAACAGACGGCTGTGTTTTTGCAGCAGCCGCGCGAGGGCATAGAGATAACGCGCACGACCCGGACCGCCGAGCTTTTCCCATTTCGGCTGGGCCTTGCGCGCGGCGGATACGGCGCTGTCCACGTCCTGTTGGCTGGCTTGGGTCAGGCTTGCCAGAACCTCGCCCGTGGCGGGGTTGCGGCTGTCGAAACCGCCTGTGTGTCTGGTAAAGCTGCCGTCGATGAAGTGGCCAAAACGGCCGCCTTGATCGACAAGCCATGTCAGGGCTTCTGCGGCGGATTCGGGGGCGGGGCCATAGTCCATCGTCTGAAAAATCTCTTTCACGGTCATGATGTTATCCCATCGGATGGCGGTGAGCGGCAGAATAGTTGCCGGTGACATGGTGTTCCAGCTGGCGTTCGATGTCGCCCAGCAGGGATGATGCGCCAAAGCGGAACAGGTCGGGTTGCAGCCAGCGTGCGCCCAGCTCTTCCTTGATCAGGGCAAGGTAGGTGATCGCGTCCTTGGCCTTGGAAATGCCGCCTGCGGGTTTGTAGCCGATGTGGATGCCAGTGGCCGCGTGATAGTCGCGGATGGCGCGGATCATGGTCAGGCTGACGGGCAGGGTGGCGTTTACGCTTTCCTTGCCGGTGGATGTCTTGATGAAATCGGCGCCGCCCATCATGCAGATCAGTGAGGCGCGCGCCACGTTGCGCAATGTGCCCAGCTCGCCCGTGGCAAGGATCGCTTTGACGTGGGCATCGCCGCAGGCGCTGCGCATTTCGCGCATCTCGTCATAAAGCGCCTGCCAGTTGCCTTCCAGAACGTGACGGCGCGAGATGACGATGTCGATCTCGGAGGCACCGGCGGCGACGCTGCGGCGGATTTCCTCGATGCGCAGATCGAAAGGCGACAGGCCTGCGGGAAAGCCGGTGGACACTGCCGCCACGGGAATGCCCGAACCCTGCAGTGCGGCCACGGCGGTTTCGACCATTTCGTGATAGACGCAGACGGCACCGGTGGTGATGCCCTGCATGTCCAGCGCCGCCAGTACCTGTGCGCTGACCGGATGCCGTGCCTTGGCGCACAGGCGGCGGACACGTGCGGCGGTGTCGTCGCCCGACAAGGTGGTCAGGTCGATGCAGGTAATGGCCTTGAGCAGCCAAGCCGCCTGATAGTCCTTTTTGACCGACCGGCGCGCGGGCAGGGTCGCTGCGCGGCGTTCGATTGCCGAGGTGTTAGCCTGCACCGAGCGGACCCAGTTCATGTCCAGATCCACCCCCGGATTTCGGGTCAGGGTCAGTTGCGGCAGGTGTGCATCCTGCGATGTGGTGGCGGGTTGAAGCATGGGGTCACCTTCAAGGGAACAAGGTCTGAAAACTGGCATGGGCGGCGCCCAAGCGCAAGGTGGGGCACGGCGTCACCTTCTGCGTAAAAACTGCACAAACAGGGCGCGGGGCCTGTGCAAATGTTTTGGCATCCCAAGGGCAGAAAATGGCAAGAGAGGCAGATCATATGAAAACGGCAATCATGCGTGGCGTGCCGCTGGCGATGCAACACGATGGCTGGTGGCTGGGCGGGATCGACCAGCCGCCGCAGCGCAGGCGGACAGGCCAGCGGGGCGATCGTGCCGGACCGGTCCGGCTGGCGCTGTTGGTGGCGCTGATCGCGCTGTCGGATGCTTTGGTCTGGCAGGTGTCGGCGGGGGTGTCGCTGGCAGTGTTCTGCGCGATCCTTGGCGGTGTGGCGATCTGGCTGGCGGATGTGCCAGCGCGGGTTGCGTGGCAGGCGGGCGGCGGTGTGGCGCTGGCGGTGTTGCCGCTGGTCGAGCTGGTTCAACCGCTGTCGGTGGTGATCTGCATGGTCGGGCTGTCGCTGGTTGTGGTGTTTGTGGCGGGCATACGGCGCGGGGCACTGACGCGCAGTGCGCTGCGTCTGTGGTGGGTGGGGCCCACTGCGACGGTGCGCGACGGCGTGCAGGCAGCACGGCAATTGGTCGAGGCGAATCCCGCAGGCTGGGATTTGGGGCGGTTGTTCAAGGCGTGGGGTGTGCCAGTGGTTTTGGGCGGGGTGTTTGCCCTGCTGTTGGTCGGGGCCAATCCGGTTCTGGACAGATGGTGGCAGAACCTGAGCGACGTGCGCCTGCCAGAGGTGGACCTGTGGCGTGCGTTGTTCTGGGCCATGATAGTGCTGCTGGTCTGGCCCTGCATGGTGGTTGCGCGTTTGCGCGGGCAACTGACCCCAGCGCCCGCGCGCCAGACCGTGCGCCGCGTCGGTATGATCAACGCAGGCTCGGTTGCGCGGTCACTGGTGCTGTTCAACGCGATGTTCGCGGTGCAGACGGTGATGGATATTGTGCTGCTGTATGGCGATGCGGGCCTGCCTGATGGTATGAGCCACGCCACCTATGCACATCGCGGTGCTTATCCGCTGTTGCTGACCGCACTGCTGGCGGGGCTGTTTGCCGTGCTCGCCCGCCCCTTTGCCGAGGAAAAGCCGATGTTGCGCGTTTTGCTTCTGGTGTGGTTGGGGCAGACGCTGGCGTTGGTGCTGGCGTCGGTGGTCCGACTGGATACCTATGTAGATGTGTACGGGCTGACGCGGCTGCGGCTGGCAGCATTGATCTGGATGGGCATGGTGGCCGCAGGTTTGGGCGTGGTCGTCTGGCAGGTGGCTGCGCGCAAGCATAACGGCTGGATGCTGGTGCGCTCGGGCGGTATTGGCGCGGTCACGCTGTATGTTTGCGCCTTTATCAGCTTTGACGGAATCATAGCGCGGTACAATCTAAGCCGTCCTGTGGTGGAGGATGCGTGGTATATCTGTCGCGAATTGGGCGAGGGCGCTTTGCCTGCCATCGCCACCTATGACGTCCGGACAGGTGGCAATCTGTGCGTCCGGACCTCTTCCGGCAGCAGGCCCTATCTGTTTCGCCCCGACGACTGGCGGGAATGGGGCTTTCGCAACGCGCGTCTGCGCCGTAGTTTGCAGGCCATCGAAACGAAGCGGTTGAACCCATGAGCGCCACCACCATTCTGATCGTCGACGACGATGCGCAAATCCGCGATGTGTTGCGTATCGCGCTGGAACAGGCGGGGTTTGGGACACAAACCGCAGGTGACGGGGCAGAAGGGTTGGCCAAGGCCCGCTCGGGTCGGTTTGACCTGATCGTTCTGGACATCGGCCTGCCCGAGATGGACGGGCTGGCGATGTGCCGCGCATTGCGTATGACAGATCAGACGCCGGTGCTGTTCCTGACCGCGCGCGAGGACGAGATCGACCGCGTTCTGGCGTTCGAACTGGGCGGAGATGATTATGTGACCAAGCCGTTCTCGCCGCGCGAACTGGTCGCTCGCGTGCGTGCCATCCTGCGCCGCAGCACTGCCGCTCAACAGGACAAGACGCGCAGGCGCGGTATTTTGGAGGTGGATGCGGGACGCCATTACTGCGCCATCGCGGGCACGGTTGTGGCACTGACCGGCCGTGAAATGGCACTGCTGGATCATTTGATGCAACGCCCCGAACAAGTGGCCCCCCGCCCCGCGCTGACCGATGCGATGTATGGGACCAACATTCACGTCAGCGACCGGACCGTGGACAGCCACCTGCGCAACCTGCGGGCCAAGCTGGCAGATGCGGGCTGTGCCGACGCGATCGAAACGGTACACGGCGTCGGTGTCCGGATGGGCCTATGTCGCGGATAAAGGCGAAATGGCGGCCGCCGCTGGCCTTTGTCATTGGCGGCACATTGGCGGCGGTGCTGTGCCTGCCGTTGATCGGGATTGTGTGGTTCCGGTTGGCGGGCAATATTCTGGGCTGGGGCGAAACCGGCTGGCTGATCGGCTGGATGGCCGTTGTGTCAACTGTCGTTCTGGCGTTTTTGCTTTGGCGGCTGGTGTTGCGGCCCGTAGCAAAGCTGACCGACTATGCCCAAGCGGTGCGTGAAGGACGCACGGACACCGCGCCGCCGGTGCATTTTGGCACGCCCGAATTCGGAGCGTTGGGGGCAAGTGTGATCGCGATGGGCGACACGCTGCAATCACGCGCCTCAAGTTTGCGTGCCTATGCCGATCACGTCACGCACGAGCTGAAATCGCCCCTGACCAGCCTGCGCGGCGCGGCGGAGTTGCTGCAATCGGACTTGCCGGCGCAGGATCAGACCAAGCTGATCCACACGATCGAGACCTCGGCAGCGCGGATGCAAGCATTGCTGATCCAGTTGCAGCGACACGCCGCCGCCAGCCAGAGCAGCGGACCGGGGCAAACACTGGTGCAGGCTTTGCCCGCAATGGTGGGGGGTGTGCAGATTGTCGTCTTGCAGGGGGGCACCGTGCCCTTGTCGTTGGGTGACCTGACAGTGGTGATCGACCAGATGGCGCAGAATGCGGCTGCCCACGGGGCCTCGCGGCTGCTGTTACAACTGCGCGGGGATGCGTTGCACATCGCGGATGACGGCACAGGCATTGGCACAGGCAACGCAGGGCGCATTTTCGATCCATTCTTTACCACCCGCCGCGAAGATGGCGGCACGGGGATGGGGCTGACCATTGTGCAAACTTTGCTGTCTGCACATGGCGCAAGAATCGCGTTGGACGACCAGACCATGAACGGCGGTGCGGCTTTCGTGATCTTTTTCGACTGAAAAGCAGTCAGCAGGCCAGCTTGTTGCGAGTGGTTCGCAAAAAGCTTGACTTGTTGCGAATGATTCTCATATTGAGTGTCTATGACACAGAACCCATACAGATTGAGTCCTATGACACAGAACCCTGACAGATTTTACCTGTCCCGCCGCGCCGCCTTGGGTGGTTTTGCCGCTTTGGCTGCCAGCACTCTGGCCCCACCCGCATTTGCCGCCGCACCGCTGAACGTGGTCGCCACCACTGGTATGATCGCGGATGTAACACGCGAAATCGGGGGCGATGCAGTTGTGGTCAAGGCTCTGATGGGGCCGGGAGTTGATCCCCACTCTTACCGGCAGACCCGCAGCGACATCGTCGCCATGAGCCGCGCTGACACGACGCTGTGGCATGGCCTGTACCTAGAAGCGCAGATGGAAGATTTCTTTCACGATCTGGGGCGGAAACGTCAGGTCTTTGCCGTGGCCGAGGCGCTGCCCAAGGATCTGTTGCTAAGCCATGCGGACTATGAAAACCGCTATGATCCGCACGTCTGGATGGCACCTGAGCTGTTCGCAGGTGTGGTGGTCGAAATAGGGCGTGTTCTGGGCGTTGTGCGCCCCGAACTGGCCGATATGTTCGCCGCAAATGCACAGGCCTATGTCGCGCGTTTGAACGCACTGGATGATTATGCCCGCATCACGCTGGAACAGGTGCCGCCCGCGCAACGGGTGCTGCTGACGGCCCATGACGCATTTGGCTATTTCGGGCGGGCCTATGGGTTCGAGGTGATTGGCATTCAGGGTATTTCCACCGAAAGCGAAGCAGGGCTGCACCGTGTCAGTGCCTTGGTCGACATGATTGTGTCGCGCGGGCTGGGTGCGGTTTTTGTCGAAAGCTCGGTGTCCGACCGCAACATGCGCGCACTGGTTGAAGGCGCGGGTGCGCGTGGCCATGATGTACGCGTCGGTGGCGAATTGTACAGCGACGCGATGGGGCAGGACGGCACCTATGAGGGGACGTATATCGGCATGATCGACCACAACGTGACAACCATTGCCCGCGCATTGGGCGCGGATGTGTCTGCGAGCGGGATGTCTGGCAAACTGAACCGCGGAGCCTGAGCCGTGAGCATCGAACTTGCACGGGACAATGGCGCGCCAACCGATGCGGAGCGCCGGACAGCAAGCCCCTTGGCGGTGCGCGGGCTGACGGTTTCATACGGGCAAAAGCCCGCTGTTTTCTCGGTGGATATGACCGTTCGGGCGGGGCATATGACCGCGATCATCGGGCCGAACGGAGCCGGAAAATCGACCCTGCTCAAGGCCGCTTTGGGCATTATGAAGCCGTTGGCGGGTACGGTCACTGTGCTGGGCCAGCCGTTGGCTTGGCAGCGCGATCACATCGCCTATGTGCCGCAGCGTGCCAGTGTGGACTGGGATTTCCCGACGCGCGTGATCGACGTGGTTCTGATGGGCATGTACGGTCAGTTGGGTCTGCTGGGCCGTGTCCGTGCCAAGCACCGGGGCCTGGCGATGGACTGTCTGGATCGTGTGGGCATGACGGACTTTGCAACGCGCCAGATCGGGCAATTGTCGGGCGGTCAGCAGCAGCGTGTGTTTCTGGCCCGCGCGCTGGCGCAGGGTGCGGATCTGTATTTGCTGGACGAGCCATTTGCCGGTGTCGATGCGGCGACCGAGCAGGCGATTATCAAAGTGCTGAAGGCGCTGCGGGACGCGGGCAAGACGGTGGTGGCGGTACATCACGATCTGAGCACCGTGCGGGAATACTTTGACGATGTGTTCCTGATCAACACGCAGGCCGTGGCCGAAGGGCCGGTCGAAACCACCTTTACACAGGAAAACCTGCAAACCGCCTATGGCGGGCGGCTGGCGGGCGCGCAAATGGACGCGCTGGCGGATACTTTGGTAGAGCCCGCTGTGGGGGGCGCGCCGCGATGATCTGGGAGGCGCTGTTTCTGGGCCTTGGGTATAATGCCACGCTGGTGACACTGGGTGCGTGCATTCTGGGTATTGCCGGTGGCTTCGGCGGATCGTTCCTGTTTTTGCGCAAGCGCGCGCTGGTCAGTGATGCGGTCAGCCATGCGACTTTGCCCGGCGTCGGTCTGGCCTTTGTGCTGATGGTCGGTTTGGGCGGTGACGGGCGCAATCTGATCGGTCTTCTGGCCGGTGGGGCTGTGACAGCCGCCATTGGGTTGCTTTGTGTGAACTGGCTAAGCACCCGCACACGGCTGGCCGAGGATGCGGCAATTGGTGCTGTGCTGTCTGTGTTTTTCGGATTTGGCGTGGTGGTGCTGACCTATATCCAGACCATGTCCAGCGGACAGCAGGCGGGGCTGGAGGGGTTCCTTTTGGGATCAACGGCGGGAATGTTGCAAAGCGATGCGCTGGTTCTGGTTTTTGCGGCGGCGTTGACACTGGGGCTGGTGCTGATCTTGCGGCGGCCCCTGACGCTGGTGGCGTTCGATCCGGACTTTGCCCTTGCGACGGGTCGCAATGTAAACCGGATTGATCTTGCGATGATGGGTATCGTTCTGGCCGTCACGGTCGTGGGGTTGAAGATTGTCGGGCTGATCCTGATCGTGGCACTGCTGATCATTCCGCCCGTGACCGCGCGGTTCTGGACCGATCGAGTGGACCGCTTGCTGTTGGGTGCGGGTGTTTTCGGCGGGGTGTCCGGTTATGTGGGTGCCGCGATTTCGGCGGCGGTGCCGGATATGCCGACAGGGCCGATCATCGTGCTGGTGAGCTTTGCGCTGTTCCTTGTTTCGTTGCTGTGCGCACCGGGGCGTGGCGTGGTGTCGTCGGTGGTGCAACATCGCCAGTACCAACGCCGCGTGCATCTGCGTCAAGGACTGCTTGCACTGGCCCAAGGGCAACCGATCTACGAACGTCTGACTCAACGGCTGATGGAGCAGCGTGGGCTGATCCGTGGCGACGGTGTGGCAACACAAGCGGGGCGTGCCCATGCGGCCAAGGCGCTGCTGGACGAAGCACGCTGGCACGTTGTGCGCAGTGATCAGACCTATGCTGCGGCGGCGTTGCACTATGACGGGCTGACGGAAATGAACAGCGTACTGACCCCTGACCAAATCCGTGAAATTGACGCGCGACTGCCCGCGCCGCAGGTGATGTTGCCATGAACGGTTCCGAGTTTGTCCCGCTGTCACTGGTGCCGATGCTGATCGGCATCTGCGTCGCCATTGCCTGTGCATTGCCGGGAAATTTCCTGCTGCTCCGACGGCAGGCGCTGATTGGTGATGCGATCAGCCACGTGGTGTTGCCGGGGATCGTGGTGGCGTTCTTGCTGACAGGATTGGTCGCCAGCGTGCCAATGCTGTTGGGTGCGGCGGGCGCGGCGCTGGTTGCTGTCGCTGCAATCGAGGCGATACGGCGTCTGGGCAAGATCGAACCAGGGGCTGCGATGGGCGTTGTGTTTACCACGATGTTTGCAGGTGGTGTGTTGCTGTTGGAAATGTCGGATACGTCCAGTGTTCATCTGGACGTGGAGCATGCGCTGTACGGCAATCTGGAAAGCCTGATCTGGCTGGACGCGACCGGCTGGTCGTCGTTGTGGGATCCCGAGGCACTGGCCCATCTGCCGGTCGAGTTGCCCCGAATGGCGACGGCGCTGGTGGCGGTGGTGCTGTTTATTGCCGTGTTCTGGCGGCCCTTGAAAATCTCGACCTTCGATGAAGGCTTTGCGCGCACGATGGGCCTGCGCACCGGGCCGTTGGGGCTGGCGCTGGTCGTGGTTGCGGCGATTGCCGCTGTGGCTGCGTTTGATGCGGTGGGCAGTATCATTGTGATCGCAATGTTCATTTGTCCGCCTGCGGCGGCACGGCTGATGACCAACCGGCTGGAAACCCAAATCGCCTGGTCGGTTCTGTTTGCCACTCTGGCGGCAGTGATCGGTTATGTTCTGGCGGGTTATGGCCCGCTTTGGCTGGGCGCGCAGGATTCGGTGAGTGCAGCGGGTATGATTGCGACCGTTTCGGGTGTTCTGGTGGCAGGTGTCGCGTTAATGGGCCCCGCACGGAATTAGGGGGCTCTGCCCCCGGCGCTGTGCGCCGCCCCCGGAGTTTATCTGGCAAGATGAAGCAGGTCAGCTGCCACGATAGGTCGAATAGCCGAAGGGCGAGAGCAGCAGCGGGACATGGTAGTGCGCGTCAATGTCCGAGATGCCAAAGCGGATCGGGATACGGTTCAGAAAACGCGGGCTTTCAGGTAGCACACCGTTTGCATCGAAATAGGCACCTGCTTCGAATTCCAGTTCGTATTGGCCTTCGCGAAAGCCTTCTTTGGGCAGGATCGCGCTGTCGGTGCGGCCATCGGCATTGGTGACCATATGTGACACCTTGACCTTGGCGGTAGCTTCAAAGCGGTAGAGCGTGATGGACAGACCGGCGGCGGGCTGGCCCGTGCTGGTGTCCAGTACATGCGTTGTCAAATATCCCGAGGCCATTGCATTCTCTCCTGACTTTGGCACAGCTTGACCACAGCCGCGCCCGAAGCGCAAAAGGATTTCCATGAGTAACACACCCCCCAGATACCCGCGCAACATGATCGGCCATGGTGGCAATCCGCCCGATGCCAAATGGCCCGGCGGCGCCCGAATCGCCGTTCAATTCGTCATAAACTACGAAGAAGGCGGCGAAAATTGCGTTCTGCATGGCGATGCGGCGTCCGAGGAGTTTTTGTCCGAGATCGTTGGCGCGGCCCCTTGGGTGGGGCAGCGGCACTGGAATATGGAAAGCATCTATGAATACGGGGCGCGGGCCGGATTTTGGCGATTGCACCGTCTGTTCACCGGTGCGGGCATTCCGGTCACGGTCTACGGCGTTGCACAGGCATTGGCACGCAGCCCCGAGCAGGTCGAGGCGATGCAGGATGCGGGCTGGGAGATTGCCAGTCACGGTCTGAAGTGGATCGACTACAAGGATCACACCCCGCAGGACGAGGCGGCAGATATTGCTGAGGCCGTGCGTTTGCATACCGAAGTCACCGGCACCCGTCCGCAGGGTTGGTATACGGGGCGGTGTTCGGTGAACACCATACCACTGGCCGCCGAACACGACCTTGCCTACATCAGCGACACCTATGACGACGATTTGCCCTACTGGCTGGAGTTGGGGGCGCGCGCGCAGTTGATTATTCCCTATACTCTGGACTGCAACGACATGCGATTTGCCACGCCGCAGGGGTTCAACTCGGGCGACCAGTTTTTTGCCTATCTGCGCGATACCTTTGATGCGCTCTATGCGGAAGGTGTGGAGGGGCGGGCCAGAATGATGTCAGTCGGTTTGCATTGCCGTCTGGTCGGGCGGCCCGGACGGGTGCAGGCGCTGAAGCGGTTCCTGGAATATATTCAGAGCTTTGAAGGGGTCTGGTGTCCGCGCCGGATCGACATTGCAGATCACTGGCGCGCCGTGCATCCGCATCGGCGCAGGCTAAAGCCCAGCACGCTGGATCAGGCCGATTTCGTAACGCGCTTTGGTGGCATTTTCGAGCATTCGCCGTGGATCGCCGAAGGTGCTTTTGCGCTGGAACTGGGGCACGCACATGACACGGCGGCGGGGCTGCACAATGCGCTGTGCCGTGTATTTCGCAGTGCCAGTGACAAGGATCGCATGGGCGTGCTGCGCGCGCACCCTGATCTGGCGGGCAAGCTGGCCGAAGCCAAACGGCTGACCGAAGACAGCACCAGCGAGCAGGCCAGCGCGGGTCTTGATGCGTTGACCGATGCCGAGCGCGCTGCCTTTCAGGCGCAGAACGCAGCCTATGTGGACAAGCACGGTTTTCCCTTCATCATCGCGGTGCGTGATCATGACAAGGCGGGGATCATGCGGGCCTTTGACCGGCGTATTGGCAACGACACCGACGCCGAATTTCAAGAAGCGTGCAAGCAGGTCGAGCGCATTGCACGTCTGCGGCTGGAGGCCATTCTATGAGCTATGCGTTTCCCCCCGGCGGTCTGCCGGACCAGTCGGTCAATCCCGAAGGCAGTGCCGTGTTCACCACTGCCTATGCGGTACTGCCTGCGATCACCCAGCGTGATATCGTAACCAGCCTGTTGCCCGGATGGACCGGCATGCGAATGTGGCTGCTGGCACGTCCTCTGAGTGGTTTCGCCGAGACATTTTCGCAATATGCGGTCGAGTTGCAGGCGGGTGGCGGCAGCGATACGCCCGAAGTGGATACAGGTGCGCAGAGTGTTGTATTTGTGGCCAACGGGCAAGTGGTGCTGACCATTGGCGCGACGCACCATGACCTGACAGCTGGCGGCTATGCCTATATTCCGGCAGGTGTGGCATGGACAATCTGGAACCGGTCCGGCGCCGTGGCGCAGTTTCACTGGGTGCGCAAACGGTATGTGCCTGCCGAAGGTGTGGCGCATCCCGAAGCCTTTGTGACCCATGACGATGCCGTGCCCCCGACCGTTATGCCCGATTGCGACGGGGTTTGGGCCACCACGCGGTTTGCCGATCCGTCTGACCTGCGCCATGATATGCATGTGAACATTGTCACTTTCCTGCCCGGCGGGCGCATCCCCTTTGCCGAGACGCATGTGATGGAACACGGGCTGTACGTGTTGCAAGGCACCGCCAAATATCTGCTGAACACTGATTGGGTCGACGTAGGGCCGGGAGATTTCATGTGGCTGCGCGCGTTTTGTCCGCAGGCGTGTGTCGCCACCGGTGACCAGCCGTTCCGGTATCTGCTTTACAAGGACGTGAACCGTCACGCAGTTCTATGAGCCGCCAGATCACCTGTCAGCCGTTGATTGCTGCGGCCTTTGCCCCGTTCGGGGATGTGTTGGACTGTGAGGGCGATCCCGACAAGATCATCAACGCGGGTCTGTGCGGTCGGTATCATGACCGCGCGCAGATGGATTTTGGCGACGGGCGCGCGGGGATTAGCGTGTTCAACGCGCAGCCGCGCAGTTTGCCCTATACGCTGGATTTGCTGGAACGGCATCCGCTGGGCAGTCAGGCGTTCATTCCCATGAGCCATCAGCCGTTTCTGGTGACGGTCGCACCGGATGAGGGCGGCAAGCCGGGTGTGCCGGTGGCGTTTCTGACGGAGCCCGGACAGGCGATCAACCTGCACCGTGGTTGTTGGCACGGGGTTCTGACGCCACTTTCCGCGCCCGGATTGTTCGCAGTTGTCGACCGGATCGGCCAAGGCACCAATTTGCAAGAGGTTTTACTTGATCGGCCCTATATCGTGACCGCATAGTTCCCGTGGGTCGCATTCAAGACGGCCATGTTCAAACACTCAGGGACAGAGATTATGACAAACACCGCGCATGGGGCCTATGCGGACCCCAATGAGACACCCCCGATGGCGCAAGCGATTCCGCTGGGGTTGCAACACGTTCTGGCGATGTTCGCCTCGAATGTTACACCTTCGATCATCGTGGCGGGGGCCGCGGGGCTGGCCTTTGGCGGGCCGGAACAAGTGTACCTGATCCAGATGGCGATGTTGTTTGCAGGCGTTGCGACGCTGTTCCAGACCATCGGCTTTGGGCCCGTGGGGGCGCGGTTGCCGATTATGCAGGGCACCAGTTTTGCGTTTGTCGGTGTGCTGGCGGGGATTGCTGCGACCCAAGGGATGGGCGTGGCACTAACGGCCTGTCTGATCGGGGGCGTTCTGCACTTTTGCCTTGGCGCGTTTATCAAAAGCCTGCGTTGGCTGTTTCCGCCGCTGGTCACGGGTTTGGTCATTCTGGCAATCGGTCTGTACTTGATCCCGACGGCGATCAAATACGCGGCAGGGGGGGCAGCCGATTTCCAGATGGCGGCGCAAAGCTTTGGATCGTTGAAGCATTGGTCGGTTGCATTGACTGTGGTCGTAGTGGCGCTGGCGGTGAAGTTCTTTGCCAAAGGATCACTGAGCAATTCGGGCATCCTGATCGGGTTGCTGGCTGGCTATGTGCTGGCGTTTGTTCTGGGCATGGTCAACTTTGCCGCTGTGGGCAAGGCTGCGTGGATCACCGGAATTACGCCGATGCCCTTCGGGTTCGAGTTCAATCTGGGCGCTGTGATTGCAGTGACGCTGGTTTGTGTGGTGTCGGCAATCGAAACCGTTGGCGATGCCTCGGCCACCACCAAAGCGGGCGCAGGGCGCGAGGCAACTGATAACGAGATTGCGGGTGCGACCTATGCTGACGGGTTGGGCACAGCCGTGGCTGCGGTTTTTGGCGGGCTACCCAACACGTCGTTCAGCCAGAACGTGGGCATCGTCGGCATGACTGGCGTGATGTCGCGCCATGTGGTGACGATTGGCGCGCTGTTTTTGATTGTCTGCGGGTTGCTGCCCAAGATCGGGGCCGTGATCGCGTCAATGCCGTTGCCGGTTCTGGGCGGCGGCGTGATCGTGATGTTCGGGATGGTTGCGGCTGCTGGTATGAACGTGCTGACCGAGGTCAAGATGAACCGCCGCAACATGGTGATTATCGCCGTGTCATTGACCGCAGGGTTGGGCCTGAACCTTGTGCCCACGGCGGTGCAATACCTGCCGGGTGTGGTCAAAACGCTGGCGACCAGCGCCGTGGCTCCGACCGCGCTGGTGGCGATAGTTTTGAATCTGGTTCTGCCAGAGGATATCTGAAGTCCGGTTATGGCAAGATGACTTTTGCACCAAAGAAGAGGGCAGGGCGCGACAAGCGGCTTGCCCCTTTGATATGTGGTGCGGGCGGGATGGGTGTACAAAAGGCCGGTGGATAACTCTGGCTTCACGCTTTCAGAATCGGGGCGCTGCATGCTAGATATGGCGGCATGGCCATAGCAGACAACAATATCAGCGATTCACGCCCTGTAATCCGCCAACTGGATGAAAGCGCGATCAACCGCATCGCCGCAGGCGAGGTGGTCGAGCGCCCAGCCTCGGCGGTCAAGGAGTTGGTTGAAAACGCGCTGGATGCGGACGCGCGGCGCATCACCATCGACATTGCCGACGGCGGCAAGACACTGATCCGTGTGACCGATGACGGCTGCGGCATTGCCGGTGGCGATCTGGCGCTGGCGCTGAGCCGTCATGCCACGTCAAAGATCGACGGGTCGGATTTGCTGAACATCCATACCTTCGGCTTTCGCGGCGAGGCCTTGCCCAGCCTCGGGGCGGTAGGTCGGCTGAGCATTTCAAGCCGCGTTCAGGGCGAAGATGCGTTCCAGATCAAGGTAGAGGGCGGCGCGATGGGCAACGTGCGGCCTGTGGCGCTGAACGCGGGCACCGTCGTCACGCTGGGCGATCTGTTCTACGCCACGCCCGCGCGGCTGAAGTTCATGCGCACCGACCGCGCCGAGGCGCAGGCAATCACCGACATCATCAAGCGGCTGGCAATGGCAGAGCCCTTTGTGCGGTTCGAGTTGCGCGACATCACCAAGGACAGCCCGCGCACGGTGTTCGTGGCCGAGGCGCAGACGGGCGATATGTTCGACGCATTGCACGGGCGTCTGGCCACGGTCCTGGGCCGTGAATTTGCCGACAATGCGCTGGCAATAGATGCGGAACGCGACGGGCTGCATCTGACGGGATATGCCGCGCTGCCGACCTATTCGCGCGGTTCTGCCGTGGCGCAATATCTGTTCGTCAACGGGCGGCCCGTGCGGGACAAGCTGTTGGTCGGTGCACTGCGCGGGGCCTATTTCGATTTCCTCAGTCGCGACCGTCATCCAGCGGCGGCGTTGTTTCTGGATTGCGACCCGACGTTGGTGGATGTGAACGTGCATCCTGCCAAGTCCGAGGTGCGGTTCCGTGATCCGGCACTGGCGCGGGGTCTGATCGTTTCGGCGCTGCGTCATGCGTTGGCGGGGGCAGGGCACCGTGCGTCTTCGACTGTGGCGGGTGGGGTTCTGGATGCGATGCAACCGGAACGCACCGCCGCTGATGCAGGCGCTGCCCGCATCTATCAGATGGATCGGCCCAGCCTTGGCCTGCGGGCAGCGCCCTATCAGACGCCACAGCAGCACAGCGGCTTTGCCGAGATGGCGCGCGATTACAGCGGGCAGGTGGCCGCACCTGAACCTGTCGTCGAAAGCGATCCGCACGACCTGCCGCTGGGCACGGCGCGCGGGCAGGTCCACGAGAACTACATCATCGCCCAGACCGCCACGGGCATGGTCATCGTCGACCAGCACGCCGCCCACGAACGGTTGGTGTATGAAAAGCTGAAGCGTCAGATGGCCGACAACGGCGTCGCCGCGCAGGCGCTGTTGATCCCCGAGATTGTCGAGCTGAGCGACGGCGATTGCGCCCGTCTGCTGGATCTGGCGGATGATCTGGCGCGGCTGGGGCTGGGGATCGAGGCCTTTGGCGGCGGTGCCATCGCCGTGCGCGAAACCCCCGCGATTCTGGGCGAGGTCAACGCTGAGGCGATGATCAAGGACATTCTGGACGAGCTGGACGACATGGGCAGCAGCCAAACGGTGCAGGCGCGGATCGAAGCGATCCTGAGCCGTGTGGCCTGTCACGGCTCGATCCGGTCGGGTCGCTGGATGCGCGCCGAAGAGATGAACGCCCTGCTGCGCGAGATGGAGGCGACGCCGCATTCGGGTCAGTGCAACCACGGGCGGCCGACTTACGTGGAACTGAAGCTGTCGGACATCGAACGGCTGTTCGGGCGCACATGATCGAGATCGCGGGGCAGTCCTATGCGCTAAGTGATCCGCTGGTGCTGGCCGCTGCCGCGGCCGGGCTGATGTTGCTGCTGATCGTGGTGTTGCTGATCGCCACGGTACGGGCGGCGGGGCGAAGTGCGCGGATGGCGATGCCGCTGTCGCAGCAAATGCAGGTGCTGGGCCAGAACGTACATCAGTTGGGCATGGGGCAGGCGCAGTTGCAGGGCGGGTTGCAAACGGTCAGCGACACGCAGGCCCATGCGCAGGCGCAAATGATCCAGACCGTCGAGACGCGTCTGGCCCACGTTCAACAACAGATGCAGGACCGTCTGGCCGACAACGCAGCACGCAGCCAACACGCCATGACCGAGATGCAGGAGCGGATGCGCGAGACGCTGCACGGCTCGTCCAAGCAGACGACGACCAGCCTGACGCAGTTGCAGGAACGGCTGGCGTCCATCGACAAGGCGCAGGACAACATCACCAAGCTGTCGGGCGATGTGCTGTCATTGCAAGACATCCTGTCGAACAAGCAGACGCGCGGCGCCTTTGGGGAAATCCAGCTGACCGACATCGTCAGCAAGGCGCTGCCGCGCGACAGCTACCAGATGCAGGCGACGCTTTCGAACGGGCGGCGGGCCGATTGTCTGATTCACCTGCCGAACCCGCCCGGACCGATCGTCATCGACAGCAAATTCCCGCTGGAAGCCTATGAGGCGCTGCGCAAGGCCAAGACCGACTGGGAGATGAACGAGGCCGGCAAGGCGATGCGCGTGGCGGTCAAGAAGCACATCAACGACATCTCGACCAAGTATATCATCGAGGGGGAAACCGCCGATGGTGCGCTGATGTTTCTGCCCTCGGAAGCTGTCTATGCCGAGTTGCACGCGAATTTTCCCGAACTGGTTCGCGCAGGTTTCGACGCGCGGGTCTGGATCGTGTCGCCGACCACCTGTATGGCCACGCTGAACACCATGCGCGCGATTCTGAAGGATGCGCGGATGCGCGAACAGGCCGGGGCCATCCGCACCACGCTGCGCCAGTTGCACCGCGACGTCGAAATTGTGGTAGAGCGGGTGGACAAGCTGAACCTGCACTTTGGTCAGGCCCGCAAGGATCTGGACGGCATCAGCACCGCCGCCGAACGGGCAGGCAAACGCGCGGCGCGATTGGACAACTTCGATTTTGAGGAAATCGACGATGTTCCCGGCACGGTCGTACCGCTGACCACACCCGATACATGAACGCAGGCTTGTGCAGTGCTGCCGTTTGCGGCATAGGCAGCCATCCCCCAGCCGCGAAAGGCGACCCCCGTGGATTACAAGAAATCAGGCATGGCCAAGACCGGCAAGAACGCCCCGCGCCACAGCGAACACAACGCCAAGGGCACCGATAAAAACCCCTTTGGTAAAAGCACTGACAAAGCGGCCTTGTTGGCCCGCATGAAGGCCGCTGCCGAGGCGAAGAAGCCTCAAGGTTAAGCGGTCCTGTACCGTCCGGTCGTATCAATATTTCCGAAATGCAGCAGCGGCCCCGGCGATAGGCGCAGGGGCCGCTTTTGGCGCGTTTAGAAAAAGCCGAGCTTGTCAGGGCTGTAGCTGACCAACAGGTTTTTGGTCTGCTGGTAGTGATCCAGCATCATCTTGTGGTTCTCGCGCCCGATGCCTGACTGTTTATATCCGCCAAAGGCCGCGTGCGCCGGATAGGCGTGATAGTTGTTCACCCAGACGCGACCTGCCTCGATGGCCCGTCCGAAGCGGTAGCAGGTGTTCATGTCACGTGACCAGACGCCCGCGCCTAGCCCGTACATCGTGTCGTTTGCAATCGCCAACGCCTCGGTTTCGTCCTTGAAGGTGGTCACGGAAACGACGGGCCCAAAGATTTCCTCTTGGAACACGCGCATCTTGTTGTGACCTTTCAGGATTGTCGGCTGGATATAGTTGCCGCCTGCCAGTTCGCCATTGAACCGCGCCGCATCACCACCGATCAGAACTTCGGCGCCTTCTTCACGTCCGATTGTCAGATAGCTCATGATCTTGTCTTGTTGTGCCTTGCTGGCTTGTGCGCCGACCATTGTGTTTACGTCGCGCGGGTCGCCTTGTTTGATCGCCTTTACCCGTTCGATGCAGCGGCCGATGAACTCGTCATAGATGTCTTCTTGAACCAGTGCGCGCGACGGGCAGGTGCAGACCTCGCCCTGATTAAAGGCGAACAAAACAAAGCCTTCGACGGCTTTGTCCAGAAACGCGTCATCCTTGGCCATCACGTCGGAAAAGAAGATGTTGGGTGATTTGCCACCCAGCTCCAGCGTGACGGGGATCAGATTTTTGGTCGCGGCTTCCATGATTTTGCGGCCCGTGACGGTGGACCCCGTAAAGGCAATCTTGGCGATACGCGAAGAGCTGGCCAAAGCCGCGCCCACTTCTGCGCCAAAGCCGTTGACGATGTTCAGCGTGCCAGCGGGCAGCAGATCATTGATCAATTCGGCCAGAACCATGATCGCGGCGGGGGTCTGTTCGGCGGGCTTCATCACGATACAGTTGCCAGCCGCCAAAGCAGGGGCCAGTTTCCAGGCGGCCATCAGGATCGAGAAGTTCCACGGGATGATCTGGCCGACCACGCCCAAAGGTTCGTGGTAGTGGTAGGCGACAGTGTCGTTGTCGATCTCGCTCATGCTGCCTTCTTGGCCGCGCAGGACACCGGCGAAATACCGGAAGTGATCGGCAGACAGCGGAATGTCTGCGGCCATTGTTTCGCGGATCGGCTTGCCGTTGTCCCAAGTTTCGGCGGTTGCCAGAAGTTCGAGGTTTTCGTCGATCCGGTCGGCGATTTTAAGCAGGATATTGGCGCGGTCTGTGGCCGATGTCTTGCCCCACGCCCCTTTGGCCGAATGTGCCGCATCCAGTGCCAGTTCAACATCAGCCGCGTCCGAGCGTGCGCATTCGTTGATCATGCCGCCGGTGATCGGGGTCAGGTTTTCGAAATATCTGCCGTTTACGGGCGGCACGAACGCGCCCCCGATAAAGTTGTCATAGCGCAGCTTGAACGGCGAGACATAGGTGCCCGCCTGCGTGCTGGTCATATCGTTCATTGGGTTTCCTCCTTGATTATCCGGTTCTCCCTCCGGATTGCAAAGAGTGTGCATGGCGCTGTTCCGTGCGTCTTGGGGCGGGAATTTGTGCGCTGGCAAAGGTGTCTCGGTAGTGAGACAGTTTTGACTAATTTCCGTCCAGCCCAAGCCGCTTCATGCGTCGATAGAGCGTTGCGCGGCCAATCCCGAGCTGCCTTGCAGCCTCTGACACGTTGTTGCCTGCGCGGGCGAGGGCGCGAATCACAGCGGCCTTTTCCGCTTTTTCAAAGCCTGTAGGCCCGTCTTCGCGGCCCAGAATGTCGGCGGCGGGGCGGGCCACCAATGCGCCGGTCCGGCTCATGCCAAAGACGCGGCGCGCCTCGCGGGTGGCTCCGATCACCAGATCGTTGTCATTGATGGCCAGCAACGTGGCTGCCTCGACATCGTCGCTTTCGGCGACAACGATGCGCGCGGACGTATAGGCCGCCCGAAAGTTTGCCGCCTCGATTGCACGGGCGGTTTGAGTAACCTGCGCGGCGATCAGGCGGTTGAATGCTTCGGTCTGATCGGCCCGTGCCGATGACAGATCAAGCGCGCCCACGATCTGCCCGTCGGCCCCATAAATTGGCGCGTCGATGCAGCTCATTCCGATGTTGCGCGTGTAGAAATGTTCGTCTTGGTGAATGATTACATGGCGTTGCTCGGCCAGACAGGTACCAATACCATTGGTGCCTTCGCGCTCTTCGCTCCAGTTCGCACCGGTGCCCAACCCCCATTCCTCGAACGCGGGCCCGTCTGCTGCGGACAGCCGTTGGTCCAGAATGACCCCGTCGACATCCGTCAGGAAAACAGCGCAGCCGGATTGCCCGACCAGCGAAAACAGCGCATCCAGACGGGGGGCAGCGACGGACAGGAGTTTTTCCAAGGCCAGACGACGGTGATGCAAGGAGCTTTGCTCGATCCGGTCTGGTGCGCGCCGTTCGTCAGGGTTTAGCCCGTGTTTGACCGCAGAGCGGTGCCAGCTTGCCGCCACTCGGGACTTTGCGGCCGCCGAAGCGGATTGCGCGGTTTCCAACACCCGGTCTGCATGCGAGATCTTGTGCGACATCTTGCTCCCTTTGACGTCAGTCTAGGGGAGTAGAGCCAATCGCGCGATGGCGAGCAACACGGTTTTACACCGGTTCAGGCTGCCACAATCATGGAAAGCGGCGCGGATCAGATGCGAATGAACCGCTGGACGATCCTTGGCAATAGTCCTTTGAACCGCAGCGGGGCGTCGGATACGGCCAGACAGATGCAGTCTTCGCGGATGTCGGCCACGGGGATGTGGTTCACGTCCGCGTCCGCCGTTTCCACGTCGCCGCGTGCAAAATATCCGTCTTCGTCCTGAAACGCGCCTTGCAACACCATCGTCATTTCGGTGCCGTTGTGGCCGTGATCGGGCATCGCGGCACCAGCGGGAATGAACAGCAGCCGCGCCGTGGCATCGGACGATGTGGGCAGGATAGCCTGCCGCACGCCCATGCCGATGTTGCGCCACTTCACGCCTGACAGATCATCGCCGATATAGTCGCACAGCGGCGCAGGCACGGTGGTATCGCGCCGCTTGGGTCGTACGGGGGCAGATGCGGTGGGGGTGTTTTCGATACGCGCCATCACAGCAGCAAGGCTGTCGTCATCAAGTGTGGCCAGCGCGCCGGGCGTGCTGTCCAGAACGGCGCCGCCAATGCTGTCAAAGCTGGCCAGATGCGCGCGGCATTCATCGCACAGCGACAGGTGACTGGCCACAAGGATGTTGAACGCCTCGGGCAAAGCGCCTGCCGAATATCCCATCAGGATCTGATCGGTGAGGTGGTGTTTGATGTTGTTTTTCATCGCTCTTACTTCATTGCGTGGCGCAGACGGTCCAGCGCCAGACGTATTCTGGATTTGATCGTGCCCAAGGGCAGACCGGTCTGGGCGGCGATTTCGCTGTGGGTCAGATCCCCGAAATACGCCTTTTCGATCAGTGCGCGTTGTTGCGCGGGCAATTCCGCGACGGCACGCACCAGTGTTTCGCTTTCCTGCTGCAAGGCGATCACATCCGCCTGCGCCGGTTCTTCTTCGGGGCCCCAAGTCAGTTCTTCCGGCTCTGGGCGGCGTTGCTTTCGCAACGCATCAATCTTGCGGTTACGGGCGATCGTGAATATCCACGTCGCCACCGACGCCCGCGATGCATCGAACATGTGCGCCTTGTTCCAGACGGTCACCATGACCTCTTGGGCGCATTCCTCAGCCAGGGACGCATCGGCCCCCGACTTGATCAAAAAACCCTTCACTCGTGGCGCGAAGTGGCCATACAGCTCGGCGAACGCGGCGCGATCCTGCGCTTTGTGGATGCGAACCATATGGTCCACCCACAGCAAGCGTTTGTCGGCCTTTTCGCGCGTACTCACGTGTTTCAGTCCTGTCGCAGGGGCATACCCCTTGCTTTTGTCAAATCTGCCGACTCTGAGGGCGGGCGTGGGGGTGTCGAGACCTGCGAACATATCCCAGTTACGGTTCGGGTCACCAGTTGGATCATAAATTATTATTTGAACCCATTTGCATCCGAAACGCTACTTCATCCGTAGTTAAAGGATAAGAACAACGACTGCCAAGAAAGCAAAAACATAATGCCATTTGAAGACCCACGCGCCCCAAGCGGCACTGGCCACAAGAAAATCGCAGTCATCGGAGCAGGTATTTCAGGGATGGGCGCGGCTCATATGCTGGGGGACCAGAACGCCGTGACCCTGTTTGAATCCGAACCTCAGTTGGGCGGCCATGCCCGCACCCGTATGGCGGGCCGCAATGGCGACACGCCGGTGGACACCGGCTTTATCGTGTTCAATTATGCGAATTATCCGCATTTGACACGACTGTTTAACGAATTGGACGTGCCGGTGGTTCCGTCCAGCATGAGCTTTGGTGCGTCCATCGGGGGCGGTCGGCTGGAATACGGTCTGGCCAGTCTGGGAGCGCTGTTCGCGCAGCGGCGCAATGCGCTTGACCCACGATTTTTGGGCATGGTGCGCGATGTGTTCCGGTTCAACAAACGCGCCCTGCGTCTGGCACAGGACAATCCGCAGATGACGGTTGGTACGTTCCTCAAGCTGCTGGGTACGGGCAAATGGTTCCGCGATTATTATCTGCTGCCGCTGTCCGGCGCGATCTGGTCGACACCCACCGAAAAGATCATGGATTTTCCCGCCCATGCAATGATCCAGTTCTTTGAGAACCACGCACTTTTGCACCACACTGGCCAGCATCAGTGGTACACGGTCAAGGGCGGCAGCCGTGAATATGTCAGCCGTCTGGAAACGTCCCTGATCCGCAATGGGGTGGACATCCGGCTGAAAACGCCCGTGCATTCGGTGCGCCGGATTGCCGCTGGTGCGCAGATCAAGGTGCGTGGCAACGAATGGGAAACCTTCGACGAGGTGATCTTTGCCACCCATTCCGACGACACGCTGTGGATGCTGTCCGACCCGTCCGTGCACGAAAAAGCTGTGCTGGGTGCCATCGCCTATCAGCCCAACGATATTGTGCTACATTCGGACGAAAGCGTCATGCCGCGTCGCCGTCAGACATGGTCTTCGTGGGTTTACACCGAAGGGGCCGAGATTGGGTCGGAACGGATCGACCTGACCTATTGGATGAACTCGCTGCAACCGTGGCTGAAGAACGAACAGTTTTTCGTGACCCTGAACAGTCGCCGCGAGATCAACCCCGATCTGGTTTGGGATCGGGTTACCCTGCGCCATCCGGTCTATGATCTGGCAGCATTGGCCGCGCAAAAGCAGGCGGCGCAGATGAATGGCACCAACAATACATGGTTCTGCGGGGCATGGATGAAGAACGGCTTTCACGAGGATGGGCTGTCTTCGGCCTTTGACGTGGCGCAGGCGTTGCAAACCGCTCCCGACTTGTTGGCTGCCGAATGACCGCAGGTATCGACCATATCGCGGCGCAAACCTATCACGGGCGCAAGGGGGCAGTTGAGAACGCCTTTCGCTACTCGTTGGATTACCTGCTGCTGGATGCCGAAGCAGAGGTGAAAGGCCCGTCGCTGTTTACCCGCAACGGACGCGGGGTGGCGGCGTTGAACGATGAGGATCATGGTGGTGCGCCCGATAACGGGCGCGGGGCCGTGTGGGTGCGCGATGTGTTGCGCGACTGGCAGGTGCCAAATGTGGCCAAAGTTGAATTGCTCGCGCAGCCCAAACTGTTGGGGCATGTGTTTAATCCGGTCAGCTTCTGGCTGTGTCGCGGCGCGGATGGTGCGCTGCTGGCGGTGATTGCCGAGGTGTCGAACACCTTTGGTGACCGCCACAGCTATCTGGTCCACCACGCCGATCATCGGCCCATCACGGCAAGCGACCGGATGCAGGCCACAAAGATATTCCACGTCTCGCCGTTCCAACCTGTCGAAGGGGGCTATGAGTTCCGGCTTGATATCTCGGACGAACGGATTGGAATCTGGATCGACTATAGCCGCGGCCAAGGCGGGCTGATCGCCACGCTGACGGGCCGACGCGCGCCGCTGAGCAACGGGTCGATCCTGCGCGCGCTGATGCGTCGGCCGTTCGGTTCGCGCCGGGTGCTGGCGTTGATCCATTGGCAAGCACTGAAGCTGTGGATCAAACGCGGCACGTTCCGGTCGCGCCCTGCGCCACCGGTCGAAGACGTGTCGCGCGGATGAGCCGCACCGCACCACACCTTCCTGCTTTTGCCGTATTTGCGGCGCTGCTGGCGGCGGCGGGTTTGCCGATCTACATTCATGCGCCAAAGTTCTATGTCGATGAATACGGCGTTTCGTTGGGCGCGCTTGGGGCGGTTCTGTTCGGTTTGCGGCTGTTGGATGTGGTCCAAGATCCGCTGTTCGGGCGTCTGGGTGACCGCCTACGTGACCGGCGCGGGATGGCTGTGACGGTGGCTGCTGCGGTGATGGCGCTGGCGATGGTGGGCCTGTTTGCGGTGCCGCCAGTGGTGCCGCCGCTGATCTGGTTCGCGGCGATGCTGACGCTGGTGTTTTCGGGCTTCAGCTTTTTGACCATCGTTTTCTATGCCCAAGGGGTGCTGAGCGCAGACCGTCTGGCGGGGCAGGGCCATCTGCGTCTGGCCCGCTGGCGCGAGACGGGCGCATTGCTGGGAGTGTGCGTTGCAGCCATCGCACCGGTGGTCTTGGGCCTGTGGATGCAGGCGCCGTTTTCGGGTTTTGCGACAGGCTTTGCGCTGCTGGCGCTGGCCGCAATTGTGATGATGCGCGGAGAATGGTCGGGGGCTGGCTTGCCCGCTTCGACGGGGCTGGGTGCAGTATTGCGTGATGCGCTGGCGCGTCGGTTGCTGCTGATCGCGTTGCTGAATGCTGCCCCTGTGGCGGTGACGACCACGCTGTTTTTGTTCTTCGTCGATGCGCGGCTTGAGGCAGCGGGCAAAGAGGGGCCGTTGCTGTTGGCGTTTTTCCTGGCTGCGGCCTGTGCCGCACCGGTCTGGGGCATTCTGGCCGAGCGGTTCGGTCCCAAGCCTGTGTTGCTGATCGCGATGGCGCTGTCGATTTTGGCGCTGGGAGGAGCGGTGTTTCTGGGTGCGGGCGACTGGCCGTGGTTCGCGGTGATCTGTCTGGTGTCGGGTGCAGCACTGGGCGCCGATCTGACGTTGCTGCCAGCGGTTTTTGCGGCCCGTATGGCGCAGATTTCACCGGGGGCGACGGACGGGTTTGGCCTGTGGTCATTTGTGTCGAAGTTCACGCTGGCCTTTGCGGCGGTCACGCTGTTGCCCGCCTTGCAGGCTGCAGGATTCAACAGCTCCAGCTCCAGCCCCGCCGCAGCCCTGACGCTGTTGGCGGTGCTTTATGCGTTGGTGCCTTGCGGATTGAAACTGTTGGCGATGGCCCTGCTGGCTGCCACACCGATCAAGGGGGCGTTGGCATGACGGTTATCCTGAGCACCACAAGCGTCATTCTGGCCCTGCTTCTGGCGCTGGTCTGGGCGCGCAAGCGGTGGGGCGGGTTCACGGCGCAGCGCCCCGAAGATTATACGGGCATTGACGGCCCCGCTTTTGATCTGCGCAGGCATCTGGATGGTCCGCTGATCTGCGACGGGGTGATTTACGGCCCGCTTGGCCGCGTCACCAGCCGCTTTTACGCACAGATCAATTGCACGTGGGACGGCGACACCGGCGTGATGGACGAGCTGTTTGTTTACGATGACGGCAGCCAGCAAACCCGGGCATGGGCGCTGACCTGCCATGCCGACGGTCATGTCTGCGCCACCGCCGGCGACGTGGTGGGCACCGCACAAGGTGTCACTTGCGGGCCTGCGTTTCAGATGCGGTATCGGATCAGGCTGGCGGATGAATTGGGCGGTCACGTACTGCGGGCAGTGGACTGGATGTATCTGACGCCAAACGGAACCATCACCAACCGGTCGCAGTTTTACAAGTTGGGGATATGCGTGGCCGAACTGGTCGCCACAATCCGGTGCGCAGACGGCGGGGCACAGATCAAACCGACAGGGGGCACGACATGAATTGGCAGGGCAAACGGTATTGGCTGGTGGGCGCAAGCGATGGGCTGGGCGCGGCGCTGGCCCGAAAGCTCAGCGCGCGCGGAGTCGAGGTGATCTTGTCCGCACGGTCCGAAGACAAGCTGAAGGTGCTGGCTGATGCGCTTCCCGGAAAGGCCTCGGTTGTGACCATTGATATTGCAGACAGCGACAGCGTCAAAGAAGCCGCCAAGGCGGTGGGCAAGATTGACGGGCTGGTGCTGTTGGCCGGTGTCTACTGGCCTTTTGGTGCCAAAGAGTGGGATGCCGATCAGGCCGTTGCGATGGCCGACATCAACTTTACCGGCTTCATGCGTGTGCTGGGACAGGTGGTGCCCGATTTCGTCGCGCGTGACGCAGGACACATTGTAATCACGTCCAGCCTGACGGGGTTTCGCGGTTTGCCCGGATCAATCGGTTATACTGCCAGCAAGGCCGCGACCATGTCGCTGGCCGAATGTATGTACGCCGACCTGCGCAAGACGGGCGTGCTGGTTCAGGTGTGCAATCCGGGGTTCATCAAGACGCAGCTGACCGACAAGAACGACTTCAAGATGCCGATGATCATGCAGCCCGATATCGCGGCGCGCCATATGGTCGAGCATATGGAAACGGACCGGTTCAAGACCAGCTTTCCGTGGTTGTTCTCACTGGTGTTCCGGGGCGCGAATTTTCTGCCGGACTGGCTGTATTACCGTATTTTCAGCTAGGCGCTTGTTTCACAGTTGGGCCATATGGGCGTCGAACGTGGCCTTTGCACGTCCCCAGACGCCGCTGTCCATATCGGTCAGCGTGACAAGGCTGGGCAGCAGTTGGCCTGCATAATCCTCCGAACTTTCCAGAGGAAGCATCGACGGCAGATTGTCGATGGCGGTGACGTCCAGCGGGGGCGTGTCGTGAACGCGCAGCGCCGGGGCGTCCCATGTCGTGGTGCGGTCATAGACCTTGATCGGAGAAAAGTCGCTGTCGGGATCGCAGGCGATATCGCCGATCACCCGCAGCGCACGGGCGTCGGTCGTGGCCGATGCAGGCACGAACACCGGCGTGCCGGGACGGGCAAGAATGCAGTTGAAGAATAGCGCGTGCTGCAACACCTGCGGGAATGGTCCGCCGGACCGGGTTTCGGCCATGTCCCATTTGGTCACCGCGACTCCCATCGCTTCGCACAGGTCTGCCGCACCCGTGCCGACACGGCCCAAAGCACCGATGACCAGCGCATCGGGGCGGTCGGCGTCGCCCATCTCGGTCTGCAAATCGTCGCGCAATGCCTGCGCCGACGGATAGGTGCCCACAGGGCCGCACTGTGCATCACGCTGCTGAGCGGCCCAGCATTTCAACGCGACGGCAGCGCCCGCATAGCCTGCCCAGTAGCCAAAGGCAGCGACGCGGCGGCCCTCGGGCGTTACCAGATATTCCAGATCATAAAGCGTGCCGCCGCCCGCTTTGAACCGCTGCAACAGGCGCAAACCTGCGGGCTGGCCCTTGAAGGCGTGGCCGAACATGATGTGCCGGTGCGGCAGCGGCGTACCGTCTTCGGGCAGTTCCTTCAGTCCGAAGATGATCGCATCCGTCGGGGCGCTTGGCCACGAAAAGGCCTTGGCAATCCCGGCCCCGGCCTCGGCAAATCCGTCGATGGGGATACAACGGTTCGGGCTGTCTTCGACTGTTACCTTGATGCCTGCGTCAATCAGATGCCGCACCCCGTCCGGCGTCAGCCCCACACGTTCCTCATTGTCGCGTTGTTCGGCACGGACCCACAGATGTGTCATGGCAACATACCATTCGCGCGCACCGCCTTGACCGAGGCGCGGCCCTCCATCGCGGCCATGAACGCCGAAATACGTGGATAGTTTGCGGGATCGACGCCATCGCCCTTCAGCCAGTTGCAGGTTACAAACAAATACGGATCGGCAAGGCTGAGTGTGTCACCCATCACAAAGGGCCCCTGCAGCGCGTGATCTTCGATGTATTGCGCCGATGCGGCCATCGTCTGTGGCACCTTTGCCGTCATGTCATCATGGCTGGACTGCTGGTCGGCCCAGCGACTGCCGCGCATTTTGTGGGCGTGGTTTACGTGCATTGTCGAGGCCACATAGTACATCACACTGCGCATCCGGGCGGCATCCAGCGGATTTGCAGGCACCAGACCTGCTTGGGGTGCAGAGGCTGCGATATAGTCCAGCAGTGCGCCGGTTTCGGTCAAAAGCTGGCCCTGAACTTCCAGCGTCGGCACGCGGCCCTTGGGGTTCTTGGCCAGATAGGGTGCCTTGATCTGCTCGGCTTCGGCAAAGTCGACTTTGACGGGAGTATAGTCCAGCCCGGCCTCTTCCAACGTGATCGCAACGGCAATCGAGATAGTACCCGGTGTGTAATAAAGCTGCATTTGGATGGCCTTTCTGAAAGGATCAAACGTGGGTTTGCGCGTGGTGCCGATCGGGGTGTTCCAGATGCGGGACGGCATTGAACAGGACCGGACACCACGTGCCACCAACCGGAAACAGGCGGTGTTGCGAAGTGTTCATGATCGCAAGGGCCAAGTTGGCCATCGCGCGAATGTCCAAGCCCATGTGCTGACGCATCGCCATTGAGATCAGCCCGCCTGATGTAATCACCAGCGCGGGGCCGTCCCCTTCGGCAATCTCGGTCAGGGCGGTGCTGACGCGGGTTTCGAACTGTTCGAACGTTTCGGGGACGTTGACGATTTCACCATTCTGCCAAGCGGCAAAAACCCGTGGTAGGTGTGCCGTAAACTCGACTTGTTCGGTCGGGATGGGAATGCCCTGTTCGTCGCGCAGTGCGGCGGCAAGGCTGAAATACTCGAGTTCGTTCAACCGTCCGTCGCGGGTGGGAATCAGGCCGGTGTCCATCGCGTCGGCGGTTTCGATGTGGCGGCGCAGGGTGCCTGTATACAGTCGCATATGATGCTGTTTGGTCTCGCGCATGTGCGCGCCCAGCCATGCGGACTGCTGGAAGCCCAGCGGCGACAGGCGGTCATAGGATGCCTCGTCGGTGGCACCGGAATTGGCCTGACCGTGACGGATAAGAGTGATGTGGGACATGGGCAGCCTTTCGCGCTTTGCCGACCTTGTAGGCGAGGGGCGCAGGCATGAAAAGTGCCGTGCGGGGGCGGTGGTGAAATTTTCGGGGCCAGTTGGGGTCGCACCTGTAAAATGCAGGCTTGATCTCAACTATGGTTGAGGAAATACAAAGGGTATCGTCAACAGGAGAAGACGATGACCCAGATCCCCGATACCAGCACCCCGCACGTTGTGTCCGATGCCTATGTGTCATGGCGCGAATTTCTGGGCAGTGGTCACACGGCGGCACTTGTGCTGGTCAGCCTTGCTGTGATGTTGCACGCCGCCGACAGTCTGATCGTGGCCACAATGCTGCCCTCGATTGTGTCCGACATCAACGGCGCGTCGTTGGTTGGCCTGTCGGTATCGCTGTATGAAATGGGGTCGATCGTGGCGGGTGCGGCCAGTGCGATCCTGACCATGCGCATGGGGTTGCGGCATCCGATGGCGCTGGCTGCAGGGATGTTCGGGTTGGGCTGTCTGCTTAGCGCGGCCAGCCCGACGATGACGCTGTTTCTGGCCGGACGCACGTTGCAAGGGTTGGGCGGTGGCGGTCTGGTCGCGATGTGCTTTATCGCGATCGGGGTCTTGTTTCCCAGACGCTATGCCGCGCGTGCGCTGGCTGTGGTGTCGACCATCTGGGGTGTTTCAGCCTTTTTAGGGCCGCTTGTTGGTGGGGTTTTTGTGGCCTATGCTACGTGGCGCTGGGGGTTTATCTGCTTTGGCGCGGTGGCCTTTGGTTTGGGCGCGTGGGTTTTTTTGCGTCAGCACGACCAGCCGCCTTTGCAAACCGCTGGTCAGGTGTTTCCGTTCCGACGCTTGGGATTGCTGTGTCTTGCGATTCTTTTGGTTGCGGCCAGCGGGGTCAATATTGCGCTTCTGCGCAGTGGGCTGATGATTTTATGTGGTGTGGCGGCGCTGGTGCTGTTTGTGCGGCTGGACGCGCGGGCAGGTGACAACCGGATGCTGCCGCTGCGCCCGTTTGATCTGCGCACACCCATCGGGGCGGCGTTGGTGATGATCGTGACCTTGTCGATGGCCACCATTGCCATTGCGGCCTTTGGCCCGTTGCTGATCACCGCGATCCATCAGGCTCCTGCGCTGACTGTCGGCTATGTCGTCAGTTGCGGATCGGTGGGCTGGACCCTGACCGCGATCCTTGTCAGTGGCTTGTCTGAACGAACCGACCGGCTGATGATTGCGCTGGGCATGGGGTTGGTGGCGGCCAGCGTACCTGCAATGCTTTATGCGGTGCCGCACGGGTCACTGTGGCTGATCGCGTTGATTGCACTGGTGGAAGGTGGCGGCTTTGGCATGGCGTGGACTTTTGTTCTGCGGCGGACCGAGGCATTGGCCGCACCCGCCGAAGTGCAGCGCGTGGCGGGTGCGATTCCGACGGTGCAGAGGTTGGGGTATGCACTGGGTGCGGTCTATGTCGGGCTGGTGGCGAATGCTGCGGGCATTCTGACGATGACCACTGGCCCCAGTGCCATTCAGGTGGCGGAATGGGTCTATATTGCCTGTCTGCCGCTGGCGGCACTGGGGCTGGTGGCAACGGTGGCTTTTGTGCGCAGGTGAACCAAGCGACCTCTATCGGAAACGACAGTGGCGCAAATTCGGGTTCGGGCGTCGGGAATGGGAGTCCCGCATGCGTCCTCGCCTTGATAGAAGGGGGGAACGTTTTGGGAGGCAAGAGTGATGTCGGACGTCGTTAAGTTTGTGTTGGACGGTCAAGAGGTCGAGGCCGAGGCCGGTCTGACCATCTGGGAAGTGGCCAATGGCCGCGGACTGGTCATCCCGCATCTGTGCCACAAACCGGCTCCCGGATATCGCCCTGACGGTAACTGCCGCGCCTGCATGGTCGAAATCGAAGGCGAAAGGGTCTTGGCCGCGTCCTGCATCCGCGAACCCAGTGAAGGCATGGTTGTCACCACCAATTCCGCCCGCGCCGAAACCGCCCGCAAGATGGTTGTCGAAATGCTGGTCACCGACCAGCCCGCGCAAGATGTGGCCCACGATAAATCCGCCCACCTGTGGGACATGGCCGCGCTGAACGGCGTGACCCACAGCCGGTTTCCCAAGCTGGAAGAGGGCCGTATTCCGCTATTGGACGACAGCCACGTTGCGATGCGCGTGAACCTTGATGCCTGCATTCAATGCGGGCTTTGCGTGCGCGCCTGCCGCGAAGTGCAGGTGAACGATGTGATCGGTATGGCGGGACGCGGGCATGACACCTATCCGGTCTTCGATATGGCTGACCCGATGGGTGACAGCACCTGCGTCGCGTGCGGCGAATGTGTACAGGCCTGCCCCACTGGTGCGCTGATGCCTGCAACGGTTGTGGATAGCGATCAGGTGGGTGACAGCGCGGATTACGATTCCGAGGTCGAAAGCATCTGCCCCTTCTGCGGTGTCGGCTGCCAGATCAGCCTGAAGGTCAAGGACGGCAAGGTCAAATACGTTGACGGCATCAACGGCCCCGCAAACGAAGGCCGCCTGTGCGTCAAGGGGCGCTTTGGCTTCGACTATATCCACCACGATCACCGCCTGACCAAGCCGCTGATCCGTCGCGATGACGCGCCTGCCAAGGGTTTGAACGTCGACCCCGCCAACTGGCAAACCCATTTCCGCGAGGCGTCGTGGGACGAAGCACTGGATTTCGCGGCCCGTGGTTTAAAGGGGCGGGGCCGCGAAGTGGCAGGCTTTGGCAGCGCAAAATGTACCAACGAAGAGGCCTATCTGTTTCAGAAAATGATCCGTCAGGGCTTTGGCCACAACAACGTCGATCACTGCACGCGGCTGTGCCATGCGTCGTCTGTGGCGGCTTTGATGGAGAACGTCGGTTCGGCTGCTGTTACGGCCACCTTTAACGAGATTGAAAACGCCGACGTGGCCATCGTGATCGGCGCCAACCCGATTGAAAACCATCCTGTTGCGGCGACCTATTTCAAACAGTTCACCAAACGCGGCGGCAAGCTGATCGTGATGGACCCGCGCGGGCAGGCGTTGAAACGTTTTTCCAGCCATATGCTGCAATTCCGCCCCGGTGCGGATGTTTCGATGCTGAACGCGATCATGCACACGATTGTCGAGGAAAAGCTCTATGACCGGCAGTACATTGACGCCTACACCGAGAATTGGGAGGCCGAAAAGGCCCACCTGAAGGATTTCAGCCCCGAGAAAATGGCCCCGATGTGCGGTATCGACGCCGAGGTACTGCGCGATGTCGCCCGCACCTTTGCCGGAGCCAAAGCGGCGATGATATTCTGGGGCATGGGGGTGTCGCAACACATTCACGGCACCGACAACAGTCGCTGTCTGATCTCACTGGCGCTGATGACCGGACAGGTGGGACGGCCCGGAACCGGTCTGCACCCGCTGCGCGGACAGAACAACGTGCAGGGTGCGTCGGATGCGGGGCTGATCCCGATGTTTCTGCCCGATTATCAAGACGTGACCGACGAAGGCGTGCGCCGCGCGTTCACCGAGGTCTGGGGCACCGAGGACTTTTCCGGCCAGAAGGGCCTGACCGTGACCGAGATCATGGACGCGGTCCACGACGGCGACATCAAGGCGATGTATGTGCTGGGTGAAAACCCCGCAATGTCCGACCCTGATGTCGAACACGCCCGCGACGCGCTGACCAAGCTTGACCATCTGGTGGTGCAGGACATTTTTATCACCGAAACCGCCAATTACGCCGATGTGATCCTTCCCGCATCCGCCTTTGCCGAGAAATCCGGCACAGTGACCAACACCAACCGACAGGTCCAGATGGGCCGCGCTGCGGTCGCGCCTCCGGGTGAAGCGAAAGAAGACTGGTGGATCGAGGTGGAACTGGCCAAGCGGTTGGGGTTGGGCTGGACCTATACCGGACCGGCCGAGGTTTTTGCCGAAATGAAGCTGAACATGCCGTCGTTCAACAACATCACATGGGACCGGCTTGAGACGCAGAACGCGGTGACCTATCCGTCGCTTTCGCCCGAAGACCCCGGGCAGGCGATTGTCTTTGGCGAGGGTTTCCCGCGCAAGGACGGCCGCGCTAAATTCACCCCTGCGGCGGTGATCGCCCCCGATGATGTGCCTGATGCAGAGTATCCGATGATCCTGACAACAGGCCGCCAGCTTGAGCATTGGCACACAGGATCGATGACCCGCCGCGCCTCGGTTCTGGACGGGCTGGAACCCGAAGCGAACTGTTCGCTGCATCCGTCCACCCTGCGCAAACTGGGCGTCGCGGCAGGCGGGCATGTGCGGCTGACCACCAAGCGGGGCAGTATCACGGTGATGGCCCGCGAAGACCGCTCGGTTGCCCCCGATATGGTATTCCTGCCCTTTGCCTACGTCGAGGCGGCGGCGAACATCCTGACCAATCCGGCGATTGACCCCTTTGGTAAAATCCCCGAGTTCAAATTCTCGGCGGTGCGGGTCGAAGCTGCGCAGGATAACACCGTAGCCGCTGAATAGGCGGCTGCGGCGTGGTTAGCTGTATTTTTCAGTGATGAAAAAGATCGCGATAAATACAGCTGTCAGAGCGAAGGTGCCCAGTTTGCGAAAACCTGCATCCGTTGCCAGCCTGTGTGCTGTTTCGGGAAACGCCCAGTTTGCGGCCCGCATAACAAGTCTGTCCAGTCTGACAATGCTGACGACAATGGCGGTGCCCAATCCGGTCAACCAGCGCATGACCAAAAAGAATATTGCAAGCGCAACCAGTTGAATAAACACTTCGTCGGGGCCGTCAAAGCTTTGGCCGCCCAGTGAGATCATATAAAGCACGGTGAAAATTCCGGCTTTGTGGACAAAGTACGAGGCGGCGCTTTTTGCCGGTTGCGGGGCGGCGGGCCTGAGCGATTGCGGCACAGACCGAGTATGGCCATAAATCACCAGCTGTGCATTCGGCCGCCGTCCCATGCGTTTGTGGAAACCAACGCCGTCCGTGGCCCACAGAAAATGCGTTTCGATCACGCTGGCCATTTCGCTGGGATAGCCAAGCTCGGGGTCACCCAGTTGATGTACAAGATTGTCGTATATCTGTACCTCTAAAGCACGGCGCAGGGTCAGATCGTGGGCTATGTTCAACGACAACAGCGCATCCAGCATCTTTGTGTGCCATGGCCACGGGCGTAGCGCCTCGTCGAACTTTGTTTGGAATATCGAGAGTGCTTCGGCCAGATCCTCTTGCGCCAAGATGTCGAGTTTGCCAATGCCGATGCCCCACGGGGGCGGAGCAGCGGTTTTGGGTGCCGGTTTGGACGGAATGTCGGCGAACAGCTCTTCTGCATATTCAGTCTGGTCCGGTGTCGCCGGTGCGGGGGCCTTAATAATTCGGGTTGGAGGTTCGATGTCCGAAGTGTCATCGGTGCCTGTCCCGGAGGGATCGTGCGCGGGTCTGACAGGTTCGCAGAGCGGTATGGGCTGCGCATCATCCAGACCGGTGCGCCTTTCCACAATATCTTTCATGCGGGGGCGTTTGGCTGGTGTCTTGTCCCTGAGCGCTCCGTTCTTGGCCGCCGCAAAGGCATCGCGCAGTGCGCCAAAGACGGCTGGGTCATTGCGGTCGATCTGTTTTAGCCGCGTGGCATAGGCGCGTTTGACCTCACGTTCGGTCACTTGTTGTTCCAGGCCCAGTTCGGACCACGGCCAGCTAGGAGACATAATAATCGTCGATCCGGTCCAGCGTTTCGCCCATGTCGCCGCGCATCCGCGAGATTTCGGCGGGGTCTTGTCCCTCCAATGCGCCTTCGAAATTCATTAACATACCTTGCAACAGGTGTCGGTCATCACCTGTTGCCATCTCGTACAGCCGTCGGATACGGGCCAGAAAGGCGGTGTTTTCCTCGTCTTCGCGCGGGTGCAATTTGAACGATTGCATCTGTTTCAACCGCTTGGCGATGTCGGCTTCGGTCAGGTTCGATACGTTGTCGCGGATCACCACGCCCGCCTTTTTGCCGGTCGTAACCGAAGTGGCCTCGACGTCGATCAAACCCGAAGGGTCATAGGTGATGCGCACGAACAGGCCCTCGTGACCGGCTTTGCCCTTGGGCACGTCCAGATGGAACTGGCCCAGATGTACGTTGTCGCTGACTTTGGGGGCCTCACCCTGATAGACGTCGATGCGCAGTTTGGTCTGGTTGTCATCCATCGTGGAAAAACTGCGTTCGCGCGATGCGGGCAGCGGCGTGTTGCGTTCGATGATGGGTTGGAAAAAACCGCCGATCACCGTGCCGTTTTTCAGCTTGGTTGCAGTTTCGATACCCACTGAAAAGGGCGATACGTCGGTCATCACCACATCATCCAGTGCACGGTCTTCGGCCACCAGCGCGGCCTGCACGGCGGCGCCCAGTGCCACCGCGTGATCGGGATCGATCGACATTTCGGGCAGCCGTCTGAACTGGCGCGCGACCATCTGGCGGATCATGGGCATTCGGGTGGCCCCGCCGACCAGAATAACGCGGTCCAGCGCGTCGGTATCAAGGCCGGTGTCATAAAAGCACCGTTCAATCGGGCGGTGCAGGCGCTTGATCAGCGGGGCTGCGGCCTGTTCGAAGTCGTCGCGGGTCAGGGTGATGGTGTGGTGTGCGCCGTCAAGCTTCAGCTTGGCCGCAAAGTTGTCCTTGCCGCTCAGGTGTCGCTTGGCCACGTCTGCCTGAAGTCGCAATTGCTGCTGCGTGTCCTTACCCAGTTTGGCCCATGGTGTGCCGGTCTTGTCGGCCATCGCCTTGGCCAATGCTTCGGAAAAATCATCGCCGCCCAGAAAGGCATCACCGGACGAAGCCTTTACCTCCATCACTCCGTCGAAATGTTCCAGCACGGTGACATCGAAGGTGCCGCCGCCCAGATCGAAGACCAGAAACTGGCTTTCGCCGTCGCGGTCCTGCAATCCATAGGCCAGTGCCGCCGCTGTGGGTTCATTGACCAGCCGCACCGCGTTCAGGTCGGCCATCGCGCAGGCAGCCATCGTGGCCTGACGCTGACCCTGATTGAAATAGGCAGGGACAGAAACGATCACATCGCGGATGGTCTGGCCCAGAGCCGCTTCGGCGTCGTCTTTGAGTTTGCGCAGCACCAGCGCCGACAGTTCCTCGGCACGCAGGGTCTTGCGGCCCAGACGAAAGGTGGTTTTGGTGCCCATCGCGCGTTTGAACGCAGCGGCGGTGTCTTTGGGGTGGGTGGTCTGGCGGTCGCGTGCGGCCTCACCTACCAGTACATTGTCACCATCGATGGACACCACCGAAGGCGTCAGCCTATGCCCCAGCGCATTGACCAACAGGCGCGGCGCACCGTCTTCGAACACGGCAATCAGCGAGTTTGTGGTGCCAAGATCGATACCGATGATGGGCTGGGTCATGGACTTTGTACCTTGTCGCGGGGCATGTTGCCCACGTTATTTCTTGAGGCAGAGCGGTGGTCAACCGCGAGGGGCGAAGATGCAGGTAGATGGACAACGGTTTCTGAAGGATTTGCACATGCTGCGCAGCTTTGGCGCGCAGGGAGTGGGCGTGGTGCGGCCCGCCTATTCCGAACCCGACGTGGCGGCGCGGGATTGGCTGGCCGATCAGATGCGCGATGCCGGATTGCGGGTCGAAATGGACGCGATGGGCAATCTGTTCGGTCTGGCGGAGGGGCCGTCGCTGTTGTTGGGATCGCATAGCGACAGCCAGCCCACGGGCGGCTGGCTGGACGGTGCGTTGGGCGTGATCGCGGCGCTTGAGATCGCGCGGGCGGCAGGCGGCGGCGTGTCCGTGGTGTCGTTTCAGGACGAAGAGGGCCGCTTTGGCGTGACCACGGGCAGTGCGGTTTGGTCGGGCAATCTGGCGCTGGACACGGCGGATGGGCTACTGGACCATTCAGGCGTGTCCTTGGCGGATGCGCGGCAGGCGGTGGCGGGCATGGTCACCGGCGACGTCGATTCGGCGCAGTTTACCGGATTTATCGAGATGCACATCGAACAGGGTCCGTACCTGGAGGCCAACGCCGAGCAGATCGGCGTGGTGAGCCAGATCGTCGGCATCCGCGACATGGCGGTGACCCTGACCGGCCAGCAAAACCATGCGGGCACCACGCCGATGCATCTGCGGCAGGATGCGTTTCAAGCGCTGAGCGCGTTCAACACCGCGCTGAACGACCGCTTGCGCAATGTGGTGACGCCCAGCACGGTCTGGACCATTGGCCATGTGTCCCTGTCGCCAAATGCATCGTCGATTGTGCCCGGACAGGTGCGGTTTTCGATGCAGTGGCGCGACGGGGACGGCGACCGGCTGCTGCGGATGGAAACGATCATCCGCGAACTGGCCGCCGAGATTGCGCAAGAGCGCAATATGAAGCTGGACTTTGGCCCGATGCTGGGGTTGGAGCCGGTGCAGATGGACGACGGCCTGCGCAGTGCGCTGGAGACGGCAGCCGAGGCGGAGGCACCGGGGAAGTGGCGCAAAATGCCTTCGGGCGCGCTGCATGATGCTACCAACGTGTCAAAGCTGATGCCGGTGGCGATGCTGTTCGTGCCGTCGATTGGCGGGATCAGCCATGCGTTCGAGGAAGACACCGCCGAAGAGGATCTGGTGACGGGTCTGCGCGTGATGGCGCGCGCGGTTGATCAGGTGCTGGCGGGGTAAGGGGCGCTGCCCCTCGCCCTTGCGGGCTCACCCCGGAGTTGTTCTGGCAAGATGAAGATGGGAGGCGTCACGTATATATCCGCGGTCCAGAGCGCGTTGGCGGTGCGTGTCTGCCGCGCGGGACGCGGCGCGCAGGTCGGTGTGGCAAGAGGTGATCGTGCGCGGGGTGCCACCCACGGCGCCCCATTCACGAGTGACCGATGCCTCTTCGAACAGGTTGCGCGAAATCTCGACGCGGTAGAACAGCGGGCGGGCTTTGCCGGTGCGGTAAAGAAGGGCTTGCAGCATCGTCAGCTCCAGTGGACGTCTCCGAGAAAGATATAACCTGCGCCGTAGATTGTCTTGATCAATTGCGGGTTTTTTGGATCTTCGCGCAGTTTTGTGCGCAGCCGCGAGATGCGCACATCCATCGCGCGGTCAAAGCTCTCGCCCGCACCGCCGCCCAGCGACTCCTGCATCTGCGCGCGCGAGATCAGGCGGCGCGGGCTGGACAGGAACAGGCGCAGCACTTCGCCTTCGGCGTGGGAAAAGGGGGTTTCCGAACCCGCGTCGTCGGTCAGGACGTAGCGGTCAAAGTAGGCGGTCCAACCCTGGAATCTGGCGGTGTTGCCACTGTGCACGGGTTGCTGGGTGGATCGCAGGCGGGCGCGGACGCGGGCCACGACTTCGGCGGGATCGAACGGTTTGATGATATAATCGTCGGCGCCCAGTTCCAGCCCCGTCACCTTGTCCTGCACCTGCGCGCGGCCCGAGATGATGATGACCGTGGCCCCCTGTTCCAGGGCCAGCCGGTGCACAATGGTCAGCCCGTCGGTGTCGGGCAGGCCCAGATCGACCAGACAGACATCGGGCTGGTGGGTTTTCAGCGCTGCCTCGAAGGCCGAGGCGCGGGCAAAGCTGAGGGTGCGAAATCCGGCCTCTTCCAGCGCGTCGGCCAGCATGGTGCGAATGGCCGGTTCGTCGTCAAGGATTGTTACAAGGGGGCTGTCGGGTTTGCTCATTGGGCGGCCTGTGGCATCAGAAGCGCGGCAAGGTCGTCCGCTGAAAAGGGTTTTTGTAGGACCGGCGCGCGTTTCAGGGCGGCGCGGTGCGTGGGATCGCTGACCGGCAGCGAGGTCATCAGGATGATCGGTGTGCCTGCGTCTTTCAGGCGGTCTGCCAGATCAATGCCCGAGGCTGCGCCCAGCCGGATATCGCTGAGGATCAGGCCGATGTCGGGCAGATCGGCGGTAAGGGCGGTGGCCTCGTCGACGCTGGCTGCCTCGACTACGGAATGGCCCAGCCCCATCAGCATATCGCGGTAAAGCGCGCGCAGGTCGTCGCGGTCTTCGACCAGCAGGACCATGCCGCCTGTCACCGGTGCGGGGCGGTTCAGCGGCAGACGCAAACGTACTTCGGCACCGGTGCGGGTGTTGTTCAGGCCGAGGTGGCCCCCAGCGGATTTCGTCATGTCATAGACCATTGGCAGACCCAGCCCCGAACCTTCGCCGCCTTTGGTGGTAAAGAACGGATCGCACGCCTTGTGCAGGGCCTCTTCGGAAAAACCGGGGCCGGTGTCGGTAACGGTGAATTCCACCCAAGTGTCCCCGAGCGCTGCAGCCGTCAGAGTGATGGTTCCCTTTGCGCCACAGGCGTCGCGGGCGTTCAGGATCAGGTTCAGCAGGCTGTCCTGAACCATGCCGGTGTCCAGCAACAGCGGCCCTGCGGGCAGGGTGCAGTCAACGCGCAGGGTCTGGCCAGCGGGCAAGGTGGGCGAGGCCAGAGTGGCCACGTCGGCCAGCAGACCTGCCACTTCGACCGGACCGGGGCGCAGGACGCGTGCGGCGGTGGCGTTGGCGATGCCGTCCAGCAGGTGGCCGCCACGACGGGCGGCGGCGCGCGTGCCTTCGATCAGGGGCGCTGCGTCTTCCGGCAGGCCATCCATGCGTTCGAGCTTGCTTTGCAGGCCGAGGATGATGGTCAGAAGGTTGGAAAAGTCATGCGCCAGACCGGATGTCATCTGTGCCGCCAAGGCCCGTTTGCGGTTTTGTTGCAGGGCAACACGGGCTTGGGTTTCTTCGGTCACGTCCATCGATAGGATATAGGCACCCTGCGCAGTATCGGGGGTGAATGCCGCGCGGATGCGGCGGGCGCTGGGGGCGTCTGTAAATTCGAACACCGATGCGCGGCCTTCGTAGGCGGATTGCAGGTGCGGTGCGATCAAGGTGTAGTTCGCGGGGCCAAGTGCGTCAGAGATGTGCAAGCCCATAAGGTCGCGGGGCCGGTCGGGGATGATGCTGGACAGGCGGCGGTTTGTATAGGTGTAATGGCCGGTTTCATCGACGTGGGCGATGTGGGCTGGCATCATTTCGGTGACCAGACGGGTGCGGGCCTCCATTTCGGTCAATTCGCGCTTGGCCTCTTCCAGAGCGGCGACGGTGGCGGACAACTGGCGGTTGGTCGCGGCCAGTTCTTCCGAGCGTGACAGCACCATATCCGACAGCGCATCCGAGCGCGCGCGCAGCATGTGCTCTTGATCCTTGGTGCGGGTGATGTCGGTGTAGACTGTGACCCAGCCCCCCTGAGGCAGCGGCGCGCCTTCGACCGATATGGTGCGCCCGTTGGCGCGGGTGCGCTCCATATAATGCGGCTCGAACGCGCGGGCGGTGCTGACACGCTCTGACACAAAGGCCTCGATGTCGTCGATTGGGCCGTATTCGCCGTGGGTGGCAATGTGACGGATTGTGTCTTCGAACGTGGCCCCCGGTTTGACCAACATATCGGGCAGGTTGAACATCTGCTGGAACGCCACATTGCAGACCGATAGCCGCAGGTCGTTGTCATAGATCGACAGCGCCTGAGCGATCAGGTTCAACCCGGCGGTGGTCAGCGCCCTGTTCTGGTCATCGTTGCGTGGCACGTGGCAATCCTCCGCCGATGGGGGTAGCACCACGGGCCGCATTCGCAAAGGGGTGGTTTGCGCGGGCCCGCGAAGGTGGGTACAGATTGCGCCATGAGAACCCTTGCTGCAATCGTACTAATTTGCACCGCTACTGCTCCGCAGGCGCATCCGCATATCTTTATTGATACGGGTCTGACCGCAATCGTGGACGACGCGGGTGCTTTGCAGGCGGTCAAGGTCACATGGGCCTATGATGCGTTCTATTCGCTGTTGATCACTGAAGATTACGGGCTGGATCCGGACGGCAACGCGGTTCTTACACCGGATGAAGAAGCGCAATTGCGTGGCTTTGACATGCAGTGGATTGAAGGGTTTGATGGCGATCTGGTGGCACGGCTGGATGGTGGGTCGTTGGAACTGTCGCGCCCGCGCGATGTGACGTTGGTCATGCGCGAAGGGCGTCTTGTCACAACGCATGTGCGGGACGTGGCGGGGACACCTGCGATGGCAGGGCATATTTTGTCGATGAAGCCGTTTGATCCGACCTATTACACTTCTTACGATGTCACCATGAACGTGAGGGTGCAGGGTCTTGAGGGCTGCGCCATCGTGCGGAACCTGCCCGATCTGGATGCGGGGATGCAGCAGCTTCAGGGGGCGTTGACCAAGCTGGGCCGAGATCAGGATGCGATTGAAGAGGGGTTCCCCGAAGTGGGCGAAGCCTTTGCCACCGAAGTCGAGATAACATGCGCGGACCGCTGATCGTTCTGTTGGTGGTGGTGGCCGCGCTGTGCTGGTGGCTGTGGCCCGGTGGCGGGATGGGGCAAATCGGTCAGATGGCTGCCGGATACCAACGTTCCTTTCAAAACGAGATGGCGCTGACGTTGCGCGCCACGCGGGCGGGCAATTCCGGCGCGTTCTGGACGCTGCTGGGTGTGTGTTTTGCCTATGGGTTCTTTCACGCGGTTGGGCCTGGGCATGGCAAGGTGCTGATTGGCGGCTACGGGCTGGGGCGTCGGGTGACGGTATTGCGGCTGGGGGTGATTGCGTTGCTGTCGTCGCTGGGGCAGGCGGTGACCGCGATTGTGTTGGTGCAGGGCGGTCTTTGGCTGTTTGCGCTGACTCGCGAGCAGATGGTCGGTGCGGCCGAAGATGTTATGGCGCCGGTCAGTTACGGTGCGGTTGTGCTGATCGGGCTGTGGTTGTTGGGGCGTGGTGTGCGGCGGCTGGTACGGCGTCCTTTGGCGGGTGATCACGGCGAGCATGATCACGACCATGCGCACGATACTTGTGCCAGTTGCGGCCATCGCCATGCCCCCAGCGTCGAGGAAGTCGCGGGCGTTCGATCGCTGCGCGAGGCGTTGATGCTGATTGCGGGTGTTGCGATCCGACCCTGTACGGGGGCGTTGTTCGTATTGGTGATCACGCATGGCATGGGCATTGTGGCTGCGGGGATTGCAGGTGTCTTTGCGATGGCGATTGGCACGGCGGTGGTCACCGTCGCCGTGGGCACCGGAGCGGTGGGGCTGCGCAGCGGTTTGCTGGCCAGCGTAGCGGGTGGCCCGCTGGCTGCAAGCCTTCTGCCTGTGGTCGAGATTGCCGCCGGCGCGCTGGTTGTGATCGGTGCGGGCGGGTTGCTTTTGCGCGCCGTGTAACAATTCGTTAGAATTTGGCAAACATCACGAAAAAGTTGACCGCGAGTGTGCTTCGAACATGATTTGCGGTGAGGATTCGCAAGTCGTGCGAAAAGGGCCTGTCGCGGCAACCGCGGCGGGTTTGGGAGGAGAACACATTGACCAAGACGCTGGAAGGCGCCGATGGACTGACGTCCATACCGGCGTTGCTGCACCGCAATGCGACCAAGTTCGCAGATGCTCCTGCTTACCGCGAAAAAGAATTCGGCATCTGGCAAAGCTGGAGCTGGTCGCAGGCACTTGAGGAAATCGAGGCGCTGGCGTTGGGTATGATCGACCTTGGCGTGGCCGAGGGCGACTTTGTCGCGGTGATCGGGCGCAACCGGCCACGGCTGTATTGGGCGATGATGTCCGCGCAGATGTGCGGTGCCGTTCCGGTGCCGCTCTATAATGACGCGGCTGCCGAAGAAATGGCTTATACCCTTGGCCATTGCGGTGCAAAATACGTGATCGCGGGCGACCAGGAGCAGGTCGATAAGGTCATGGATATTCAGGGCGGACTGCCGCAGTTCGAAGAGATGATCTATCTTGATGCGCGCGGCTTGCGGAAATACGATCATGAAAAGCTGCGCTCGTACGAGCAGGTGCAGGAAACCGGACGTGCCAAGCGCGACGACCTGATCGCAGACATGAAGGCGCGCATCGCCAAGCTGGATTACGACAGCACCGCCGTGATGCTGTACACATCGGGCACCACGGGCAACCCCAAGGGCGTGGTGCTGAGCAACCGCAACGTGATCGAAACCTCGCGCACGAGTTCGGAATTCGACCATCTGCGCCAGACAGATGACATTCTGGCATATCTGCCGATGGCATGGGTGGGCGATTTTATCTTTTCCGTCGGACAGGCGTTGTGGACAGGGTATTGCACCAACTGCCCCGAAAGCCCCGAGACAATGATGACCGACCTGCGCGAGATCGGGCCGACCTATTACTTTGCCCCGCCGCGCGTGTTTGAAACCCAGCTGACCAACGTGATGATCCGCATGGAGGATGCCAGCAAGCTGAAGAAACGCATGTTCGATCACTTCATGGCGCACGCACGCAAGGTGGGTCCGGCGCTGCTGGACGGCAAGCCTGTCGGGTTCATGGACCGGATGAAATACAAGCTGGGCGATCTGCTGGTCTATGGCCCGCTGAAAAACACGCTGGGCTTCACCCGCGTGCGCGTCGGCTATACGGCGGGCGAGGCGATCGGTCCGGAAATCTTTGATTTCTACCGCTCGCTGGGGATCAACCTGAAACAGCTTTACGGCCAGACCGAAGCCACCGTTTACATCACCGCACAGCCCGATGGCGAAGTGCGTAGTGACACCGTGGGCGTAGTTTGTCCCGGGGTCGAGTTGAAGATCAACGACACGGGCGAGGTGTACTATCGCTCGCCGGGCGTGTTCGTTGAGTATTACAAAAACCCCGAAAGCACCGCCGACACCAAGGACGCCGAAGGTTGGGTGGCCACGGGTGACGCGGGCTTTATCGAGCCGGACACAGGCCATTTGCGCATTATCGACCGTGCCAAAGACGTGGGCAAGATGGCCGACGGGTCGCTGTTTGCGCCGAAGTACGTCGAAAACAAGCTGAAGTTCTATCCCAACATTCTGGAAGCGGTCGTGTTTGGAAACGGGCGCGACGAATGCACCGCGTTTATCAACATCGACCTGACAGCGGTCAGCAACTGGGCCGAGCGTAACAACATCGCCTATGCCTCGTATCAGGAACTGGCGGGCCATCCGCAGGTGCTGGCCATGATCCAGAGCCACGTCGAGGAAACCAACCGCTCGGTGGCCGACGACGAGATGCTGTCGGGTTGTCAGGTCCACCGTTTCGTCGTGCTGCACAAAGAACTGGACGCCGACGATGGCGAGCTGACCCGCACCCGCAAGGTGCGCCGCAAGAAGATCGAGGAGAAATTCCACGACATCATCACGGCGATGTACGACGGGTCCGATCACATCAGTACGGTGACAGAAGTGACCTATGAGGACGGTCGCAAGGGCGCGATCAAGGCGACGCTGGAAATTCGGACGGCAGCTGTCGAGCAGGTCACCACGCGGATGGCGGCGGAATGATGGGTTTTGTATCGCATCCCGTCGGCCTTCGGGCTTTGGCAAGTCGTCGCTCGGACGGGGAATTCTTAGAACCAGAGAAGCAGGGGGAGGTGTGATGCTGGATCAAGCAGAAGGCTACACAACCGCGGATGGACGCAAGATTGGTCCGGTGGTCATGGAGATGAAGAACATCACCCTACGCTTCGGCGGTGTCGAGGCGATCAAGGACATCTCGTTTGATATCCGCCAAGGCGAGATCCGCGCAATCATCGGGCCGAACGGGGCGGGCAAATCGTCAATGCTCAACGTGATCTCGGGATTTTATGTGCCGCAAGACGGACAAGTGTTCTATCAAGGTGCGCTGCGTCCGCCGATGAAGCCGTTTCAGGTGGCACGGCAAGGTATTGCGCGGACATTCCAGAACATCGCGCTGTTCGAGGGCATGACTGTTCTGGACAACGTGATGACAGGGCGCTTGACCCATATGGAGACCGGCCTGTTCTGGCAGTCGATGTGGAAGGGCAAGGCCGAGGCGGAAGAGACCGCCAACCGTGAAGTCGCCGAGAGGATCATTGATTTTCTGGAAATTCAGGCGATCCGCAAGACGCCTGTGGCGCGTCTGCCTTACGGTTTGAAAAAACGGGTCGAACTGGCACGCGCGCTGGCTGCCGAGCCGTCCTTGCTGCTGCTGGACGAGCCAATGGCGGGGATGAACGTCGAGGAGAAAGAGGACATGAGCCGCTTTATCCTGGATGTGAACGACGAATTCGGCACCACCATCGCCCTGATCGAACACGACATGGGCGTGGTGATGGACCTGAGCGACCGCGTGGTCGTGATGGATTACGGCAAGAAGATCGGTGACGGCACCCCCGACGAGGTGCGCGGCAATCAGGCAGTAATCGACGCTTATCTGGGGGTCGCACATGACTGATGCAACGATGTGGAATGTGAAGGAACTGCGCGATGTCTGAGGCTTTTCTCTATACGGTCGAGGTGTTCCTGAACGGGCTGATGGCCGGGGTGCTTTATGCGCTGGTCGCACTGGGCTTTGTGTTGATCTACAAGGCGTCGGGTATTTTTAACTTTGCCCAAGGGGTCATGGCGCTGTTTGCGGCGATGACGCTGGTGGGTTTCCAGAACGGGCAGGTGCCCTTTGCGCATCTGATCAACGCGACCTTTGGCGTGCATGTGTCGACCTTTGGCTGGAACCTGCATTCGGTTTTTGCGGTGTTTCTGACCGTATTGGTGATGATTGCGCTGGCTTGGGCCGTGCAGCGGTTCGTGTTCCGGCATCTGGTGGGGCAAGAGCCGATCATTCTGTTTATGGCAACCATCGGTCTGGCCTATTTCCTCGAAGGCCTCGCAGACCTGATGTGGGGTTCGGAGATCAAGACGCTGGACCTGTGCTGGGCTGCGGGCGCGTGCCTGCCGCAAGGCGGGAACGTCTGGGTCGAAGAGGCGACGCAGGGACTGGGCGGCGAAGGGTTCTACGGCTTTTTCATCGACAGCCTGGATATCGTCGCGGCGCTTGTGGCGATGGTGCTGGTCGCGGCCCTGGTGGCCTTTGCGCAGTATACCAAACAGGGCCGCGCGATGCGGGCTGTGGCAGACGACCATCAGGCGGCGTTGTCTGTGGGTGTGTCGCTGAACTTTATCTGGATACTTGTGTGGTCGCTGGCAGGCTTTGTCGCTTTGGTGGCGGGCATCATGTGGGGCGCAAAGTCGGGCGTTCAATTCTCGTTGTCACTGATCGCGCTCAAGGCGCTGCCGGTGCTGATGCTGGGCGGTTTCACATCCATTCCCGGTGCGATTGTTGGCGGTCTGATCATTGGCGTGGGCGAGAAGCTGTTCGAGTTTCTGATTGGCGCGCCATTTCTGGGTGGGGCCACCGAAAACTGGTTTGCCTATATGCTGGCGCTGTTGTTTCTGGTGTTCCGCCCGCAAGGTTTGTTCGGGGAGAAGATCATTGAACGTGTTTGATCCGGTGCGAGCCACAGCGGGGGCCAGCCCCCGCACCCCCGGGATATTTCCGGCCAAAAGAAACAAAGGCCTGCGGGCTGTGGGAGATCTCTGATGTTTTATCGTGAAGCGGGCGAATTTCGCACGACCTACAAGGAAGACAGCCAGACCTTTCCGATCAAGTTCGACCGGTGGCGGTACTACTTTGTACTGTTCATTGCGATTTGTGTCATTCCGTTCATGGTCAACGACTATTGGGTGAACTCGATTTTCCTGCCGTTTCTGATCTATGCGATTGCGGCGATCGGGTTGAACATTCTGGTCGGCTATTGCGGTCAGGTTTCTTTGGGCACGGGCGGGTTCATGGCTGTAGGAGCCTATGCCTGTTATAAACTGATGACAGCGTTTCCTGACGTGAGCATGTTCATTCACGTCATTCTGGCCGGTGCGATCACGGCAGCGGTGGGGATGCTCTTTGGGCTGCCATCTTTGCGGATCAAAGGGTTCTATCTGGCGGTGGCGACACTTGCGGCGCAGTTCTTTCTGGTCTGGTTGTTCAACCGCGTGCCGTGGTTCTACAACTATTCCGCTTCGGGTCAGATCAACGCGCCCGAACGCGAGACCTTTGGCGTGCTGATCACCGGGCCGAACACCGAAGCCTGGGCTGCCTATCTGTTCTGTCTGGTCTTTACCGTTGTCAGTGCCCTGATTGCGCGCAACCTGACCCGTGGGTCGGTGGGGCGTAAATGGATGGCCATTCGGGATATGGACATTGCCGCCGAGATCATCGGGGTGAACCCATTGACCGCCAAATTGAGCGCCTTTGCCGTATCGTCGTTTTTTGTTGGCATCTCGGGTGCGTTGTTCTTCAGTGTCTATTTGGGCGCTGTCGAGGTGGGCGAGGCGTTTGGCATCAACAAATCGTTTCTGGTGCTGTTCATGATCATCATCGGCGGGCTGGGCAGCATCTTTGGCAGCTTTGCCGGAGCGGCGTTTTTGGTGTTGTTGCCCGTGGCGCTGAAGGTTGTGGGCGTGGACTGGCTGGGATGGCCGACGGATATCGTGGCGCATTTGCAGCTGGTGATCGTGGGGGCACTGATCATCGTGTTCCTTATCGCTGAACCGCATGGCATCGCGCAGCTGTGGCGCGTGACCAAAGAGAAATTGAGATTGTGGCCATTCCCGCATTAGCGGGGCTGGTTGCCAAGACTGGCGGGGAAAACCCCGCCCTACGCAGGTTCCGAAAGGGGCTGCATCGGAAAAACCAAGGGAGGAAACACCGATGAAGATGAAGTTTGCAACAATGGCTGTCGCGGCTGTTATGACTGCGGGCCCGGTGATGGCGGACCTCGTGTTCCCGTCGCTGAGCTACCGGACTGGTCCATATGCGGCCAGCGGCATTCCCTTTGCGGATGGCTATGCCGATTATTTCACTCTGCTGAACGAGCGTGATGGCGGCATTGGAGGTGCCAAGATCCGCATGGTAGAATGCGAGACCGGCTATAACACCGAAAAAGGCGTGGAATGCTACGAATCCACCAAAGGTGAAGGCGCGCTGGTTTATCAACCGCTGTCCACTGGTATCACCTACCAACTGATCCCAAAAGCGACAGCAGACGGTATTCCGATCCACTCGATGGGCTATGGCCGGACATCTGCCGCCAACGGCACTGTGTTCAGCCACGTCTTTAACTATCCTGCCAACTATTGGGATGGTGCATCGGGCGCGATCAACTACCTGCTGGACGAGAACAGTGGTGACATCAACGGTAAGAAAATCGCCTTGATCTACCACAACTCGGCCTATGGCAAAGAGCCGATCCGCACGTTGGAAGAACTGCAAAAGATCCACGGCTTTGAGCTGACATTGCTGCCCGTCGACCACCCCGGTCAGGAGCAAAAATCGCAGTGGCTGCAAATTCGTCGTGACCGTCCCGACTATGTCGTGATGTGGGGCTGGGGTGTAATGAACCAAGTTGCGGTGCAAGAGGCCGTGAACATCCGTTATCCGATGGAAAACTTCATCGGCGTGTGGTGGTCGGGTTCCGAAGCAGACGTGATCCCTGCGGGTGCCGCAGCCAATGGCTATAAGGCGCTGACGTTCCACGGTGTGGGCAAAGACTATCCTGTCTATGACGATATCCAGCAATATGTCGTGGATGCTGGCAAGGCTGCCGGTGCGGGCGACCAGATCGGTACGGTCCAGTATAACCGTGGTATGTATGCTGCGATGCTGGCCGCCGAAGCTGCGAAAACCGCTCAGGACATCCACGGCACACCGGACATCACTCCTGCGATGATGCGCGATGGAATGGAAGCACTCGAAATCACCGAAGCAAAGATGGCCGAGCTGGGCCTTCCCAACTTTGGCCCCGAGTTCAAAGTGTCGTGCGAACAGCATGGTGGCCCCGGTCTGGTGGGCGTGACCCAATGGGATGCAGCGGCGGGAGAATGGAATTTTGTTTCCGAATTCAAACCGACGGATCGCGAGCTGATCGGTCGTTTGGTGGCCGAAGATTCCGCTGCCTATGCGGCTGAAAACTCCATCGAGCCGCGTTGCAACTAAACCCCTTTCTCCGGCGGCGCAGGCCGTCGCCGGAGACTTTCTTGAACATTTCCATCGGGATACGTTGATCATGCTGGACGCCGGAAAAACTGACGAGACCTTGCTTGAGGTCAACAATATCGAGGTGATCTATAATCACGTCATTCTGGTGCTGAAGGGCGTCAGCCTGTCGGTGCCCAAAGGCGGGATTACGGCCCTTTTGGGCGGCAACGGCGCAGGCAAGACCACAACGCTGAAAGCGATCAGTGGCCTGTTGGCATCCGAGCGTGGCGAAGTCACCAAAGGGTCGATCAAATATCGCGGTGATGCGATCCAGCACACAGACCCTGCCGAGACCGTAAAACGTGGAGTGGTGCAGGTTATGGAAGGCCGTCACTGTTTTGAACACTTGACCATCGAGGAAAACCTGCTGACCGGTGCCTATACGCGCACCGACGGCAAGGGCGCTACGGCGGCGGACCTTGAAATGGTTTACAATTATTTTCCGCGCCTGCGCGAGCGGCGAAAATCGCAGGCCGGCTACACCTCCGGGGGCGAACAGCAGATGTGTGCGATTGGACGCGCCCTGATGAGCCGCCCTGAAACGATCCTGCTGGACGAACCCAGCATGGGTCTGGCACCGCAACTGGTAGAGCAGATTTTTACGATTGTGAAATCGGTGAACGAGAACGAAGGCGTGTCGTTCCTGCTGGCAGAGCAGAACACCAACGTGGCGCTACGCTTTGCGCACTATGGTTATATTCTGGAATCGGGCCGCGTGGTGATGGACGGCCCCGCAGCCGAACTGCGCGAGAACCCCGATGTAAAGGAATTCTATCTGGGGATGTCGGACGAAGGCCGCAAATCGTTTCGCGATGTGCGATCTTACCGCCGTCGCAAACGTTGGCTGAGCTGACCGAAGCGGATTGCGGGCTGCAGCCTATTTTCAAACAGACGAACAGGACATTTTCCGATGCCGGACACAGCGTACTTTGATGATCTGGAAACCCGCAGCGCGGACCAGCGGCGGGCCGAACAGGCCACCCTGCTGCGCAAGCGTCTGGCGTCGATCACGCAGGCACCTGCGGATTGGCGTGCGGCTGCGGCCGAAGTTCAGGGCCCCGACGATCTGGTGGCGCTGCCTGTAATGCGTAAATCGGACCTGTCGGCGTCGCAAAAGGAAAATCCACCCTTTGGAGGGATCGCCGTCAGCAATCTGGCGCATGTGTTCCAGTCGCCCGGTCCGATCTATGAGCCGGGGGGGATCAGTCACGACTGGTGGCGGATGGGGCGCTTTTTGCACGCGGCGGGCATTGGCAAGGGTGACATCGTCCAGAACTGCTTTGGTTATCATCTGACGCCTGCGGGCATGATTTTTGAATCTGGCGCGCGGGCGGTGGGCGCGGCCGTGCTGCCTGCGGGCACGGGACAGACCGAACTGCAGGTGATCGCGGCGCGTGACATCGGCACCACCGCCTATGCGGGTACGCCGGATTATCTGAAGGTGATTTTGGACAAGGCCGACGAGATGGGCGTGACGCTGAAGTTGTCGCGCGCGGTTGTCGGCGGCGGCGCGCTGTTTCCCAGCCTGCGTCAGGAATACGCTGACCGCGGTATCGCCTGTTTGCAATCCTATGCCACTGCCGATCTGGGTAACATCGCTTATGAGACACCGGCGATGGAGGGCATGATCGTGGACGAAGGCGTGATCGTGGAAATCCTGACGCCCGGCACCGGCAATCCTGTGGAACCGGGTGAAGTGGGGGAGGTCGTCGTGACATCGTTGAACCCGGATTATCCGCTGATCCGTTTTGCCACCGGCGACATGAGCGCCGTGATGGCCGGACAAAGCCCGTGCGGGCGCACCAACATGCGCATAAAAGGATGGATGGGGCGCGCCGACCAGACCACCAAGATCAAAGGAATGTTCGTGCGCCCCGAGCAGGTGGCAGCACTGGTTGCCAAACACCCCGACATCGCGCGTGCCCGCGTGGTGGCACGGCGTGACGGGCAGCAGGATGCGATGACAGTGCAGATTGAATCCGATGGTGGCGATGCGCAGACCTTTGCCACAAGCGTGGTCGACACGCTGAAGCTGAAAAGCACGGTCGAGATCGTGCCTTTGGGCAGTCTGCCGCGCGACGGTTTGGTGATTGAAGACCAGCGTACATACGACTGAGAATGTCGCCGGCCGCATAGGCTGTTTGGGGGGCTCGGCCCCCGCGCCATGCGGCGCGCCCCCGGAGTTTTTTAGCAAGATGAAGGATCAGCCCACGATCATGCGGATCAGCATCCATGTGCCCATGCCTGCCATTGCGATGTTTTCGCTAAGCGAGATGAAACCAAGGGGTACATTGTCGTTGCCGCCCGTGCAGGCGCATTTTAGGTCGCGTTTGTCGATATAGACCGCCTTGATCACTGATACTGCGCCGATTGTGCCCACAAACAGGGCCAAGGGTGCTGCAAGCCACAGGGCGACACCCGCCAGCATCAGCACGCCTGCGACGGCTTCGGCGTAGGGGTAGATATAGGCATAGGGCACCCAGCGCCGTGCCAGCAGGTCATAGCCCAGAAACATCGTTGAAAACTGTTCAACGTCCTGTAGTTTTTGCAAGGCGAGAATGGTCATGGCGGTGGCGACAAACCACGGGATTACACGCCAGCTGAGTGGCGTGCCGTAGGTGGTCATTGCAATGGCCAGCGCGATCAGAAACGAGATGATAAAAATGGCCAGCACAGGGCGATAGGTCTTTTCGTCGCCGTCGCTAACGTGTTGACCGAAAAACCGGCGCAGGTCGTCGTGGCCGCCTATACGCTCGGTTCCGATAAAGGTTTGAGGCGTGGTTTTTACATCATGTTCGGCTTTGAAGGCGTCGGTTTCCTCGCGGGTGGTCAGGTGGTGGTCTTCGACGGTGTAGCCGTTACGCTGTAGCAGGGATTTTGATTTCAGGCCGAATGGGCACAGATGGTCTGGCATGACCATGCGGTACAGGCGGGCGGTTTTGCGGGGCATTGTGTTACTCCTTAAGGTCAGTGATCAGCGCCTGCATCTCGTTGATTTCCTTGCGTTGTGCCGCGATGATACCGTTAGCCAGTTCGCGCACGCGCGGATCGGTGATATGCGCTCGTTCGCTGGTCAGGATCGCGATGGAATGGTGCGGGATCATCGCCTGCATCCAGTCGATCTGATCCACGGTTTGCTGTGATCTGACACCCCAAAGGCCCGCACCGAACAATACCGCTGAGACCACGATGATGCCGATGTTGGCCGAGCGGCTGGGGTACATGCCCCACATAAACAGCAGCATCACCGCCATCATCAGCGCGCCCATATAAACTGCCATCCATGCGCGGGTTTCGCTGAAATAGACGTGATCAAAGGCGTAGGTGTTGAAATACATGGCCACGAACATGACGGCACTTGATGTCAGGATCATCGCGAAAAATCGGGTGTAGTGGCTCATCTCACTCTCCTTGTACTATCGGTAAAACGGGTTTCCAGCGCAGGAAGGTTCCGAAGTTTCTTTGCGCGTTGTGGAGAAAACGTGATGATGGGTGGCTGGCGGATGCCGCGTGCGGCGGCTAGGACTGCCATCAGGATCGTTGTGCAGATCAGGGGCAGGCGCGCGCATGTGGATGGTACGGGTGTTGGTTTTGATTGCGTACGGTGCGTTGGCGGCTTGCGGGTCCAAGTCTGAAACAATGGACGCACCCGTGACGCCGTTGTTGTTCAATGCCGCAGATATAGCGGTGCAGGACAAGCTGCTGATCCTTGTTCCCGGATCGATGACGCCGCTGGGCATTTTCGATCCTGTGGTAGAATGGCGGTCCAAGGGCTATGCTTTTGCCGCGTACAGGTTTCCCGGTATGGACGGGCGGCCGCTGGACGGGCCGCTGAATATTGCACGTGCCGCACAGACCATCGTTACGCTGGCCGAGCGCTATCCTGACAAGCAGATCAAGCTGTTGGGCTTTTCCACTGGTGCGCCGATTGCAATGCTGGCGGCCAAGCAGATCGGTCCGCGTGCGCAAGTGGCGGCGATGTCGAGCGCGGTAGAGTTCGGCGGTGGCGCGCAGACAGGGCTGCGCGGGATCGACGACATTCTGGTGGCTGCGACGCGGGCAAAGTCGGTGAACACGCGCAAGGTCTGGGAGGACTACTTTCCGGTTTTGTTGTTCGGACGGCAGGGCGCGCGTTCGCCCGAGCGGGCCGATGACATTGCCCGCATTACCAGCCGCCCGAAAAAGATCGTAATCGAGCCGTCGTTCAATATTTTCAAGGCGCATACGATGGCGCTGGTCGGATGGCAGTTGCCCAAGGGGTTCACACTGCCGCCCGGACAGGTGCATTTCTATGCAGGCAGCGCTGACACGGTGTTCCGGCCACATCAGGTGCGCCGGTTTGCCAAGGAAATTGGCGGCGCGCCGATTACCTTTTATCCCGGCTTGGGGCATTTGCTTTATGTGGCCGAGCCGCGTGTGTTCGATGATATTCTGGAGTTCTTCGAACAGGGCTGACACGCAGGGCATGGTCTGGTCATTCCGACAGAAATAGTCGAAATACAGGCTATGAGCGATCAGGCATTGAATACTGCGGGGCGGCCTGCACGGGCGCGGCTGGCTCCGCGCGGGTTAGCGACGGTGGCATTGCTGGCGGCGGGCGTCTGTCTGTTGCCGATGGTCGCGGTTTTTCTGGCATCGATTGGCGGCGGCTTTGACACGGTGCGGCATCTTTTGCAGACGGTGCTGCCGCGCTATGCGGGTAATACGCTGGCGCTGGTTCTGCTGGTGTCATGCGGGACGTTCATGATCGGTGTCGGTGCCGCATGGTTGGTGACGATGACACGGTTCCCCGGTGTGGGGCTGTTCGAAATTGCGTTGGTGTTGCCGTTGGCCTTTCCGGCCTACGTGCTGGCCTATGCCTATACCAGTATTCTGGATCACCCCGGCGTGGTGCAATCGACGCTGCGGGCCGTGATGGGTTGGGGGCCGCGCGACTATTGGTTTCCCGAAATCCGCAGCCTTGGCGGGGCGGCGTTGATGCTGGTGCTGGTGCTATATCCTTATGTCTATCTGTTGGCGCGGGCGTCGTTTTTACAGCAATCGGGCACCACGTTCCTAGCGGCGCGGGCCTTGGGCAGTTCGGTCTGGGGCGCGTTTTTCAAGGTCAGCCTGCCGCTGGCGCGACCTGCAATTGCGGCGGGCGTACTGCTGACGGTGATGGAGACCATCGCCGATTTTGGCACTGTTGCCTATTTTGGTGTTCAGACCTTTGCCACGGGTATTTACACCAGTTGGTTCAGTCTGGGGGATCGCACGGGGGCTGCGCAACTGGCGTTGTGTCTGCTGGGCTTTGCGCTGTTGCTGGCGATGCTGGAGCGTGCGCAAAGGGGGCGGGCGAAATATCATGATCCATCCCGTGGCAACAAAGGTGGCAACCCGCCCGTTGAGCTGACGGGCATCCGTGCTGCGCTGGCAATGGTGCTGTGCGGCGTGCCGGTGCTGTTGGGCGCGCTGCTGCCCATCGTGGCCTTGGTGGCAATGGGGCTGGGGTCCGAGCAGGATCTGACCAGTGCCCGCTATTTGGGATTTGCGCAAAACTCGCTGATGTTGGCGGCCATTGCGGCTGTTCTGACCCTTGGTGCGGCGATTGCCGTTGGATTTTACAACCGCATTCAGCCAAGATCATTGGCACGCGGGGCCGCTTATGTGGCGCGGCTGGGCTATGCGGTGCCGGGCGGGGTGATCGCGGTGGGGCTGATGGTGCCCTTTGCCGCTTTTGACAACCGTCTGGATGCGTGGATGCGGGCCACCTTCGATATCTCGACGGGCCTGCTGATCACCGGTTCGATCTGGCTGCTGATCATCGCTTACATGGTGCGGTTTCTAGCGGCGGCGTTGGGGGCATACGAGGGCGGGCAGGCGCTGGTGCATGTGAACATGGATGCGGCCAGCCGGTCGTTGGGCAAAGGGCCGATGGCAACCTTGCGCCGTGTGCATTTGCCGATTTTGACGCCCAGCCTGCTGACGGCGGCGCTGATTGTTTTCGTCGATGTGATGAAAGAGCTGCCAGCGACGCTGATCATGCGTCCGTTCAACTATGACACATTGGCGGTTCAGGCATACCGGTTGGCCAGTGACGAGCGGCTGGACGGGGCTGCGGTGCCATCGCTGGTGATTGTTGCGGTCGGGGTGCTGCCGGTGATTCTGATCTGTCGTCAGGTCGGGCGCAGCCGGTAATCGCGGGCAGCCCCAGAGGGCCGCCCGCATAGGTCTGCTTCAGCTTTCGCTGTCGTCACCGATTTTGTCCCATGTTCTGGTTTCGAAATCCGATGCGTCGTGGCGTTCGCGCAGTTGGAATTCGGGTGCACCAAAGGTGCGGTTGACCATGCGGCCCCGTTTTACGGCGGGGCGTTCGTCGATCTTTTTCGCCCAAGCCAGCACGTTGGTATAGCTTTCCGCGTCAAGGAAGGTCGCGGCGTCGTAGAGGCGGCCCAGAACCAACTGGCCGTACCACGGCCAGATCGCGATATCTGCGATCGTATAGTCATCACCGGCGATATAGGGATGGTCGGCTAGTTGCCGTTCCAGTACGTCAAGCTGGCGCTTTGCTTCCATGGTGAAACGGTTGATCGGGTATTCCCACTTTTCCGGTGCATAAGCGTAGAAATGGCCAAAGCCGCCACCCAGATAGGGCGCGCTGCCCATCTGCCACATCACCCAGTTCATTACTTCGGTGCGGGCAGGGCCGGAGGCGGGCAGGAATTCGCCAAATTTTTCGGCCAGATGAAACAGGATCGATGCGCTTTCAAAGACGCGCACGGGCGTGTCGCCTGAACGGTCCATCAACGCGGGAATTTTCGAGTTCGGATTGATTTCGACGAAACCCGAGGAAAATTGGTCGCCTTCGCCAATGTTGATCAGATAGGCGTCGTACTCCGCGCCTGCGTGACCTTTTTCCAGCAGCTCTTCCAGCATAACGGTCGCTTTGACACCATTCGGCGTGGCCAACGAATGCAGTTGCATGGGGTGTTTGCCGACTTCCAGTTCTTTGTCGTGGGTCGGGCCCGCGATGGGACGGTTGATATTGGCGAATCGGCCGCCGCTTTCTGTGTCCCATGTCCAGACCTCTGGGGGCGTGTACGTGTCGGTCATTATAATTGCCTTTCGGTGAGTGGTTTGGTGACAACTTATGGTCTTGTGCGGAAGGCGCAAGACCATGCGGGTGCATCATCAGCAGGTGCCTCCCCCCGGTGCAGGCAATAAAAAAGCCGCCCCAAGGGACGGCTTTCTCAAAATTGATCTGGCGTAAGCTCAGCCTTGGCGGGCTTTGAACCGGCGCTGCGTCTTGTTGATGACGTACACACGGCCTTTGCGACGCACAACGCGGCAGTCACGGTGCCGGTTTTTGAGCGAGCGGAGCGAGTTGCGAACCTTCATGGCGCTTCTTCCTCATGTTTCATGGCGCGAAGCAGCGCCGGGGTTGCGGGTGTCCGGGCGGGGTGCCCGAACTGTGAATAGAATGGTGGGCGATACAAGGATCGAACTTGTGACCCCTTCGATGTCAACGAAGTGCTCTACCGCTGAGCTAATCGCCCACTCTGGCCTTCGCAAAACTTTGCCCCAAACGAAATTGGGGCGCGAGATTTCGCGCCGGTAGGGGGGCGTATAAAAGGAGTCGGAAGCGGGATCAAGGGCTTTTGATACGCGTATTTCATGCGCTATGCTAATAACATGAGGAGACGCCATGCCCAAGCTTGCCTACGAAGTGTTGCACCCGGACGCGAACACGTCCTGTGTTGTATTTGCGTCGCCTCATTCCGGGCGGGATTATCCTTGGCGATTCTTGCGGACGACAGTTCTGAACGAGCATCAGGTGCGGTCGTCCGAAGATGCCTTTGTCGATATGCTGTTTGATTGCGCACCCCGTTTTGGCGCGTGCTTTCTTAAAGCAGGCGCGCCGCGTGCTTTTGTCGATTTGAATCGCGCGGCGGACGAACTGGACCCTGCGCTAATCGAAGGTGTACGCCAGAAGGGGCACAATCCGCGAGTCGCATCGGGGTTGGGGGTGGTGCCGCGTGTCGTGGCGAACGGGCGGGCGATCTATCGTGGAAAGCTGTCCATTGAGGAAGCGGAACGGCGCATCGAAATGTATTGGCGACCCTATCACGGGATGCTGCAACACCTGCTGGATGACGCACATAGGCGGCACGGGCAGGCGGTGTTGATTGACTGTCATTCCATGCCACATGAGGCGATGGACAGTGTGGTGCGTGGCGGAATGAAACGCCCCGACGTTGTGTTGGGCGATCGTTTTGGCGCTGCTGCTGCGGGCGAGGTGGTGGACCAGATCGAGGCGGCTTTTGTCGCCGCAGGATTCGTCGTGACCCGCAATGCGCCTTTTGCCGGAGCCTATATTACGCAAGCCTACGGGCGTCCAACGCGCGGGCAACATGCGGTGCAGGTCGAAATCGACCGCAGTTTGTACATGAATGAGGCGCTGGTGCGACCCAACGGTAGCTTTGACGAGGTGCGGGCGCGTCTGGCGGCGGTAGTGGGCGAGATTGCGCAGATCGGTCAGGGGCGGATGCCGCTGGCTGCCGAATGATCTGACGCCTCGTTACACTGGCTCTTGCGGTATTTGCAGGTAGCGTTGCACTGACTTTTCAGGGGAGAGACAGTGATGAATCTGGATCAGGCAATTTCGGAACGGCGCAGCATCAGAGGATTCAAGCCCGATCCGGTGCCCCGCGAACTGCTGGAAGAGATTATCGCGCTGGCCAACCGTGCGCCGTCGTCAATGAACACCCAGCCTTGGCATTTTCATGTTCTGACCGGTGCGCCACTAGAGGCAGTACGCACAGGCAATTCCGAGCGGATGCTTTCAGGCGTGCCGCCGCAGCGTGAAATCTCAAGTCACGGAGCCTATCAGGGGGTGCATCGCGACCGGCAGGTCGAGATCGCAATTCAGTTGTTCGAGGCGATGGGTATCGAGCGCGATAACAAGGAGAAGCGACAGGATTGGGTGATGCGTGGCTTTCGCCAGTTTGATGCGCCGGTGTCGGTTGTCGTGACCTTCGACAAGGGGCTGGAGGACGACACGATTGCACATTTTGATCTGGGCGCTGTGACCTATGGTCTGGTTCTGGCCGCGTGGAGCCGTGGTTTAGGAGCTGTGATCAACGGTCAGGGGATCATGCAGTCGCCTGTGGTGCGTGAAAATGCCGGCATTCCGGATGATCAGGTGATTCTGACCTGTGTGGCACTGGGGTGGCCGGATGAAGGATTTTCGGCCAACTCGGTCGTGTCACGGCGGCGGAATGTGGGTGAAACCGCGCGGTTTGTAGGGTTCGACCAAGATTGTCCGTGATCAGCGTAGCGCGCGGCCTTTAACGATTGCATCAGGGCCAAAGCGGCTACGAATCTGGTCCGTGGCGCGTTCAGCCTGACTGCGCTTGGCTTTGTCGGGGTCCAGCAGGTCGCCTTCGGTGTCGGCCCGGTCTGCGTTTACAAGATCCGAGATGCCGCAGCCCAGCAAACGGTAGGGGCCTTCGTTGCCGACCTGCTCGAACAGGGCGCGGGCGGTGCGATAGATGGTATCGGCCATTTGCGTCGGGCTGTGCAAGGACAGGCGCCGCGTCAGCGTGGTGTGGTTCGCACGTTTGAGTTTCAGGGTGACGACGCGGCCCGCCAGATCTTTGGCTTTGGCGCGATCTGCCACCTTTTCAGCCATGCGCCACAAATGGCCGTCAAGAATGTCGGGATCGGCGGTGTCGTCGTTGAAGGTGGTTTCGTTTGAAATTGATTTCATCGGCTCGTGGGCTGTCACCCGCCGCGCGTCGATGCCGCGTGCCAGGTGCCACAGCCGATCGCCCATCGCGCCGAAACGGGCGAGCAGATCCTGCTGGTCCCAGCGTTTGAGGTCTGCAAAACTGCGTATCCCTGCCTTGTCCAGAGACGCTTGTGCCGCGTGGCCAACACCCCAGATCAGGCGCACTGGCTTATCATGCAGAAAGCTTTCTGTTTCGGCCTTGCCGATTACCGAAAACCCGTGCGGTTTGTCCAGGTCAGAGGCGATTTTGGCCAGAAATTTGTTGTGCGACAGGCCGATTGAACCAGTCAGGCCCAATTCGGTGCGCATTCGCTGGATCAGCCGTGCCAGCATGACTGCGGGCGGTGCGCCGTGCAGGCGTTGCGTGCCACCAAGGTCCATGAACGCTTCGTCCAGTGAAAGGGGCTGGATGGCGGGGGTCAGGTCCTCCATCATCGCGCGAATGGCACGGGACGCTTCGACGTAGGCGGCCATGCGCGGTTTGACGATGATCGCATCGGGGCACAGCTTGAGCGCCTGAAACATCGGCATAGCCGAGCGCACACCGCGAATGCGTGCGACATAGCAAGCGGTGGAGACGACACCGCGCCTGCCGCCGCCGATAATCACCGGCTTGCCCTCAAGGTCGGGATTGTCGCGCTTTTCGACCGAGGCATAGAAGGCGTCGCAATCCATGTGGGCAATACACAGACTGTCGAGTTCGGGGTGTGCGACGACACGCGGACTGGCGCAGGCCGGGCAGCGGCGTGCGGTGTCGAATTGGTGCAGGCAGTCTCGGCAAAGGGCAGGCATGGCATTGCATCTGTGCTAGAGTGGGGGCCAGTTTAGCGCGGGAATGCGGGAATGAACATGCTATTTGCAGGCGCCAAGCTGGCGCTTTTTATTGGTGCACGGCTGGCGGTGATCCGGCGCGACGATATTGCCGGCATTCCGTGGCCTGATTATCTGGACCTGCCCGGTGGCGGACGCGAGGGCGATGAAAGCCCGCTGGCCTGCGCGTTGCGCGAAACCAGCGAGGAACTGGGGCTGAATGTTCCGGCAGAAGCTGTGAGTTGGGGCAAGCGGTTTATCGAGGATGATGGCGACAAATGGTTCTTTGCAGGTCATCTGCCGCAAGAGGCAGGAGGGCGGATTGTTCTGGGGGACGAAGGCCAGAGCTGGCAGTTGATGGCGCCACAGATATTTATCGCCCATCCCAAAGCCGTGCCGCAGTTTCAGACGCGGTTGGCGCTGTTTCTGTCAGGTACTGCGGGAGATGCGTTTGAAGTGTGAGAAAGCTGATATTCAAAAGAAAGGCCCCCCGCAAAATGAGCGGGGGGAGGTGACGAACTTCAGGAAGAACCAGTTCGTCGGGGAGTATCACCTGTCATATTACATACCCAGTTTTCGCGTTTTGCGCGAGTAAGGAAATCCTGACCCGTCCTATATGCTGTGGCCTGTGCCAAATTTCCCACATTCTGTGCTGTCACGGCAGGCTGGCGAGGATGTCTTTTGCTGCTTGGGTGGGGTTGGCTGCGGCCCAAATGGGACGTCCGACAACGATGTGATCTGCCCCGTCGGTGATCGCCTGTGCCGGTGTCGCCACGCGTTTCTGATCACCCAAGTCGGCCCCCGCAGGACGCACGCCGGGTGTGACGATCAGGCGGTTCGCTGCTTCGGGCAAGGCGCGGATCATCGCAGCCTCTTGCGGCGAGGCGATGATACCGTCGGCCCCTGCTTCAAATGCGCGGCCTGCCCGTTCGACCACCAGATCGGCGGTGGTGCCGTCCTTGATCAGGCTGTCGTCCAGATCGGCGCGGTCCAGCGAGGTCAGGATAGTGACCGCGAGGATTTTCATGTCCGTCCCGGAAGCGCCCTCTTTGGCGGCGCGGACCACGTGCGGGTCGCCGTGCACGGTCAGGAAATCCAGTTCGAATTGCGCCAGTCCCCGCACCGCCGCCTCGACGGTGGCGCCGATGTCGAACAGTTTCATGTCAAGAAAGATGCGCTTGCCCTGTTCCTGCTTCAACTCGTTTGCCAGCCCCAGCCCGCCGCCTGTCAGCATTCCCAGTCCGATTTTATAAAACGTCACGGCGTCGCCAAGATCCTGCGCCAGTTTCAGTCCGGCGATGGCATTTGGAACATCAAGGGCGACGATCAGGCGGTCATTGGGCGATTGGGTCATGTGCGGGCTCCTTTGCGCTGTGAAGCGCTTAGCGCGAATGGGCTGCTTGCGGCAAGTCTGCGGGGCGGCGCATGTCGGCAAAAAAGCCCGGATGGCCAAAAGCGCATCCGGGCAGAGCATCAGAGACCTAGCAGGCAGGCACATGTCTCTGGAAGCGCGGCGTCAAATGTGCGGGGACAGATTACACATTCGACCAAGCCGCTATGCTATGCAGCGAGGCGACGCAGCATAGCAATGGGGTTCATTTTCACGTTCTGGCGCGTTTGGAACTTGCCCGCACGGGCTCGGTTCTGCGCGTCGGTCAAAGTAGAAGAAGACGACAGGCCGTGCGGTCCCGCATGACGCCGCAGCGCCTGCGTTGCGAGGCCCGAAGCCGCATTGGCGTATGTCATTGTGATCGGTGCATCGATGGCGCACGCATACTTGCGCGCACCTTGGGGCGCGTGGACTGTGACCAATGCTTCGAAACTTTGCGTCGTTGCATTGTAGATCACGCTGTTTAGCTCAACCGGATGTTGCATTCTGACACCTGTTTGTTGTCTTGTAGATAATAAACGTTTCATATGTAGTTTTTGTTTCATGAGTGAGTGGCTCTTTATAAGTCATTGACTTATAGTGATTATTATCGAAGCGATTGCTGTAGATTCCTTGTGGGATGGGCGGCTGCGTCTATTTCGGTGCTACACAGCGACGGGCGGGGATCAGGCATCCCTGTAAACCGACCTTGGCGCAAAACCGGCGATTTCTATCTAACGAAATCTTGAACGATGATCTCGGGGTGCCCAAATTGGGATCAAGGCCCTTCACCGTTGCGTGTGCTGCATAGTCAGGCACGCGGCATTATCGGGGCGCTTTTACAAAGGAGAATATCTATGGACTTGTCCAAGTTCACAGAGCGGTCGCGCGGTTTCGTGCAAGCAGCGCAGACGATCGCCACACGGGAAAGCCATCAGCGTCTGGCGCCCGAGCACATATTGAAAGCATTGATGGATGATGATCAGGGGTTGGCCAGCAATCTGATCGGACGGGCCGGTGGGAAGCCCGCCCGCGTGACCGAAGCGCTGACCTTGTCGTTGGACAAGATGCCCCGCGTCACCGGCGAAGCGGCGCAGGTCTATCTGGATAACAACACGGCCAAGGTTCTGGCCGAGGCCGAAGCGCTGGCCAAGAAGGCGGGCGACAGCTTTGTGCCGGTCGAGCGTATCCTGATGGCGCTGTGCATGGTCAAATCCGGTGCCAAGATGGCGCTTGAACAGGGCGAAGTCACGGCGCAGGCGCTGAATTCGGCGATCAACGACATCCGCAAGGGGCGCACGGCAGATTCAGCCAGTGCCGAGGACAGCTATGAAGCGTTGGAGAAATACAGCACCGACCTGACCGAGCGGGCCAAGCAAGGCAAGATCGACCCGATCATCGGCCGCGACGAGGAAATTCGCCGCACGATGCAGGTGCTCAGCCGCCGGACCAAGAACAACCCTGTTCTGATCGGGGAACCGGGCGTGGGTAAAACCGCGATTGCCGAAGGTCTGGCTTTGCGCATCATCAACCGCGACGTGCCCGAAAGCCTGCGCAACAAGAAGTTGCTGGCGCTGGACATGGGCGCGCTGATCGCCGGAGCCAAGTATCGTGGCGAGTTCGAGGAACGTCTGAAGGCGGTCCTGAACGAAGTCACCGATGCTGCGGGCGAGATCATCCTGTTCATCGACGAAATGCACACGCTGGTTGGCGCGGGCAAGGCCGATGGCGCGATGGATGCGGCCAACCTGATCAAACCGGCGCTGGCGCGGGGTGAATTGCACTGCATCGGTGCGACCACGCTGACTGAATACCGCAAATATGTGGAAAAAGACGCGGCATTGGCCCGCCGGTTCCAGCCCGTGATGGTGCAGGAACCCACGGTCGAAGACACGATCAGCATTCTGCGCGGCATCAAGGAAAAATACGAGATGCACCACGGGGTGCGGGTCAGTGACAGCGCCTTGGTCGCAGCGGCAACGCTGAGCCATCGCTATATCACCGACCGTTTCCTGCCGGACAAGGCCATCGACCTGGTGGACGAGGCGGCCAGCCGTCTGCGCATGGAAGTCGACAGCAAGCCCGAAGAGCTCGATGCGATCGACCGACAGATCCTGCAATTGCAGATCGAGGCCGAAGCTCTGCGCGCCGAGGATGACGCGGCCAGCAAGGACCGTCTTGGAACGCTGGAAAAGGATCTTGCCGATCTGCAGGATCAAAGCGCCGAAATGACGGCGCAGTGGCAGACCAACCGCGATGCCATCGCCTCGGCGCAGGGTATCAAGGAACAGCTGGACCGTGCGCGTGCCGATCTGGACATCGCCAAGCGCGAGGGCAATCTGGCAAAGGCGGGCGAGCTGTCTTATGGTGTGATCCCGCAACTGGAGCGCCAGCTTGAAACGCTGGACGCGACCGAGGCGGACGCCAAGACCGCCGACACCGTGCGCCCTGAACAGATCGCCAGCGTCGTCGAGCGCTGGACCGGTATCCCGACGTCGCGGATGCTGGAAGGCGAACGTGACAAGCTGTTGCGCATGGAAGACCAGTTGCACAGCCGTGTGGTGGGTCAGGACAGCGCCGTGCACGCGGTGGCCAATGCGGTGCGCCGAGCGCGGGCCGGTCTGAACGACGAAAACCGTCCTCTGGGCAGTTTTCTGTTCCTCGGACCAACTGGCGTCGGCAAGACCGAGTTGACCAAGGCCGTGGCAAATTTCCTGTTCGACGACGACAACGCGATGGTGCGTCTGGATATGTCGGAGTTCATGGAAAAACACAGCGTCGCGCGTCTGATCGGGGCCCCTCCGGGCTATGTCGGCTATGACGAAGGCGGCGTCCTGACCGAAGCGGTGCGGCGCCGACCCTATCAGGTCGTGTTGTTCGACGAGGTCGAAAAGGCGCACCCGGATGTGTTCAACGTGCTGTTGCAGGTCCTTGACGACGGGGTGCTGACCGATGGTCAGGGCCGCAAGGTCGACTTCAAGCAGACACTGATCGTCCTGACCAGCAACCTCGGCGCACAGGCGCTCAGCCAACTGCCCGAAGGCGGTGACATGGCCGGGGCCAAACGCGACGTGATGGACGCGGTACGGGCACATTTCCGCCCCGAGTTCCTGAACCGTCTGGACGAAACGATCATCTTTGATCGCCTCAGCCGTGATAACATGGATGGTATCGTCGATATCCAGATGGCGCGTTTGCTGAAACGTCTTGCTGCGCGCAAGATATCGCTGGATCTGGACGACAGCGCACGCAAGTGGCTGGCTGACGAAGGCTATGATCCGGTGTTCGGGGCGCGTCCGTTGAAACGGGTGATCCAGAACACGCTGCAAAACCCGCTGGCCGAGATGTTGCTGGCCGGGGATGTCATGGACGGCGACACGATCCCCGTCACGGCTGGCAGCGAGGGGCTGATTATTGGTGACCGTGTTGGCGGGACCAACCGGCCCAGACCGGACGACGCTGTGGTTCACTGAGCCATATCACGAAACAGCAAAGGGCGCCCAAGTAGGGCGCCCTTTTTGCGTTTGGGGCGGGTGGTCTCCGGACATTGCTGTGGTGATGTATTCCGCTATAGTTCCAATTGGTGATCGGAGGAAACCATTTGAAACGTCGTATTTTGGTTCGTGCTTTGTTGGTGCTTGTGCTGATTGTGATCGCGGCGTTCAGCTATACCAAGGTGATGGCTCGACTGCCTTGGGCGACGGTTCCTGCGTTCGTGCAGGTCGAGTTTTTGGCCGATCAGATCATCGTCTCGAAAGCGGACAGGATACTATATCTGCTGCGAGATGGAAACGTGATGAAATCCTACAACATCGCGATGGGTGCGCGTTGGAATGACGGCCCCAAGCAGCAAGAAGGTGACGAGCGGACGCCAGAAGGCGCGTATCGGATTGACTGGCGCAATCCGCGATCAGTTGCGCACCTGAGCCTGCACATCTCCTATCCCGAAATTGGGGATCGCGCGCGTGCGTTGCAGGCTGGTTACGATCCCGGAAGTAATATCATGATCCACGGATTGCCGAACGGATGGGGTTTTATCGGCGGATTACATCTGTTGATGAACTGGACGGATGGCTGCATTGCCGTAACCAACCGCGAAATGCGCGAGATCTGGGCCCATACGCCAGACGGAACACCGATAACCATCGCAGCCCGATGGATGCCGTTGGCGAATTAATCCTTTTTGCGTGCCTGCTGTGCCTCGGTGATCCGTGGCATTGATACCTCGATCCAGTCAGCTAGCCCGCGCACCTTTTCGGCCACTTCGCGGCCCAGCGGGGTCAGGCTGTATTCCACATGTGGCGGCACCACATCAAAGGACACGCGATCAACGAAACCGTCGGCGGCCAGCGCTTGCAGGGTCTGGGCCAGCATTCTTTCACTGACGCCGCCAATCTGCTGGCGCAGGGCGCTAAAGCGTAGGGTGTTATCGTCAAGCGCCATCAATGCCAGAACGCCCCAGCGGCTGGTCACATGCTTCAGTACATCGCGTGACGGGCATTGTACCGCCATCAGATCGCCGCGCCTTACGCGTTCGGACAAAGGCTCGGGGGTCAGGGCGGGGGTGTGTTCGGTCATGGCGGCGCTCCGTGTCTCAGAAATCCTTCACTTACATTTATGTACGTACTTACTTTTCGTAAGTAAATAGTCTAGCTCTGGTGGGGCAACGCATAACATCAAAAGGAACATCCCATGACACTTGCAGTAACTGGCGCAACCGGACAGTTGGGCCGTTTGGTCATCGCTGACCTTAAGGCCAAGCGGGGCGCAGGCGAAATCGTCGCTTTGGCGCGCAGCCCGGAAAAGGCGGCTGACCTTGGCGTGAGGGTGCGCGAGGCCGACTATGACGTTCCCGAAACACTGGCTGCCGCACTTGATGGCGTAGACAAGCTGCTGTTGATTTCTGGCAGCGAGATTGGCCAGCGTACCGCCCAGCACCGCGCCGTAATTGATGCGGCCAAGGCGGCTGGCGTCGGGCACATTATTTACACCAGCCTGCTGCGGGCCGATACGTCACCCATGTCGTTGGCCGTAGAGCACCGCGAGACAGAGGCGTTGATCAAAGCATCGGGGCTTACCTACACGATCTTGCGCAATGGTTGGTACACCGAGAATTATACAGGCTCGGTTGCGGGTGCGGTGCAGGCCGGTGCGCTTGTCGGGTCGGCAGGTGACGGACGCATCAGTTCGGCAGCCCGTGCGGATTATGCCGCTGCTGCGGTGGCTGTGCTGACCTCGGGCGATCATGCCGGCAAAACCTATGAGTTGGCAGGCGACAGCGCCTATACACTGACCGATCTGGCCATCGAGGTAAGTGCGCAGACCGGCAAGACGGTTCCCTATCAGAACCTGCCACAGGACGAATACTCCAAGATTTTGGTCTCGGTCGGTCTGCCCGAAGGCTTTGCCGCAGCCTTGGCCAGCTTTGACGTGGATGCATCTCGCGGGGCGTTGTTTCACGATGGAAAGGATCTGTCGCAATTGATTGGGCGAGACACTACGCCGATGTCCAAATCAGTGTCGGACGCGTTGGTATAAACCACGACAAACTCGAAGGGGCGCTCGATTGCGGACGCCCCTTTTCACAGGCAGATATTTGACGTCATCGGAGTATCGAGGTTACCTTGAAGATGAAGTCGCTGTTATCCAGATCAGCCACGTCCACTTTTTGTAGCACCACACGCATACCGCGCCCGCCGCCGCCAAATTGCGAGACATCGAGAAAGATGGTTTCGGTTGCATCTGCGATAAAGCTGATCGTGATTCCATATGTTCCACCACGACCGGCGGCGGTGCCCGTCTGATCGCCAATTCTGACAGTAAACGGTGTGCCTGCAAGCGATGTGTCGACCGTTACAACAATGATGTAGGTGAATCCCTTGATGACCTTCAGTGCTATGGCGTCCGCAGTGTCGCTGTTAAGCCCGCTTTGCAGACCAAGTTGACCGTTGATGCCATTGGAAAGCCCGTTGTCGTTCGGCAGGCCGTTATTATAGCTTTCTAAAAAATAGTTGGGATAAGTATCTACGTTTTCTGCCGGTGTGTGGAGACCAAGTTATGCTTGGGGTTTTCCTGCGCTTTTGGCGGGCAGGGGCTAGATACTGTTGCCTGAGTATGTGGGAATGGCAGGGTTTTTCACGCTTCTGGGGCGCGATCCGTTGGTGTGCCGGTGAACCTCTGCTACATTATGACGCCCGTGTGCCCTTGCGTCGACGTGGTCGTGGCTTAATTGTGCGACCAAGGCGATGACCATGGGAGAGAGCGAAATGAGTACGACACTGACGCTGCTGGAGTTCCTTTCTTTTGCGTTCATCGGGCTGATTGGCGCGGGGCTGCTGTTTGTGGTGGTTTTGTTTGTTCTCGATCGCCTGCAGACCGAGGACGCAATCCGACGAAACTATCCGGTGATCGGGCGCTTTCGGCATATCTTTTCGACGTTGGGTGAATTCTTCCGCCAGTATTTTTTCGCGATGGACCGCGAAGAGCTGCCGTTTAACCGCGCACAGCGGGATTGGGTCAAACGCACGGGCGAGCCGCACAGTAATACGGTGGCTTTTGGATCAACTCGAAACCTGTCCATTGTCGGCACGCCGATTTTTGTCAACGCTGCCTTTCCGCCACTGGACGACCAGTTTGCCAGTTCCGAGCCGATGGTGATCGGGGCGGGTGCACGGATGCCCTATACGGCGCGCTCATTTTTCCACATTTCTGGCATGAGTTATGGCGCGCTGTCACGTCCTGCTGTACGCGCGCTTAGTCGCGGTGCGGCCAAAGCGGGCATCTGGATGAACACCGGCGAGGGTGGGCTAAGCCCCTTTCATCTTGAAGGCGGCTGCGATATTGTTTTCCAGATCGGCACGGCCAAGTTCGGTGTACGCAACGCGGATGGTTCGTTAAACGAAGACAAGCTGCGCAAGATTGCCGCGAATGCCTCTGTCAAGATGTTCGAGCTGAAGCTGGCCCAAGGGGCCAAGCCCGGCAAGGGGGGCATTCTGCCCGGTGCCAAGGTTACCCCCGAAATTGCCGAAATTCGCGGCCTGCCCGTTGGTATTGATGCGATTTCGCCCAACCGCCACGTCGAGATTGATGATTGGGACGACCTGTTGGATATGATCGTGCGCTTGCGCGACATCACCGGCAAACCTGTGGGCATCAAAACCGTTGTTGGCGACAGGGAATCTTTCCGCGATTTCATGCAGACGATCAAGAAACGTGGAGAGGCGTGCGCGCCGGATTTCATTACCATCGACGGCGGCGAGGGTGGCACCGGGGCTGCCCCCATGCCGCTGATTGATCTGGTGGGCATGTCGGTGCGGGAATCGCTGCCGCTGGCCGCCGATCTGCGCAACGAGGCCGGATTGAAAGATCGCATCCGTCTGGTCGCCAGTGGCAAGCTGGTCAATCCGGGTGATGTGGCGTGGGCGCTGGCAGCGGGGGCGGATTTCATTACCTCGGCGCGGGGGTTCATGTTCTCGTTGGGCTGCATCCAGTCTCTGAAATGCAACAAGAATACTTGCCCCACAGGCATCACCACGCACGATCCGCGTCTGCAAAAGGGTCTGGTGGTCGAGGATAAGGACGAGCGGGTGGCGCGCTATGCCCAAGAGATCATTCACGAGGTCGAGGTCATCGCACATTCTGTGGGGGTGGCCGAGCCGCGTCTTTTGCGGCGACGGCATGTGCGGATCATGCAGGGCAGCGGCCAGTCTGTGCCAATGAACGAAATCTATCCCGGCCCGCGCACCGAGCGATAGCTGGCGTCTCGTACATCTTATGAACGGCAATTGTTACACGGGGCCAACTTCGCGTGATCTGGCTGGCGCGCGCATTTGTTTGCCCCACATTCTGTGCATAACGTTGTGAAACGGATGAGGAGACAACCAGAATGGCCTATCGCTGGACAAACACACTGACCGAACGGGACGTGACCCCCGAAGCTGCATTCCTGAACCGGCGGCAGCTGATCGCCGGGGCGGTGGGCCTTGGGTTGGTGGGCATGGCAGGCGGCGCGCGGGCGCAGGACGCGCTTGAGCCGAATGCATGGGAAGATATCACCCAATACAATAACTATTATGAATTCGGCACAGCCAAAGAAGACCCTGCAAAATATGCCAGTGCGCTGACCACGCACCCCTGGACCGTGAAAATTGATGGCATGGTGGACAAGCCTGCGGACTACGCAATGGAAGATATTCTGAAATCCATGACCATCGAAGAGCGCATCTACCGGTTTCGCTGCGTCGAGGCGTGGTCGATGGTGGTGCCATGGAACGGGTTCGAACTGGCTGATTTGCTGAATATGGCGGGTGTGCAGTCGGGCGCGAAATACGTGGCCTTTGAAACCGCGCTGCGTCCTGACGAGATGCCGGGTGTGCGCTATCCCGTGCTCGACTGGCCCTATGTCGAGGGGTTGCGTCTGGACGAGGCAATGCACCCGCTGACGATCATGGCGACAGGTATCTATGGTAAGGATATTCCCAACCAGAACGGCGCGCCTATGCGTTTGGTGGTGCCGTGGAAGTATGGTTTTAAGTCGATCAAGTCGATCGTGCGTATTACCTTGACCGATCAGGAACCGCCGACCAGTTGGAACAAGGCAAATGCGCGTGAATACGGTTTTTACAGCAACGTAAACCCCGAGGTCAGTCACCCGCGCTGGTCGCAAGCCAGCGAGCGACCTCTGGGCGGTGGCCTGTTTGCCCGTCGCGTCCCGACGCTGATGTTCAACGGCTATGGTGAAGAGGTTGCCAGCCTTTACGAGGGCATGGACCTCAAGGCGAACTTCTGACCCTGTTTGCGAGCGGAACGCATAATGTGCATCGCGCGGAAAGAATTGAACAACCGATGGCAGCGATGGTGAATCAGATCAATGGCGCGGCGCGGCGCATCCCCACATGGGTCGTATATATAGTGTTGCTGCTGCCGGTGCCGTTTTTGGTGTATCAGGGCTTTACCGGTGGTCTGGGGCGCGACCCGGTCAAGGGGCTGGAGCATGAGTTGGGTCAATGGGCGCTAAAGTTGATCATTGCGGGGCTGGCAATCACGCCGCTGCGCCGCTTTGCCGGGGTGAACCTGATCCGCTTTCGCCGCGCAGTGGGATTGGCAACCTTTTCCTATGTCTGCCTGCACTTCGCCGTCTGGCTATTTCTCGACGTGCAAATCTGGAGCCAGATTTGGGCTGACATTGTCAAACGTCCCTATGTGACGATCGGCTTTGCCGCGTTTGTGGCGATGATCCCGCTGGCGCTTACCTCTAACAACTGGTCGATCCGTAAACTGGGACCGGCATGGCGTAAGCTGCACAAGCTCACCTATCTGGCGGCTGTATTGGGGGGCGTGCATTACATCTGGCTTGTCAAAGGCATCCAGATCGAACCGCTGGTCTATATGTCAATCATTGTGGGGCTGTTGGCGTTGCGCCTGCGCTGGCCCAAACGGGTGACGGCCTAGACCGATCCAGTTTTCGGGGAAATTCTGTAAAATACGGTGGCGTGTTTTCACTCCGCTCATGAAGCAGGCAGATGTTTCGATCCCATGCCCCAAAGAATTGCACAATCTGAAGATGCGGATAGCGTCAAAATCGCGAAACGGGTGGCGAACCGGTGGAATCACGGTGATCCGATTGAGTGAATCGGAGAGCCGGGTGAAGAGAATCTTCAAAATTTGCCCCTTTAACCCGACTCAAATCACCAAATTCGCGATTCTTGGGCCCTGAATCCTGCCAATCGCTGATCCGAGTCTGTGGATAAGTCGGTTGATACCCTGTCTCGCGGTAACCGATCTGCGTGCGTCGGGTAATAATCGACCGATTTGACCTTGGGTCCACGAAATATTGAGAACCCAAGGGCATGATTTACATAGAGAAAACGGGTTTTTTCAGAAAACGTTCATAATGTTAAAAAAAGGGGTTGCGGGTTTTGGGTGTTAGACTTAGAACCCCCTTCACCGGCGGCGCAGTGATGCATCGGCGGGGCGCCAGAGAGGCCGGAGCGGAGACGCGGTGGTTTTGAGGCGGAACGAAAAACAGAGATAGAGCAGGCGGGGCGCGCCAAGAAGTTAGGGCGCATCACGGTTTGTTTTTGTCTCTACGCTCTTTGAAATTGATAATATCTGAAGAGATATGTGGGCGGTTTGGTTCATTCGATGGATCAACGTCTGTATATCGCGCTCTTAGGGAATGGGTTTAGGCTCGCTACCGATTATAGAGTGTCAGCTTCACTGTTTGGACGGCCTTCGGTTACTTTGGTAACTGAAAGCACAACAAACAGAAAAGACGCCTGTATCATTCAGTAAGTGATGCAGGTCGATGTGCAGAGGTTCGACGTCAAGGATAAGCAAGCAATTGCTTTTCAACTTGAGAGTTTGATCCTGGCTCAGAACGAACGCTGGCGGCAGGCCTAACACATGCAAGTCGAGCGCACCCTTCGGGGCGAGCGGCGGACGGGTTAGTAACGCGTGGGAATGTACCCTTCTCTATGGAATAGCCTCGGGAAACTGAGAGTAATACCATATACGCCCTTCGGGGGAAAGATTTATCGGAGAAGGATCAGCCCGCGTAAGATTAGATAGTTGGTGGGGTAATGGCCTACCAAGTCTACGATCTTTAGCTGGTTTTAGAGGATGATCAGCAACACTGGGACTGAGACACGGCCCAGACTCCTACGGGAGGCAGCAGTGGGGAATCTTAGACAATGGGCGCAAGCCTGATCTAGCCATGCCGCGTGTGTGATGAAGGCCTTAGGGTCGTAAAGCACTTTCGCCAGGGATGATAATGACAGTACCTGGTAAAGAAACCCCGGCTAACTCCGTGCCAGCAGCCGCGGTAATACGGAGGGGGTTAGCGTTGTTCGGAATTACTGGGCGTAAAGCGCACGTAGGCGGATCAGAAAGTTGGGGGTGAAATCCCAGGGCTCAACCCTGGAACTGCCTCCAAAACTCCTGGTCTTGAGTTCGAGAGAGGTGAGTGGAATTCCGAGTGTAGAGGTGAAATTCGTAGATATTCGGAGGAACACCAGTGGCGAAGGCGGCTCACTGGCTCGATACTGACGCTGAGGTGCGAAAGTGTGGGGAGCAAACAGGATTAGATACCCTGGTAGTCCACACCGTAAACGATGAATGCCAGTCGTCGGGCAGTATACTGTTCGGTGACACACCTAACGGATTAAGCATTCCGCCTGGGGAGTACGGTCGCAAGATTAAAACTCAAAGGAATTGACGGGGGCCCGCACAAGCGGTGGAGCATGTGGTTTAATTCGAAGCAACGCGCAGAACCTTACCAACCCTTGACATGCCTGGACAATCCCAGAGATGGGACTTTCCTTCGGGACCAGTGCACAGGTGCTGCATGGCTGTCGTCAGCTCGTGTCGTGAGATGTTCGGTTAAGTCCGGCAACGAGCGCAACCCACATCTTTAGTTGCCAGCAGTTCGGCTGGGCACTCTAAAGAAACTGCCCGTGATAAGCGGGAGGAAGGTGTGGATGACGTCAAGTCCTCATGGCCCTTACGGGTTGGGCTACACACGTGCTACAATGGCATCTACAGTGGGTTAATCCCCAAAAGATGTCTCAGTTCGGATTGGGGTCTGCAACTCGACCCCATGAAGTCGGAATCGCTAGTAATCGCGTAACAGCATGACGCGGTGAATACGTTCCCGGGCCTTGTACACACCGCCCGTCACACCATGGGAGTTGGTTCTACCCGACGGCCGTGCGCCAACCTTTCGAGGAGGCAGCGGACCACGGTAGGATCAGCGACTGGGGTGAAGTCGTAACAAGGTAGCCGTAGGGGAACCTGCGGCTGGATCACCTCCTTTCTAAGGATGTTTCTAGCAGATTTTAAGTGATGCCAACGCGCTCAAGTAGCGAAGCGGTAGCGCATAAAGCTCGTGAAACACTTAGCAGGACAGCAAACAAAGCTGTCCATATTTAGGGCATCGCAAGATGACCCTTCGGACCGAGCCGTCCTCATATCTCTTCAGGAAAACGCGGCAGCAGCCGTTACCGGCAGCTGTCAGGTGACATAACCACTGAGTGCTGCTTACGGGCATTGCTTCGCAATACCCTGTCGCACACGGGTTTTGTTTTGCACGCAAAATGAAAACCGGGTCGGTAGCTCAGGTGGTTAGAGCGCACGCCTGATAAGCGTGAGGTCGGAGGTTCAAGTCCTCCTCGACCCACCAGTATCCCGCAAGGGGTTAGATGGGGCCTTAGCTCAGCTGGGAGAGCGCCTGATTTGCATTCAGGAGGTCAGGAGTTCGATCCTCCTAGGCTCCACCAAGTCTCTTTCGAAGAAAGGGACGTAGGTCTGGGAATTGCTACGCAGCAGCAATCAGAAGACCATTACTTAGTAGAACATATCTTCGAGCATTCTGTGAATGTTCGAACGTCTGTTCTCGGACGAAGCGCAAGCTTCTGTTCTGCAGACGAATTGACATCGTATAGAGAGATACATAATCAACACTGTTTGATCACCATAAGTATTTGGATGATCTCAGTTTGGTGCTTGGGCCTTTTGGTTCAAGCGAGCGTTTGCATGGACTGTTTCCTCGGTCCCCCAAGCGTCTGCCAGCTGAAAAGAACGTGTTGTCCAAGTCAAGTACACTAACCAGAACGGTTCTGTTCACTTCCTGCACGGATGGTGAACACTCAAGAGCCGTTCATTGTCAGCATGCACAAACATGCTGGCGGGAAAAAGTATACTTTTGATCCCAGAAGAAGATCGGGTTTAGTTACCAGCTGCCCGGTCGTGTTTGATGCGACGTCTTCTTGTGGCCGCAAGGTTGCAGGTTGGCTTCAAGTCTTTCTTTTTCTGGATCAAATCAAGCGCGAAAAGGGCGTTTGGTGAATGCCTTGGCAGTAAGAGGCGATGAAAGACGTGATACTCTGCGATAAGTCATGGGGAGCTGAGAATAAGCTTTGATCCATGAATTTCTGAATGGGGCAACCCACCTGATACTGTGTTATTACTACCCTTCGGGGTGGCTAATAATACGGTAAACCAGGTATTTCTAGACTGAATACATAGGTTTAGAAAAGCAAACCCGGGGAACTGAAACATCTAAGTACCCGGAGGAAAGGAAATCAATTGATACTCCCCTAGTAGCGGCGAGCGAACGGGGACCAGCCGAGCCTTGAATGTGAATAGAATGGTCTGGAAAGGCCAACCATAGTGGGTGACAGTCCCGTATATGAAGCACGATAGGACGTATTAAGTAGGGCGGAACACGTGAAATTCTGTCTGAAGATCGGAGGACCACCTTCGAAGGCTAAGTACTCCTTACTGACCGATAGTGAACCAGTACCGTGAGGGAAAGGTGAAAAGCACCCCGACGAGGGGAGTGAAACAGTACCTGAAACCGAACGCCTACAATCAGTTGGAGGGCCCTTGAGGCCTGACAGCGTACCTTTTGTATAATGGGTCATCGACTTGGTCTCACGAGCAAGCTTAAGCCGTTAGGTGTAGGCGCAGCGAAAGCGAGTCTTAATAGGGCGTCGAGTTCGTGGGATCAGACCCGAAACCGAGTGATCTAGGCATGACCAGGATGAAGGTAAGGTAACACTTACTGGAGGTCCGAACCCACACCTGTTGAAAAAGGTCGGGATGAGTTGTGCCTAGGGGTGAAAGGCCAATCAAACTCGGAGATAGCTGGTTCTCTGCGAAATCTATTTAGGTAGAGCGTCATCCGAATACCCCCGGGGGTAGAGCACTGGATGGGTAATGGGGCCCCACAGGCTTACTGATCCTAACCAAACTCCGAATACCGGGGAGTACTAGATGGCAGACACACGGCGAATGCTAACGTCCGTCGTGAAGAGGGAAACAACCCTGACCTACAGCTAAGGCCCCTAATTCATGGCTAAGTGGGAAAGCAGGTGGGACGACCAAAACAACCAGGAAGTTGGCTTAGAAGCAGCCATCTTTTAAAGATAGCGTAACAGCTCACTGGTCTAATCAAGTTGTCCTGCGGCGAAGATGTAACGGGGCTCAAGCCATGAGCCGAAGCTTAGGATGCACATAGTGCATGGTAGCAGAGCGTAGTGTGACATAATTCCATGTCTCCTTAAGCCCTTCGGGGCGATTGGAGACGCGGAGTTTTCTGTGAAGCCGGCGCGTGAGCGATCCGGTGGAGAGATCACTAGTGAGAATGATGACATGAGTAGCGACAAAGGGAGTGAGAGACTCCCTCGCCGAAAGTCCAAGGGTTCCTGCTTAAAGCTAATCTGAGCAGGGTAAGCCGACCCCTAAGGCGAGGCCGAAAGGCGTAGTCGATGGGAACCAGGTTAATATTCCTGGGCCAGATGGAAGTGACGGATCTCGAAGGTAGTTCATCCTTATCGGATTGAATGGGCTGCTTAGAGGTTCCTGGAAATAGCTCCATCGCTAGATCGTACCCTAAACCGACACAGGTGGACTGGTAGAGAATACCAAGGCGCTTGAGAGAACTATGTTGAAGGAACTCGGCAAAATACCTCCGTAAGTTCGCGAGAAGGAGGCCCAGTTTCTAGGCAACTAGAGGCTGGGGGCACAAACCAGGGGGTGGCGACTGTTTATTAAAAACACAGGGCTCTGCGAAGTCGTAAGACGACGTATAGGGTCTGACGCCTGCCCGGTGCCTGAAGGTTAAAAGGAGGGGTGAGAGCTCTGAATTGAAGCCCAGGTAAACGGCGGCCGTAACTATAACGGTCCTAAGGTAGCGAAATTCCTTGTCGGGTAAGTTCCGACCTGCACGAATGGCGTAACGACTTCCCCGCTGTCTCCAACATAGACTCAGCGAAATTGAATTACCTGTCAAGATGCAGGTTTCCCGCGGTTAGACGGAAAGACCCCGTGCACCTTTACTACAGCTTCACACTGGCAATAGGTCAGGCATGTGCAGGATAGGTGGTAGGCTTTGAAGCAGGGACGCTAGTCCTTGTGGAGCCACCCTTGAGATACCACCCTTGCCTCGCTTGTTGTCTAACCGCGGTCCGTTATCCGGATCCGGGACCCTGTGTGGCGGGTAGTTTGACTGGGGCGGTCGCCTCCTAAAGCGTAACGGAGGCGCGCGAAGGTTGGCTCAGAGCGGTCGGAAATCGCTCGTTGAGTGCAATGGCAGAAGCCAGCCTGACTGCGAGACTGACAAGTCGAGCAGAGTCGAAAGACGGCCATAGTGATCCGGTGGTCCCAAGTGGGAGGGCCATCGCTCAACGGATAAAAGGTACGCCGGGGATAACAGGCTGATACTGCCCAAGAGTCCATATCGACGGCAGTGTTTGGCACCTCGATGTCGGCTCATCTCATCCTGGGGCTGGAGCAGGTCCCAAGGGTACGGCTGTTCGCCGTTTAAAGAGGTACGTGAGCTGGGTTTAGAACGTCGTGAGACAGTTCGGTCCCTATCTTCCGTGGGTGTAGGATACTTGAGAGGAGTTGCCCCTAGTACGAGAGGACCGGGGTGAACGATCCACTGGTGGACCAGTTGTCGTGCCAACGGCAGTGCTGGGTAGCTATGATCGGACAGGATAACCGCTGAAGGCATCTAAGCGGGAAGCCCCCCTCAAAACAAGGTATCCCTGAGAGCCGAGGTAGACCACCTCGTCGATAGGCCAGAGATGTAAGCGCTGTAAGGCGTTCAGTTGACTGGTACTAATTGCTCGATAGGCTTGATTTGATCCAGTAGAAGCAAGACTTCACAGTGAAAACCGTGAATGACCGCATCGAAAGACAATCAAAAGCATACACATAATACAGTCGTACATGACTTGGACATTCAGAGGTTTTTCTTGGTTTGGTGATCATAGCGCAAGCAAAACACCCAGCCCCATCCCGAACCTGGCAGTTAAGTGCTGTAGCGCCGATGGTACTGCGTCTTAAGACGTGGGAGAGTAGGTCATTGCCAAACCTAGTAAAACCTCCGAATGCGTATCTCTCTAAACGATCCCTCAAACCATCTGGCGCGGGATGGAGCAGCCCGGTAGCTCGTCAGGCTCATAACCTGAAGGTCGTAGGTTCAAATCCTACTCCCGCAACCAACACTAACTCTTCAACAAATCCAGATACCCCAGAACCCGCTACGGCGGGATTTTGCCGTTTTGGTAACCCCGCACGCGAGAATAGCCGCCAGGTCACCTGCCAGCAGCGTCCGGTGCTTCCCAAGGGCTTTGGGAACCGGTTCCATCCGAACATTCGAAATCAGACCCCGCAGCGCTTCAGCCGCCCGCACCTTCAGGTCTGGCTCGTTCAGCGTGGCCGTGAGGGTCGTGCAGATTGCAGCGCCCTTGTTCCGGCTTAGAGTAACGGGCGGCGGGGATGCCCGGCAAAGGCGGGCCGAGGGCAATACGGAGCAAACAGCCGCTCGTGCATCTTGCGCGGGCGGTCAGTGGTTGCGGGGCCGCGGTCGCGATCACATGGGTATCTGTCCATATGCCTCTGATCGACGCAACGGCAATCGGGATGAGCTACGGCGTAGTTGCCATCTTCCTGGGAACAGATGTCTTGAAAAAATCTGTCAGCGGCAGGTACAGGTTTGCCGTGGTGGTGTCGCTGATTGGCGTCGGAATCATCATGTTCAGTAAAGGTGCATTTCAAAGCGGCGTTTCGGTTAGGCCTGCGCTGATTGCCTTAGCAAGCGCTGTCCTTTTCGCTCTCGAAGGGCTTTTGATAAGCATTCTGGGCCGCTCCGAGCGAGCGTTCACAGTTATGATACATGTGACGTTTTTCGGCTTTTGCCTGATGTTATTCCCAGCCTTGATCGAGTGGCAGCCCGTCAGCCTGAAAACTACAACTCTGTGTCTGCTCCTTGGTCCGATGGGCGTTGTTGGCCAATATTGTACCATTCGCGGCTATCGCTCTGCCCCGCTATCGATCGTCGCACCCGTTGATTATTCTTGGCTTCTGTTCTCGGCCATCTTGGGCATTCTAGTTTTCAATGAGGTTCCTGACACGACGGCATGGGTCGGATGCTTTGGCATCATGCTTGGAGGCGTCCTATTGGCACGCCTTGGCAGCAAGCGATAAAGATTTATCGAATGTCAGCTTCGTCCGCTTTGCTGAGTTACGACGCCGTCGCCCACTTGTGGAAGGTCAAGCTGGAATCCGGGATCGAAGGCGTGAGCGGACACAGTCGAGCGACGGACATCCTCAAATCCAGAATCCTGACTTGACCACACATCACCTCACGGCTATAGGTTACTCATAGCCGTGGAGTTATCGATTTGAACCAACAAACCCATGACATACTATTCAGATCGCTCTCTGACCCAACCCGCCGCGCCATTTTCGAGCGACTGTGCAGCGAAGGTGAACAGACCGTGGGGGAGCTGACTGGTCACGCAGGGATTTCTCAGCCTGCAGTTTCAAAACACCTTGGCATCTTGAAAGAGGCCGGTTTGGTGGGCGGTCGCCACCAAGGGCGTCAGACACATTATTCGGCTCAAAGGGCCGCACTTGCGCCGCTGATCGACTGGACCCGCCGCATGGGCGGATTCTGGGACAAGAAGCTCGATGATCTCGAAAATCTACTCGGAAGGATGGACCAATGACCGAAACCGCTAAGCAAACCCGCTCGGTTGTGAAGGAACGCGAGCTGGCCCATCCGCCCGACAAAGTGTGGCGGGCGCTGACCGAAAAACACCTCATCGAGGATTGGCTGATGCAAAACGATTTCAGACCAACGGTCGGCCACAGCTTCGAGCTGGAAGCTGAGTGGGGCAAGGTCACTTGTGAGGTGGTGGCCGTCGAGCCGCACAAGACACTGGCTTACACCTGGCAGGCGCATGGACTTGAAAGCGTGGTGACCTGGACCCTGAGCAAGAGCGAAACCGGCACGCGCCTTCGGATGGAACAGACCGGATTTGGCAAGGAGCAAGAGCAAGCCTATCGCGGCGCGACGGCAGGCTGGAATCGTTTTCTGGATCGCCTCGAAACAGTCGTCGCAGAACTGGACTGAAACTATACGAAAGGAAGCATTGTGAGCCTCCACTATCTCATAAGACAAGTTCACCGATGGGCCTCGATTGTGTTCACCGTGTTTTTCATCCTGGTCTTCATCGCGTCGATGCGACCACAGCCCGTTGAATGGGTTTTCTACCTGCCGCTTGCTCCGCTTTTTGTGATGCTGCCAACAGGCCTTTACCTATTTGCATTGCCATACTTTCAGCGAGCGCGTTCGGGGAACAAATCATGACTAACGACGCCAAGCCAAAACTGCTGTCCAGCGGCAATCCCCAAATCCAGAAGGGAGACGGCGACGAACCCGTTCAGGCCTACATCGCCGCGATGCCCGGATGGAAAAAGGATATCGGTCGCAGGGTCGATGTCATTGTGGAACAGGCATTTCCCGAAGTCACAAAAGCCGTCAGATGGAACATACCGCTTTATGGAAAGTTTTCGACGGCTGGATCTTCTCGATGTATTGCTACAAGCGCTATGTTCAGCTGACGTTCATGCGGGGGACATCCCTGTCACCCATCCCGCCAACAAGCTCCAAAACGGAAGGGGCGCGCTATCTGAACATCCACGAAGGGTGCAAGCTGGACGAGGATCAAATAGAGGAGTGGATAAGACAGGCCAGCCGACTTCCGGGCGTGACGCTTTAGGGAGCCGGCGCTGGAAGCGCAAAACTTAGGCAACAGAACACCGCGGGAAGTGGACGCAACATGAGCACGGCCCCGCATCAGGGCTTCAATCTGTATTTTGCCGCCGCCGACGGTCCGACATTGTCGACTGAACAGGATGCATTGGATCTTCCGGGGGAATATGGGGCTCTGAGGCAGATGCCATTATCGTGCCCGTGAACCGTTTCGCGCCGGGCTTTTTCGAACTGGGTAATAAGCAGGCTGGGCACTGCTTTCAGAAAATGCAGAACTACCAGGTACGCTTGGTGATCTTCGGTGACATTTCCGCTCATGTTTCGCTCAGCAAAGCAGGCGCTGATTTTGTGGGGAAAATCAATCGGATCTGGCTGACGATACGCCCCTTTTTCCAAGCAGAGCGAAGCGCGCGAATGGCAGGTAAGTTTGGTGTTTCCATGACTGATCCTCCGATCCTCCACGCCCTCCCACAACTACAACCCGACGTTGGCAAGGCACCTTATCAGGGGGATGCTGCACCGCCGCAAGGCAGCAGTGAGACCCACAGCCGTCACTCAAATGTCATGCAGAGATGGTAGAGGCGCTGGACAAAAATCCGCACAGAACGCCCCAAAAGTCCCTGCTTTCCCTTGGTTATCTGATATGCAACAGGTCCGTCTTCAAACCGAACGCCTTGTTTTTCGCAAGCCCGATGCTTCGGATCTCACTCCCTATACTTCGTATTGCCAGAGTGATCGTACCCGGTTCGTCGGAGGCCCATTTGACGGCGTTCAGGCGTTTGAGAAGCTCGCTGCCATGATCGGGCACTGGGAACTCCGGGGCTTTGGTCGCCTTGTTGTTGTTCATCGCACAACGGGTCGGGCGCTAGGCCATGTCGGCGCCATGCAACTGAGCACAGACGAATTACCTGAGCTTACTTGGACGCTTTGGGCGGGCGAAGACGAGGGCAAAGGCTATGCCACAGAAGCTTGTGAAGCATACCGGGATCATGCTCGAAATGAGCTTGGTGTATCAACTGTGATCGCACGCATCATGCAGGACAATCTTCCTTCAAGGAGATTGGCCGAGCGACTGGGGGGCGTTCTGAACGTGAATGCACAGCCTCCCAAATGGATGGCAAATGCAGTCACCTATGATTTCGCGATTTAAACTATTGAAGCCGCACCTGATCTGAGCGCCACTACCCTCCGCTTTATCCCGCTAACCAACGTCTCAGTTGATAAAATACTGCGCGATGCACGAATGGCCTGTGTGGATAGCTCCCACATAGCAAGACATTTTTGAAACTATTTAGCACTGGTCAGAAGCAGACGTGTGTCCGGCCTGTTCGCGCAGCACTCGTAGCCGCTGGCCCTGATGGTTTCCCCGACCAAGTCCCAAACGGCTTATCGAACAACAATGTGTCTTGGACATTCGACGGGTTGTCATGGTTGGCGGGCTGACTGTGCGCCATCATTTCAATGGTCTTGCTGTCTCGGCTTCGACGGGCCGCACCGCAGCATTGGGAACGCATGGTCAATGGCCGCAACGGGCCGTTCGTGTCTGTCGACACCATCGGCGGATTGCAGACCTTCGCTGTGCTTGCTTGGAGATATGCGTCAGTCAAAAAGAGCAACCGGGCAGCGATTGCTAAATTCAACGATGAACTAGCGCTCGCCCGTTCACTTCCGAGCAAAAGCCTTCGAGAATACCAGGAGGTGATATGGTTGATACCGAGGCCCTTTGATAGGCCCCGGTCGATGTCACATCACTGTCCAATTACGGCTATTACGGCGCGACTGATGTCTTGCAAGGCGGCGTTGCGCGTCTCGAAATCCTCGTCCATGTCCGAGAGGAAGATGGTGACGATCCACGGCGCGCGGCTTTCAGGGGTCACCATTGCAACCAGGTTGCGATTGTGGCTGCCGCTGCCGGACTTATCATAGATCTGCCATTCCGCTGGTGCCTTGGCCCGCAGCAATTGGCCCGTCACTCCGCCGTGACTCATCCAATCCGCCAACTGTTTGCGTGACCTGTCTGATAGTACGTCGCCCAGCAGCAGCGCGTACAGTGTATCTGTGCTGGCAACCGGCGTCGTGGTGTCACGCGGGTCACCCGGCGCAAATGTGTTCAACTCTGGTTCGCGCCGGTCAAGCCTGCTTTCAATGTCCCCTGTGCTGCGGAAGAATTGGGTAATGGCCTGCGGGCCGCCCAAGTGATCGATAAGCAGGTTGGCGGCCGTATTGTCGCTCATGTCGATTGCAGCCATGCAAAGCTCCGCAATATTCATGCTCTGGCCAACACGTTGTTCAGTGACAGGCGCATAGGATTGTATGTCAGCCTGCACTACGGGAAGTTGTTCAGACAGCGACAGTGTACCCGCATCAACCCGCGCCAGCACTGCACCGCAAAGAGGCACTTTCACTGTGCTGTTCATCAAAAATCGTTCGTCCTGCCTGTGTGACCAAGTAAAACCCGAACCGGTGTCAATCAGTGAAATACCGATCCGTCCATCCAGTTTGGTTTCGATCTGGTCGACGGTTTGTTCAAGCGTCTCGATAGGTGTTTGTCCGAAGCTTGTGGTGGCAATGGACAAGCCAAGTGCGATCCCTGTCACTACTCGCGACAAGGTAGAGGGGCGAATCTGCATGCAGTGTTCCTTTATTTTGCGGCACGTGACACCGGGAAGGGCGGCATCAGGTGATTTGATGGGAAGTGTATATTTCGGCTTGAATGACTGCATCAAACGACAAATATTATGGCAAGCCATTAGCTGAGGTATTGCAATGGATCGACCCGATCTGCCGCTGAACGCCCTGCGGGTGTTCGAAGTCGCCACGCGACAAGGCAGCTTCACCAAGGCTGCGATCGAACTGCGCGTCACGCAAGCTGCGGTCAGCCACCAAATCGCGCGGCTGGAGGATCTGCTTGGCGTTACACTGTTCTTGCGGACCTCACAGGGTTTGCTACCGACCGACGAAGGTCGGCTGCTCTTTCCCGTCTTGGAACATGGTTTCGATGCTATGGCGCGCGCTCTCGATGGCCTCGGGGGGCGGCGCAACATCGAAGTACTGAAGGTCGGCGTAAACACGACGTTTGCGCTTGGCTGGCTGATGCCGCGGTTGGCGGCGTTTCGGCAGGCCCACCCCGAGATCGAAATCAGGATTTCGACCAATAACAACCGCGTCGAGATTCTTCGCGAAGGATTGGACATGGCGATCCGTTTTGGCACCGGCGGCTGGTCGGGTCATGAAGCGATCGGTCTGATGGATACCCCGCTATCGCCTCTCTGCGCACCGGAGTTGGCAACGCGACTGCTCCATCCGGCAGACCTTGGGCAGATGACGCTACTCCGAAGTTATCGCAGCGCAGAGTGGCCTGGCTGGTTCGAGGCCGCAGGTACGTCCTGTCCTCCGGTTTCAGGGCCGGTGTTGGACAGCTCGATCGCACTCGCGGAATTGGCGGCCTCTGGCGCTGGAGCGGCACTCCTGCCTGTCTCGATGTTCGATCACTATATCACGCAGGGTCGATTGGTTCAGCCCTTCGGGATCACTGTGTCAGCGGGGCGCTACTATCTTGCTTGGCCATCCGATCGTCCGATCACTCGGGCGATGAGCACATTTTCAAGGTGGCTCTCAGGACAAAGTCCCGAAGAAACGGGTCCGTATTCTGCCTAATCATATGTTAAATGGCGGCAAATAAGGACCGCGAGATTTTGCGTAAAGGATGGAAACCGCATGGCCGAACCTGAACTTGCAATATCCCGACAGTAGTGCTTTGCAGAAGGGGTGACCTGCTCAGACCTGCTGTACTAGCCTAAGCTCAAGCAGATGCACAGAAATCCGCAAGCGGTAGCAACCGGCCCTCGTTGTTGGTTTGTACTGAGGAATATGGTTGCAACTATGAGCGATGCGCCTTTCGTCCTGAACCAATTTTCAGCACCGCGACCTTGCTCTTTTGCGCGGGAGCGCAGATGCAATAGGTTTTTCAGGGCCCGCTGACGGAATCTCAATGTTGATCTCAAGGCTAGAAACGTCGTCGTTTCGCTCCATCTGGATGTCGACTTCGTCTTCCTTAATCTCCATATACTTGCGGATAACCGCGAGAATGTCAGCCTGGAGTAAAGGCAGGTAATCCGGTCCCTTCGACCCATCGCTGCGTTCATGGGCAAGCAGTATCTGCAGCCTGTCCTTCGCCGTTTGTGCGGATTTTGTGCGGCGTGGTCTGAGCGAGAATCCAAACAGGCTCATGCTGGCGCTCCAAAGAGGCGGCTGAAAAAGCCAGGTTTCTTGGCTCGTTCGACATGCCCGTCAACTTCTTCGCCCAGCAAACGCGCCACGGCAGCCTCGTAGCCCCGGCTTGCGGCAGACGGTTCATCCAGCACGATGGGCATACCGACGTTTGAGGCGCGCAACACCGCCGTACTTTCGGGAATGACGCCCAACAGCGGCACGGCCAGAATTTCCAAAACATCATCGATCGTCATCATTTCGCCTGCATCAATCCGGCGCTGGTCATGGCGGGTCACAAGCACTTGAGCTTTGACCTCTGCGCCTTCCTCTTCTGCGCGTTTGGTCTTACTTGCCAAAAGGCCCAGAACCCGGTCGCTGTCGCGCACAGAAGACACTTCGGGGTTGGTCACCACAACGGCTTCATCGGCAAAATACATCGCCAGTTGCGCGCCGCGTTCGATCCCTGCAGGACTGTCGCAGATAATGTAATCGAACTGCTCTTTCAGCTCATTCAGCACCTTCTCGACCCCTTCCTTGGACAAGGCGTCTTTGTCGCGGGTTTGCGACGTTGGCAGTATCCAAAGCGTATCAAGCCGCTTGTCCCGTATCAGGGCCTGTTTCAGGCGTGCCTCGCCCTGAATGACATTGATGAAGTCAAAGACGACACGGCGCTCGCAGCCCATGATCATATCTAGATTGCGTAGGCCAACGTCGAAATCGATGACGACTGTCTTAAATTCGCGTTTTGCCAATGCCGCTGCAATCGCTGCGGCAGAGGTTGTTTTGCCCACACCACCTTTGCCCGACGTGATGACGATCACTTTGCCAAGTGGCTCTTTATCTTTCAGCTGTGTCATAGAAATCTCTCAATGCGGAGTGTTTCGTCTTCGAGAAAAGCCTGAACATTGCACCCGCGCAGGTCAGGTTGGATTGTCTCACTTGTTTTGAAGAGGCCCGAAATCGCAAGAAGCTCGGCCTCAAGCTTGCTGCAGAAAATCCTGGCGCTTGCGTCGCCTTCCACGCCCGCCATGGCGCGGCCGCGCAGCGTGCCGTAGATGTGGATATTGCCATAGGCCAGCACTTCCGCGCCGGATGCGACCGAACCGACAACCGTAAGATCACCGCGTTCGGCCACGACCATTTGACCGGAACGGACATGTCGGTGTATGATCTTGTTTCCGGGTTGTGCCACGAGGCGCGATCGCCTAGGCGTCGCGGCGCGCACCTGCTGGACCGGCGCGTCCCGCCCGATCATAACCTGGATCAGGCCAAGCTCTGCTGCCAGTGCCTGCTGCTCTGGAGTTGCGTTTTGCACACCGAAAAGCAAAAGCCCGCGTGAACGGATCGCCCTGACCACATCATGCAGAAGTTCCCGGCTTGTGAACCCCGGCACCTTCTCAAAATCCAGCAAAATAGGGGCGCCGATCAGAAGATTGGCGGCGGTTTTGATCTTGTCCTCCAGCGCGGCAAAGAAGTGCGTGTCTGGCGTTTCAACATCGATTCTGATCGCGATCGCTGTCAGAAAGCGGCCGCGTACCTGAAGCGGCTCTGTTCGCACCGAACCACCTGTAGGCACATGCCTTTCATTATTATCCTGCACAGAAAAACTGTACTCCTGCTCTTTGAGTATTGCGTTTAAGCCCGCTCTTTTTGTTTTCGCTTCTACGGATGCTGTCAGTGCATGCCACCTGATTTTTTCTGTGCAGGGCTTAGCGGCAAGCCTTCGCCGTCAATGGGCGGGTTTGCTCCGCTGGCAAAATCTTGCGCATGCATCATCCGTAAACGGATGTGCGGCACCGCACTGCAGCCTGTCTGACGTCAGCACCTGTGGGACAGATTTGCGGGTTTGAACACCGGAGGGTTTCTGGTTCATCGTAGCCTTTAAGGAGCGAAGATGAACAAGAAGCCCGGAACATCAGTTGACAAGCGGGTCAAGAATATCCGCCGCAAGACCCGGCAGATCTACTCGGCTGAGGAGAAGATCCGCATTGTTTTGGCCGGATTGCGTGGAGGGGAAAGCATCACCTGCGCCGCCATGTTCAATCGCGTCGACAATTGCCAGTCCCTATTTGCTGTCAGGCCAAGCAGCCTGCGTTTCTCAGTCATCTTGAATCTCACGCCATTTGCATAGCCGATATGCAATTTTGTTCCGTATTTTCATATGGAAAGGACCCGGTCATTTGATCTGGATCAGTGTTTGGGTCGTGCCATTGTGAGACCTTCCCCTCAGAATGAAGAAAGAAAGGATCGACCCCATGAAAATCGTGACACACAATCTTGTTTCTGCTCTCGCACTGGGCGCGCTCTCCACGGCTCTTGCAATGCCTGCCATGGCGCAATCTCAAGGCGACTGGACCTTCGGCGTCGGGATCATCAACGTGAACCCGAAATCCGACAATGGCTCCCTCGCAGGTGCTGCCACCACACTTGGCGACGACACGCAACTTTCGCTGACCGGTGAATACTTCATCCGCGACAACCTTGGCATCGAGCTTTTGGCCGCGACACCGTTTGAGCATAATATTTCCCTTGGCGGCACTGAGATTGGCTCCACCAAGCATCTGCCGCCCACCGTCTCGCTGGTCTACCACGTGCCGACAAAAGGCAAGATCACGCCTTTCTTCGGCGTTGGTGTGAACTACACTACCTTCTTTGAAGAAACGACGGCACTTGGCGATCTCGAACTGGATGACAGCTTTGGGTTGGCCGCTACAGTGGGTGCGGATTGGCAGATCTCTGACCGCGGCGCGTTGCGTGTGAGCGTCCGGTATATGGATATCAAAACCGACGCGACCCTGGACGGCGCCTCGATCGGCACTGCCAAGATCGATCCAATCAGTGTGGGCGCCTCCTACGTGCATCGCTTCTAACCTTCCCTCAGGACCGGCCAGGGACAACTCTGGCCGGTGTGGCTCCTTTCTTTGGTCATGGCTCAAACACTCACCACAATGACGCATTTCGAGGGCCTCTGGAGGGGTATTCACGCCATCGCCAAAGCCTTGGACACCGTAAAAAAGTTAAAGTAAGACTTCGTGGCCGTCTAATTCAGCTCAATCCTCGGGTGTGTTCTAATCCGAAGAAATTAGTTTACCGACCTATTGTAGCGACCTCTCAGGATAGCCATGTCACTGGCATTGGCGCTTAGGTGTGGCGAGTGCCAATGCGTCTCTACGCATGCCACCCGTTTCCGGAAATCTTCAGAAGGAGCATTTCCACTATGTTTACTCCCCTCCAGGACCGTGTCCTTGTTCGCCGCATCGAAGGTGACGAAAAGACATCCGGCGGACTTATCATCCCCGATAGTGCAATAGAAAAACCCCAAGAGGGTGAAATCGTCTCTGTTGGCGCGGGTGCAAAAGACGAGGCAGGCGCACGGATTGCCATGGATGTCAAAGCGGGCGACAGAGTTTTGTTTGGCAAATGGTCAGGCACTGAAATCAAGATCGACGGCGAAGAACTGATGATCATGAAAGAAAGCGATATCCTTGGCATTCTAAGCTAAGCACCGCTGCCAATTTCACATAATTTTCAATTAGGAATATAGAAATGTCTGCTAAAGACGTCAAATTCGGCACGGAATCCCGTGAACGTATGCTTCAGGGCATCAATATCCTCGCCAACGCCGTAAAGGTTACGCTGGGTCCCAAGGGCCGCAACGTGGTCATCGACAAATCCTATGGCGCACCACGTATCACCAAGGATGGTGTGACTGTCGCAAAAGAGATCGAACTGTCCAATCCATTTGAAAACATGGGCGCGCAGTTGATCAAGGATGTCGCATTGCGAACCAACGACGAAGCTGGTGACGGCACAACCACGGCAACAGTTCTGGCGCAGGCCATTGTTATCGAAGGCATGAAAGCCGTCGCTGCGGGTATGAACCCAATGGACTTGAAGCGTGGGATCGACAAGGCTGTGGCCGCCGTGGTTGCAGAGGTCAAATCAATGTCACGCCCAGTGGGCGATACGGCCGAGATCGCGAAAGTTGGCACCATATCCGCCAATGGCGAGGCCGCGATCGGTCAACAGATCGCGGATGCCATGGCCAAGGTCGGCAACGAAGGCGTGATTACCGTTGAAGAAAACAAAGGCCTTGAGACCGAGACCGAAGTGGTCGAGGGCATGCAGTTCGACCGTGGCTACCTAAGCCCGTATTTTGTGACGGACACGGCTAAGATGACGTCAAATCTGGAAGATTGCGTCATTCTGCTGCACGAGAAAAAGCTGACGTCTTTGGCACCTATGGTGCCATTGCTTGAGGCCGTGATGCAGGCGGACAAACAGCTTCTGGTGATCGCCGAGGACATCAGCGGCGAAGCGCTTGCAACGCTTGTGGTGAACAAATTGCGTGGTGGCCTCAAGGTCGTTGGCGTGAAGGCTCCGGGTTTCGGAGATCGTCGCAAGGCGATGATGGAAGACCTCGCCATTCTGACCGGAGGCAAGGTGATTTCAGACGAACTGGGCATCAAACTCGAAAATGTCACGATGGACATGCTGGGCGATGCCAAGAAAATCACCGTCACCAAGGATACCACAACCCTGATTGATGGAGCGGGTGACAAGGCAGCGATCGCAGCACGGGTGACGCAGATCCGCGCGCAAATCGAAGAGACCACTTCGGAATACGACAAAGAAAAACTGCAGGAACGCCTTGCAAAACTTGCGGGCGGCATCGCGGTGATCAAGGTTGGCGGTGCGACAGAGATCGAAGTGAAAGAGCGCAAGGATCGAGTTGAGGACGCCTTGAATGCGACCCGCGCGGCTGTGCAAGAAGGTGTGGTTCCAGGTGGCGGTGTTGCTTTGGTTCACGCTGGTAAGGCTCTGAAAGGTCTACAGGGAGACAACCCGGATCAAACGGCTGGTATTGAAACCATTCGCAAGGCTCTTCAGGCACCCCTTCGCCAGATTGCTGAAAACGCTGGCGTTGATGGATCGGTCGTTGCGGGCGAGGTTCTTGAGAGTGACAACAGGGCGTTTGGCTATGACGCGCAGTCAGAAAGCTACGGCGATATGCTGAAAGCTGGTGTCATCGACCCGACCAAGGTTGTGCGGATCGCGCTTGAGTATGCTGCATCTGTTGCGGGCCTGCTTATCACAACCGAGGCGATGGTTGCTGACAAGCCAGAAAAATTTGGCGGCAGCATGCGTGACATGGATGGCATGATGTAAGCAACCCATTGATATCTGGGCCTGTTGATGAATGTTTGCAGGCCCTAAGACAAAGTTAACGCCTTCTTCGTCCGCTTGAGTGACATCTTCCACCTTGAAATGCTGCGCTATGCACGAATGGGGGCTTCTCTGATTGAGCGTTTGGGTCAAGCTCGTTTTCCTTCTTTCTCGTGGACCTTGTCACTCATCCGGGTCACGCTTCTCTTCGCAGTCTGGTTGATGCCATCGGGCATCGCTGCACGCATGTGTCGGATTGGCAGCGGAGAGCCTTGCTCTGAGACGCGCGTCTCGTTGCGCAGCAGCCATTTTCGGCTTCTTCCACAGACCTCGTCCGGTGAGGGACGATCCTGTTCGGCTTTGGAGGGTGGCGGATCAGATCATGCAGTGCCCTCCACCTCTGCCGGACGGAACTCGGTGCCATCTGCCCACATTCTATGCAGCAGGACGGCCAACTTTCTGGCCACCGCGCAACGGCGCGGCGGCGTCCTTTGGTTCGCATCAGTCGCATGCCCCAGGATTTGATCTGAGAGCCTGCCATCGTGCGCATCAGCAGCGCATTCGCGGCCGCGTAAAGCGTTGCTCGGACATCCCGGTCTCCGGCTTTCGAGATCCTGCCAGGATTGTCATGCTCGCCAGATTGATAGCGCCTTGGTGTCAGTCCGAAATGCGCGGTAACCGTGCGAGACCGTTTGAAGCGCGAAGGATCGTCAACGGCAGCCTTGAAGGTCAGCGCTGCAATCGGCCCGACGCTTGGAACGGTCATCATCCGCAGACAAGTCTCGTCCCGGGCGGCGGCGCGTTTGACCCGACTATCCAGTTCAAGAAAGTGCTGATACAAGACCTGACGCGCATCCAGTAGCGGGATCAACGCGTGCGCCAGAACCTCATCCATTCCAATCGTGGGACGGACCAGTTCGTCGAAGCTGCCATGCTGCACTGTCTTGGGCAGACGAAGGCCGAAGATCTTCAACAGCCCGCGCACTTCATTGGCGAGATCGATTGTCTTGTTGAGCAATGCTTGGCGGGTGCTGGCAAGGCCCGTACACCATGCGCTTCCCGGCTCTTCATGTGGACAGGACTGAACCAGCCGGTGCGTAGAACATGGGCAATCCCACGCGCGTCGTTCTTGTCGGTCTTGTTGCGCATTGCTGAAAGGGCAGCGTTCACCTGGCGGGCTTCCATGCAAACGACATCAAAACCTTCATTAGTCAGACCATAAAAGAGATACTGGCTCAGCGTGCCAGCCTCAAAACCAATGCGCTCAATCGGATGGCCGAAACTGTTCAAGTAGTCGGCGATATCGCCGACTTCACAAGGTAGTTCCCTTTCGAGCATCACCTTGCCTTTGGCGTCAACGACACAGATGGCACATGAGCGAAGCGACACATCCAAACCGGCAAAATATTCCATCATTCATCTCCCTTGTTCACAGTTTGACTGTGATTTTAACGGGAGCTCGACCTCTGAACAGGGGCGGCCCAATTACGCTTGCTCTGACGGGCTGCGCCGCAGCATATTGTCTCAGCGCGTGAATGGCTGGTTCGGACTGCCCTTGTTTTGGCTTGCCGGAACATGGACTTTCGGTCCATCACCCGCGAGGAACATGAAGACGCCCGCTAGGTCGCCTGCGACATTGCGAAGTCCCTCCAATACGACATCTCAATGAAGCTCCGGAAAAGGTCGAGGTGTTCTTCGCGCACCTCAAACGCATCCTTGGCTTGGGGCGGCTCCGATTACGTGGCCCATGCGGCGCAAATGACGAATTCCTACTCGCCGCAACCGTCCAAAACCTCCGCAAACTGGCCAAGATCTTTCCTGCATTGCAGCAAACGCGCAAAGCCTGACAGGAAAGGCGTGCGGGCCGGATTTGGAACAGCTATTTTTGCGCTCGCGAACGGGTGTTTTTCCACAGAATCAGCTACAATTTGTAGCATGCTAGTCGTCGTTGGCTTTTGGCCGGTGTTTAATGTCAGTGCCAACTTGCGTGACATCCGCACCGTTGCCCTTGGAACAAGCCGCGCCACTTGTCATATATATTACGACACATGACACAACGGGAGCGATGCGTTGGTTGCAGCAAGCTTTCAGGATGAGAAGGGCAGGGGGCCTGCAGAGCCCGCTGGGGAGGCGGGTGACGCTGGGAGCGCCTTCCGGTTGCTTGGCGGCGGCAAGCTCTTCAAGCACGCCTTGCGCAACTCCTTGGATGCACATGATGTGATCATGGCGGGCATTTCGTCCCGGGCCCTTGCTCATCTCGTTGAGAACGTCGGGATTCTGTCATCCGGAGATACGCTTGCCAAGGCTATCGGCATCAGCCTGCGTACTTTACAACGCAAAAGTAAGACGGTGGAGGGAGACGATTTGCTCTCCACCGAGCAGAGTAGCCGGCCCTGGCAATTCGTTGAGATCCTTGTCAATGGTATATTTTGTCATCTTCGCCATGTCCTATGCTTGTCATGCGTGATTTGTCACACGCGTATCCGTTCAGGCCCTTTGCTGAAGACGACGGTTGATCAAACTCACAAACGGTCCATCATGACGCAGCCCTGAACGATCCAACCGCTGCCACTGCCCGCCATAAATGGCGCGGCGGGGAGTGGCTCTTTATACCTCAGGAGCCAAGGTCAGGATAAGACAAGCCCACTATGGCGGATGCTGCATCGGCGAGGAACGGCGCTTCGTTCGAAAAGCAGTTGCATTTTCACATCACTCATTGAGTGAGGTAACGGTTTGGAAAGTTAGGGCGCATGTCTCAGACATCATGGATCGGTGCCCCACCAAACAAAAAGCCTTCTATCAAACGCCCAATTCCGTCACGAGAGATTTTCGATGGAGGTTTCCGCATCGCTTGCCCTATCGCAACAACGATTGTCCAAGATGTAAGCAGCCGAACAGTGGTTAGATGAAAATCTAATAGTGTTGCAAAAACATATGATCCAACTTCTGAGAACGGCATTTCTTGTACTTTGAATTCAACGGTCCACTCGTCCAAAAACTTTTCCATTCCGTTGGTTTATGGAAATCTGGCTGCTTGCAACCTTCCAAAGAGTTGGCGAACCAGATGCCAAGTTGCAAAATGAAGTCCGAGTTCAAGAGCGTCTCAATGGGGCGCCCATGATGTTGTCTCGAATAGGCGCGGCGCGGTTACAAATGCTCATAAGCATCAAGTGTCGCGCGACCAGAACACCAATTTGCGCTTTGTAGGCACTCAAAATGTGCAATTGGGAGTAGCTTTTTCAAAGCTATCATCCGAATAATCAGTGCTTGCGTAATAATCGTCAGATAATGCTGTGCAGACAAGGCAAAGTTTAGCCAAGGCTGTCGCTCACGCCAAGTGGATCGATATCTCCTTCGTCCCGCTGACCGACGTTTCAGTTGATAGAATGCTGCTCGATGCACGAGTGGCCGCCGCAGCTTTGGGAAGGCCTGGTCAATAGCCGCAACGGGCCGGGTGCGTTGATGATACGTCCATAAGAGGCCGAGACCAGCTGCGTATTTCATCCTCCAGATGCAGTCCCCGTAAACTAAGGACGTCTCGTGCAGGGGGCGGTCAGAGGAGAGGGAGGCCTCGAACCAGTCGCGGGTTGCCAGTAAGTCAGGCAACTTTTCAGCCATCGCTTCGGCTGGTGTGGTGAACAGGTCCACCTCGAGAAAGGTCAATATCAGGGATGTGCTGGTTTCCCTGATCTCTTGCGGTCTTCGGCGTCAACGGCGGCAAGGAGCGCCAACGCCGCGCGGTTCGCGGATTCTGACATTTCACATGCGTAAGTGACAAGAAGGCCAACAGGCTCACGCTGGAGATTTTTGGCCAGTCGCCCGTGTCGCTTAACCCGGACCGCTGCGCATGTTGTCGGGCAGCCATGTCGCTATTTCAGGGAACCATATCAGGATGAACACCATCAGCACCATGATTGCGAACATCGGTAGCGCCGCCCTGGTGATGTATCCCATTTCGTGATTCGTCATGCCCTGAAGGACAAACAGATTGAACCCGATGGGTGGGGTGATCTGCGCCATTTCAACCACAACGACAACGAAAATGCCAAACCAAATCAAGTCGATTCCTGCCCCCCGGACCATAGGTTCGACCACGGCCATTGTCAGCACCACGGCAGAGATGCCATCAAGGAACATACCGAGCACGATGTAGAACACCAACAACGCCATCAGCAATTGAAAGCGCGTCAGCTCAAGGGCGGCAATGCCATCGGCCAGCGCGCGGGGCAGACCGGTAAAGCCCATCGACAGCTTGAGAAAGGCGGCCCCCGCAAGGATCAACGCGATCATCGCCGATGTCCGCATCGCGCCCATCAGGCTTTCACGAAAACTGCCCCATGTCAGCGAGCCCTGAAACAACGCCAGAACCAAGGCCCCGATGACGCCGATGGCGGCGGCTTCGGTCGCGGTGGCCAGACCAGCGTACATTGACCCGATCACCGTAGTGATCAGTGCAAATACAGGCAGCAGAAAGCGGGAGTTGGCAATCTTGTCCGCAAAGCTCATGTTGAGCTCCACGTCCGGGTTCCAGTCCTTGGAGGTCACGCTGACGATCGCGACGTAAGCCATGAACATCCCGGCCAGCACAAGGCCGGGAAATACTCCGGCAAAGAACAGCTTTGTTATACTTTCATTGACGGTGACGCCGTAGACGATCAAGGCCAGCGAGGGCGGGATCATCAGACCCAGCGTTGCCGCACCGGCCAACGTGCCGATCACCATCTTTTCGGGATATTTGCGTGACCGCAGTTCGGGAATGGCCATCTTGCCAACCGTTGTCAGCGTCGCGGCAGAAGATCCCGAAACTGCGGCAAAGACGGTACAAGAGACGATGTTGGTGTGCACCAACCCACCGGGCAGACGCGCCAGCCAAGGCGACAGGCCCTTGAACATGTCCTCGGATAGGCGCGTGCGATACAGGATTTCACCCATCCAGATGAACAGCGGCAGCGCGGTCAACGTCCAGGATGAGGCGGAAGCCCAAATGGTGGTGATCATCACGTCACCGACAGGGCGGGTCGTGAACAACTCCATCCCGACCCAGGCCACTCCCATCAGAGCCAGACCGACCCAGACGCCGGTGCCCAGCAGCAGGAAAAGCACAAAGAGAAACAGGGCGATTGCGTAAATCTCGGTCATCGCATCACTCCCCGTGGCCTTCGACGCTGTCGCGGATCATCCGATGTTTGCCCTTGATCAAGACATGGATCAGATTGTCTGTCAGGGCAAGCGCCAGCAGGCCGCCGCCGATCACCATGACCGATTGAGGTATCCAAAGGTGGATCGCATCCTGGCCCTGACTGATTTCATTGAACTTCCATGACCAATGGACGAACCAATAGGCGTAGTAAGTGAAATACCAGGCTATGGCGGCGGCAAGCCCGAAACACCAGATTTCAAGCAACCGCTTTGGACCCGGCGCGACAGCATTCAGCAGGATCGACACACGGATATGCGCCCCCCGGTTCAGGGTATTGGCAAAGGCCAAAAAGCTGGCAGCGGCCATGGCATAGCCCGCGTAGTTGGGCGCCCCCGGAAAGACTTCTCCGGTCCAGCGGGCGATCATCTGTACCACAATCAGCGACAGGATCGCGATCAGGCAGACTGCGGCCAGCACACCGGCGGCGGCATATAGAAAGTCGAGAATCTTGCGGATCATGCCCATGACGCCCCCAGAGGATGAAAAGGGGCGGCCCCGTGCGGGACCGCCTGCCTGATTACTTCATCGCATTGAAGGCATCGACGATGGCTTGGCCATCCTCACCTGCTTCGGCAAGCCAGTCCGCGGTCATCGTTTCCCCGATGCTACGCAACTCGCCCATCAACTGGTCACTTGCCGGGCCAACTGTCATGCCGCCTTCCGCCAGACCGTCCATGGTGAACTGTGTGTAATTCTTGGACGCCTCCAAACCGCGATCCGCTGCTTCCTTGGCACAGCTTGTGATGATGCCCTTGTGCGCATCCGATGTGGCGTCCCAGATGTCTTTGTTTACCATGACATAGTTGTAAGGTAGCCATGCATCAACTTCGTAAAAATGGCTCAGGCTTTCCCAGACCTTGCGGTCATAACCGGTGGCGCCGGAAGAAATCATCGATTCCGCCACGCCTGTCGCGAAGGCCTGAGAAATCTCGGCGGCTTCGATGGTCACGGGCAACATGTTAGTCAGTTCAGCCAGGCGGGCCGTGGCATTGTTATAGGACCGGAATTTCAGCCCCGCCATATCTGCGACGCTGTTTACTTTCTTGTTGAAATAAAGGCCCTGTGGTGGCCATGCGACAGCATAGAGCATGACGAGGTTCTGTTGCGCCAGTAGCTCTTCCATCTTGGGCCGCGCCGCTTCAAACAGCTTTGCGCTGTCTTCAAATGACGGAGCAAGGAAAGGAACGGAGTCAAATCCGAACACCGGATTCTCGTTTGCATGACCGGACATCAGACGTTCACCGATCTGGACCTGCCCGGACTGGATCGCCCGTTTGATATCTGCACCCGCAAACAGTGAGCCGCCGGGATGGACAGTGATTTCGATGTCACCATTGGTGCCTGCCGTGACACATTCGGCAAATGCCGCACCATTTTCCGAATGAAAGTTCGTCGCGGAATAGGCCATTGGCATATCCCATTTTTCTGCCGCCAGCGCAGGCAGAGCGCCCGACACGGCAATGGCGATGCTTGCGGCGCCTGTCATCAGTTTGTTGGTCAGTTTCATTGTATTCTCCCTTGTTGGTTATTTGCTGCGCCGTCAGGAAAAGCGCTGTGGATTGTAGGGCGCAAGATCTGTGTTGACCTGCGCCCCGGCGATCAATCCGGCGACCAGTCGGCCCGTTTTAGGCCCGCCCGTCAATCCTATGTGATGATGTCCGAATGCAGTGAAGACACCTGTTTGTCCAACCTGCCCGATCAGAGGCAGGCTGTCACTGGGCGCGGGTCTGTGGCCCAGCCATTCGACTTCGGCACTGGCCTTGAGGCCGGGAAACGCCAGCGCTGCCTGTCTACGCAACAGCTTCAGCGGGGCCTTGGATGGGCCTGCATCCAGCCCGCCAAATTCAACCACGCCCGCACAGCGAAGGCCCTGTTCCATCGGTGTGGCAACGAACTTGCCGCTGGCGATCATGAAGGGCCGCTGTGGGCCGCCTGTCGCTTCCTCGAATACGATATGATAGCCACGTTCGGATTCCAGTGGGATGTTCAGGCCCAGCTTGGCCATCATCGGTTTGGACCAGACGCCGGTCGCCAGCACCGCTTCGGAACAGGCGACCTTTCCCTGCGTGGTATGTACCGCGCTGACGTGACCGCCGCTCAGGTCGAAATCCTTGACCTCGGCCTGCATTATTGTGCCGCCCATGTCCTGAAACGCTTTTGCCAGTGCCTGCACATATCCACCGGGGCTGCGGATGAAGCCATGATTCCGCATGATCGCCAAACAGGAAATGTCCGGCCCCAGTGCCGGTTCATAGTCGTGAACGTCCTGCCCTTCAATGATCTGGGGGACAAAGCCCGCGTCCTGCCGCAAGGACCAGGTATAGCTTTCGGCGTCAAAGGCGGTGCGGTCCCGGTAGGCAAAACAATAGTCGCTGTCCGTCACCCAATGCTCCATGCCCAGATCGTCGCAGAGGCTTTTGTGTTGTTCGACCGTGTCCCCGACGATGGCTGCAAGCCCAGACGCGATGCGCCGCGTGTCGGTATCATTGGCCTGGGACAGGTATTTGCGGAGCCATGGCAGCAAGCGGGGCAGATAGCCCCAACGCAGGAAGAGTGGAAAACCGGTGTTCAGGAGCATCATGGGGGCTTTGGCCACCAGACCGGGTGCCGTGACCGGCACCATGGAGCAGGCGGCAAGTACTCCGGCATTGCCATGTGATGTGCCTGTGCCGGGCTTGCCCCGGTCGATGACGGTGACGGCAATGCCCGCACGGTGCAGCCAGATGGCAGTAGAGATTCCCACGATCCCCGCGCCGATGACGGCAACATGCCGTGTCATACCTTGCCCCTATGTCGACTTGCCGTTGCCATGTACGATACTCCCCAAGGCACCATGCCATCAAAAAACAAAATAACAACGATCTACAGATAAATAGGGGTGGTTCCAAACATCTGTACAGTCGGGAGAAGTGGATTTTCCGTGCAACAGCTGCATGATGCTGCGAGCAAGGAGAAAAGCATCAAACCGCCAAGGTGCCTCCGTAAACTCTGTCGCCCACCACCCGATTTTGCGCCTGCAGCGAATGGCCGGTCTGATGAAGTTGCAACGCGGCGTTTGAAGATCAGACGGAAGTCCGGAGTGGGGCCGTCCGTGAAGACGGCCCGGTTCCTTAAATTTCAATGGCCTCTGCAATCGCAAGAGCATCCTCAAGCTCGACGCCTAGGTGTCTGGTGGAGCTGTCCATCTTCGTGTGGTCCAACAGCAGCGGTACTGCACGCAAGTTGCCCGTCTTCTTATAGATTTGCGCCACCTTGGTCCCACGCATCGAATAGGTGCCGTAGGCGCTCGTCTCCAGGCCAATCGACGTCACCCAGTCACGGACAATCCGCGCATATTGGCGGGTCTAGATGTGAAGGCGTTCGTGAAACCGACCGGGCCAGAGGTATTTGGATCCAACCATCAGCGGACCTTGCATCCATCTGTCGAGCGAGGCTCGAGTCCCTTCAACATCAAAACAAACAGCATAATCAATAACGAAACCGAACCAGAGCCTCCAATGTTCAACCCGCTCTGAAGTCCCATTTCATTTGACGATGGACACTCAATAACAAAAAATATTGAGTTAATTTTGATCCTTCGCTACACCTGAAATCAGCGTCAACTGCGCTGGATCTGCAGAGAGCCAAAAACGTCTCCGTACCCCTAAATCACTATCCATAGATAACCTGCGGCAACCAAAGAACGATTTGCGGGAACGCGTATAGAATCGCCACGCCAAGACAGAGCAAGAAGAAAAACGGCAATGTTGCACGCGCCACTCTGGGCAAGCTGTCGCCCGTCAGATTTTGCAGCAGGTAAAGGTTGAATCCCACAGGCGGCGTAATCTGACCCAATTCGATCATGATCACCAAGAAAATACCGAACCAGATCGGATCCACCCCTGCGGCCATCACGATGGGCATGGTGATCGGCAAGCTCATCACCGTGATCGAGGTTCCGTCCAGAAATAGTCCCAAGAAGATGTAGAACACCGCCAACAACAGGATCAGTTGAAACTCACTCGGGGCAAGATCGACGATGATTTCGGCGATGGATTGCGGCAGACGCACATAGCTCATGGATGACGCCAGAACAGCTGCACAGACCACAAGACTCGTGATCATCGCCGACACTTTCACCGCACTTTTGAGCGAGTCGTAGAACACGTCCCAGCTAAGCTGTCGCAGGATCAACGTGATGACGATTGTCGCAGCCAGACCAATGGCAGCGGCCTCCGACGGGGTCGCGACGCCCGAGTAGATCGCGCCAAGGATCACCGCCATCAGGATGATCACCGGCAACAACTTACGCGCCGCGCTTAACAGTTCGCAGGTGGAATAGGTCACGTCGCGCTTAGGTGCGATGTCAGGGTTTAACGTCGCACGGATAATGATGTAGCCGCTGTAAAGCACCGCGATAAGCAAACCGGGCAGCACGCCCGCAGCAAACAGGCGGATGATTGAGACTTCGGCGATAACGCCATAAATGATCAGAATAATTGACGGCGGAATCAACAACCCCAGCGTCCCTGCCCCGGCGAGTGACCCAGTCGTCAGCGCCCGGTCGTAGCCGCGCCCCAACAACTCGCCCACCGTGATGCGGCCCACGGTTGTAGTGGTCGCGGCACTCGACCCTGATACCGCGGCAAACATGGTCGAGCCCAGAACGCTGGTGTGCAGCAACCGCCCAGGAATGCGGTTCACGAAGGGCGTCAGCCCTTCGAACATTGATTGGGACAGCCGCGTGCGAAACAGAAGCTCGCCCATCCAGATGAACAACGGGATCGCAGACAACTCCCATGACATCGAATTGCGCGAAATAATTGTGGCGGAAATCGTCCCCATTTTCACAAAGCTAAAATCGGCGATGATGTACTGACTCACCAATCCGACGATTACCAGCGAAGCCATGATCCAGATGCCGGAGCCAAGGGTGACCACTAGCAGGACCAGAACGAATAGGCTTATTTCATAGGGACCCATTGCGACACCTCACTCGATTTCTTTGGGCACATGCAACGCCTGTGCGATAAGGCCGGTCAGTTGGATACAGAACACAAGCAGACCGATCACAACCAGCCCCTGCGGGAGCCACAAAGGCACTTCCAGGATCGAAATCGACGTCGTCCCGCGCTCGTAACTGCGGACCAGTTGGCGGATCAGATAGAAGGTGACGAACGCGAACACAGCCAGCGCAACAATGGCGTTCAGCACTTCGGCCATGGCGCGCACCCAGCCATTTAGCGGCAGCAGCAGGATATTGACCCGGAGCAGAACCTTGTCATCCAGCGCAGCCCCCAAGCCCAGAAAGGTCATCGCAGCCACCTCGTAGCCCACGAATTCATCCATCACGAAGGTCGATGTGGCCCAGACCGCCCGCAGAATAATCTCAAGTAGGATATGACCCGCCATCAGAACAATGGCGAGCATCGCAAAATGCGCAGCCACATCCGACAACCGACTGGTGAAACGCACGTAAAGGCCAAGCAATCGGGGCATGAGGGAAACTTTCCTTATCGCGATGAAAAAGGGCGATCTAACCGATGCAAAAGCCGCCCTGATTCCGAACTTACTGGGCTGCGGCTGCGTAAGTGTCCAGAATCTCCTGACCCTCGGGGCCCATCTTTTCTTTCCACTCTTCCAACGCGCCGGCGCTGGCCGCTTCCAGTGTCTCCATCAGCTCGGTATTGGGCTCACGTTGCACGTTGACCTTGAGAGCGGCCAGATCATCGTAGGTGTTGTTCAGACGCTCTTCCAGTTCGCCCCAGATGAACTCGGACGTGTCCGCCGCCGCTTGCCTGATCGCGTCCTGTTCTGCCTTGGTCAGCCCGTCGTAGGCATCGCGGTTCATGTGGACAACGTTGACCGGGATTACATAGTCGACGGCGGTGTAATAGGGCAGGAATTCACCCAGCTTGATGTTGGTGCCGCCCTCGGCCGACGAGATGACGGCGTCGATGGCGTTGGCTGACAGCTGTGGAACCACATCGGCCCAGCTGATTTGCAACGGGTTGGCACCCGCTTCCTTGAAAGTCTGCATCGAGGTCACGTCGGCGACGCGGACCTTCATGCCTGCCAGCGCCTCGGCGGACTCCAATGCTTCGCCCGTCCAGATCCCCGACGGCGGCCAAGGTGTGCTGAACAGATACATCTGGTTCGCATCACCAAATACGCTGTCATAGTGAGGCCGCAAAGTCGCCTCGAGCGCCAGCGCCTTGTCCTTGGAGGTGGCAAGGAACGGCATCGACGGCAGACTGAACACCGGGTTGATCCCCGAAAGCTGGCCAATAAATGTGTCCGCAATGTCAATTGCGCCGTCAGCGACGGAATCAAAGTGGTCCACGGATTTGAACCCCAGCGAGCTGCCCGGATAATAGTCGATCTTGACCGATCCTTCGGTCAGCTCGGCAACGCGATCGATAAAGAAATGGTCGGCCACGGCGGCAAAGGTGGTGTCCTGATACTCATTCGCCAGATTGAACGTGGTTTCCGCCGAAGCAGGCAAGGCGATGGCAGTGGCAAGGGTCATTGCGGCAAGGCATGAAGGTGTCGAATAGGTCATTTGTTTACTCCGTTGGTAGGGTTTGTGGGGCGAGCGTGCTGGATGCAAGATAGGCCATGCGTGCTAAGGGCAGCAGGACACGGTGCGCATCCGCGAGCTTCTGGTTGTTAAAATGCCCTGCCCTGTTCAGCAGGTTGACGGTTGCGATGACCTGGCCGTTCTGAAGCAACGGCAAGTTGACGATGGCACCGCATCCAAGGCTTGCGATCAGGTCCGCATCTGCAAAGTCCTGTGCGATCTGGTCAATGTCATTGGCCACATAGGTCTGATGATTGCGAATGACACAATCAAACCAGTTATTGTCGCATAGCGCGATCCAGCCCGAGGCGGGATAACTTTCGGGATTATTGGTATAGCAACGCCGCCCCATGTTGCGACTGGCGACATAGTCCATGACGGTAAAAAGTTTTACCCCGACATGCTGCTGGGCCACCGCCTCCAGATGCTGGAATATCGCGTCGGGCGTGGTGGCACCGGCAATCGTCTTTTCAAAGGCCTGCAAGGCATCATCGACCTCGTTCATCTCGTCCAGCGCCATCTGGCACACGTCGATCCCCTGACGAGAGACGTCCTCAAGCCATTTGGGATCATCCGCAAACAATGCGTTCTGCAAGTCTATCTTGATCTTGCGCCCCTGCGGGGTGTGGACCGAACCGTGATGACGCAGCCAGTTGTCCGCGCGCAGGTTGGTCAGGACGCGGTCGAACGGATAGGTCCCGTATTCCATGATGATTTTCAGCGGCGGTCGCTCGGCTTCGACACGATCCAGTACGTCGCAGACCAGATTGCCAATCTTCTCCCACTCTGAACCAGCCAGCGGAGCCCGGTCCATCCGCATCACCTCGCCAAAGCCGTAGGGGCCGACGCCGGTATGCAGATCTACGATGCCCAGTTGTTGTGCGCCCTGCCCGTGATCCTTAACTATGTCGGTCAGGTTTGCGACGGTCCAGCTTTCTGACGTGCCGCCAAAAAACAGGCCCTCGGGATGGCTATGCTGACCTTTCAGGACGTTTTGAACCAATGCGGCGTCGCCGTTCTTGGCGATATAGTCCCGCACACCCCGATCCCGCACCTCTGCATCCAGCGCCCAGTGCACCGGACACAGATCTGCGTGCAAATCGTCATAGCTGTCATTCCAGGGCAGATCATCGAAGGACGCGACCATGTTGCGGTTCGGATCGACGTTGTTTTCATCGGTGCGCGACAGACGTGCGCAACCTACAGCGTTGACTGCATGAACCAGAACCATCGCGCAATCTTGCGGCAAGGCGTCCGCAAAGATGTCGATCAGTTGCAACTGGACGCCCGATCCCGCGGTCAATTCCGTTCCATGCACGCCAGAAGTCACGAACAACACCTTGCGCGCATCCCGTGACCCGATCCGAACTATATCGACCACCGCACGAGGCAACAGCGGGTCCTGCACGGGGTGCATCACCGCCGTATGCTCAAGCCCCTTTCGCTTTGCTGCATCCAAAAAACGCTGACGGGCGATGGCATAGGTGGCTGAAAAACTATTCACGGCGTCCGGCACGTCCATCTCCTTGTGGGTCGTGCCGTTGATGTCGAGATTCTGGTATCTTATCAAATTATTTTAACTAATAATATATTAGAAAATGTTATAGGGACTTTATGAAATTCAGACAGCTCGAAGCTTTCAATCATGTGATGAACAGCGGCTCGATGGTTGCAGCAGCACAGGCCATGCATATCAGCCAGCCAGCCGTCAGCCGCTTGATTTCCTACCTTGAAGCCGAACTGAAGTTCAGTTTGTTCAACCGCAAGCAAGGAACCCTTGTGCCCACCCCTAACGGATTGGCTTTTTTCGAAGCTGTTGAAGAAAGTTTCATGGGCATTCAACGACTGGAGAATACCGCGAAACACATCCGCGGCGAGGGAGGTCAGGTACTGCGGGTAGCGGTAACACATTCGCTTGCGGCAACTCTCCTGCCGCCCGTGCTAAAGGCGTTCAAGGCCCGCTTTCCCGAAGTTAAAGTCGTCGTGCATTCACACCGACTGTCACAGATTATCTTGCGGCTGCAAAACGCTTCGGTCGACATCGCAATTGGATCGCAGATCCCGAAAGTGCCCGGCAGCAAACGCGAACTTATCGGTCATGTGCGGCAGGTTTGTGTCGCGCCGGCGTCGCATCCGCTGGCCTCCAAATCCGTGACGTCCGCGCAAGACCTCGCCGGAGAGACTGTCTTGCGCATCATGTCCGATGGCCCTGCCAGCTGGAGCGAGGTTTTTAAGATCCTTGGAGACAGGAAGGTGCCATTCAAAGAGTCCTATGAAGTCGACACGTCGCTCACAGCCTATTCCCTAATTGCCCAAGGGCTTGCTATTGGGGTCATCGAACCCTTCAGCGCAAGGTTATGGCCTGCGGGGTCCGTTGTTTCGCGTCCTTTTGAACCCGAAATTCGCACCTCCTACTATATTGTGACCCACAACCGGCGTGGCCTTGAATTGGAACGTCAGACTTTCGTCCGGATCCTGCGCAACTGCGTAAAGGATCTTCCCGAATTTGAAGCAAAGTAACTGTGAGTGAACTTCAAATTCCAACAACTGGATGGGACAGTCCCTAGTAGTTTAGTCTCGGCATGGCGTTGTTGCACAACTCAAGCCTTGGATATGTTAGCCCTTACCCCGTCAGCATTAGCCGATACAAACCATCTCAGCCGTTCCGAGGGCCGAGCAGCAGTTCACAGTGTGATGCGGTTCTGAATTTCGGCAATTTGACGTTCGAGGTCTCTTGCGGCGACGTGCTCGCCGAAAGCCTTGAAGCAGTGCGCCTTTGTCTCGATTTGCATCGGTTGTGGTATCCTGTGTAGTACTTCCAGTACGCACTGCCGTAGTCAGTGTCGCGCGCAGGGGATCTTATCTGGTAATTGCGGCAGGGCGCCCCTTTTTTCATGGTCGCCCGTTCTTTCGGATCGGTATGATCGGAGTGGCCTGCTAGTCGATGATGGCTGTGTGGCAACGGTGCGTGATGTGCGTGCGCGCCAATCGGACAACAGCGCAGATGTCATCATCTACGATTGTCTTGAGATGAGCAGGCCCCCGGGCGGCGATCAATCCGTGTTCGGCGAGGTGGCCACGCAAAGCGTTGATCATCTGGGTGGGGGGCGACGAACATCTGCCGCGTGTGAAACAGCATGGCGCGGGCCTGCTGATCTTCGGTCTTCACTGCGACAAAGCGCATAGTTGGGCGGAATGCAGCCTCTACGATGGCTTCTGCGTTGGCCACATCATTCTTCTGGCGTCTTACGAACGGCTTCACATAGATTGGCGGGATCAGGCGCACACCGTACCCCGCTCCCTCGAATGCCCGAGCCCAGCCATGCGTCGTCGCACATGTCTCCATGGCGATCGGGCCCTTGGGCTGCTGTGCTACGAACGCGAGCAACTGCCCCCGCAACAGTTTCTTGCGAAACGCGACCGAACCGTCACTGCGCGCACCGTGCAACTGGAAAACGCGCTTTGCCAGGTTGACACCGATAATAGTAACTTCGGACATGGATGCTCTTTCCTTTTGTGATGGCTCTAACACTCACCACAATGGCACATTGCGATGCTGTCGGGCGGGACATCCACGCCACCAACAAAGCCGTGTTAAAAGCTAAGCAATCATCCCAAAAGCGAACAGCTTTAGCCGTTATGCGTTAATGGTAGTCTATACCTATTGTTAACTCACCACACATTGGCTTTATGAAATCACCTACAGGGGCGGTTTAGTCAGGGTGAGGATAATATGGCACAACATACCTCGTGGACATGGGCAACTGGTAAGGGACTTTTACTGAACTCACCGGAGGATATGGCTACGTGCAACATTAAAAGTGAAGTCAAATACAGTCAGGCGATCTATCAGGAGGGGGGGGCGAAGCGGTTCTGTTGAAGGCTCTCCAGTATATAATGGCAGCATGAGTGATGTAGGTTATTTTGGTGGCGAAATTTATAATATCCCCCGGCATTTGCCTGATGTTGTATCAATTGCCTGGGCAGATAGAGTTGCTGTTGAAAAACTGATAGTTGACGATCCGGGCCAGCTTGGCGTCGAATCGAGTGATGAATTACTCACTCCCAATCTCTACGCCTCGGAAATTCAGGGCGTGTTAGAAGTATATGGCCGGTCTGTCAGGAAAGATCATACAGTAGAGGAACCTGCTCCCGTTAAGGTGAGTCCCTCTACAAACTTGGCAAGCTCGCAAAGTATGAGCAGCGCCATTCAGGAGCAACTCCAAATAGGTGGTTTTGCCCGGGGGGTGCGAGTAAAAACTCTGAGCGGAGAAGTTCGTGTTGAGAATATTAAATCAAGTGATTTGATTCTGACGTTGGATGCTGGTTATAAAAAAGTTCAATATGTTTCGTCTACTAAGATAAATAGCCAAGCATTAAAGAATAACCCTGAATTGTATCCGGTTGTAATTAGCAAGAACGCTCTAACTCCAAACCTGCCAGAAAAAGATCTATATGTTTCATCCCAACATCGAGTTTATATCTCATCCCGTATTGCCTATAATGTTTTTGGGGAGAGCGAAATACTTGTTTCAGCCAAAGATCTAGTGGGGTGCCAAGGTGTTAAGTTTGACTACAGCGTCAAAGAGGTAGAGTATTTTCACCTCATTTTGGAAAAACACGCACTAATCTATGCCAGCGGTTCAATAAGTGAATGTTTGTTCTTAGATTCACCGGAATTCAAAATAGAGACCGTCGACAGAACCGAAAAACTATCATTGAAGTGTTCAATTGTTCCGAAGGATAAGCAATCAAGTAGTTTGGCGCGCATGGTGATTAGAGAAGAGTCTTTGATAAAAAAATTTATCGAAAATCACCGGAATAGTGAGCGTCATCTAGTTGAACCTGTAACTCTTCGAATTTTTGAGGAATCCCAAAGAGCAGGACAACTTAAGGAGGTGGCAGCGTGATTGCACGAGGTTCTAAAGTTATAATTGACTCAGCTAGGGGCGCGCGCAGAGTGGAAAACTTGCGTGTAGGTGAGTATGTTCACGCGCCACTGTCTGGAAAATTGTGTCAGATAAAAAAAGTATATCAGCATGTGTTAAAGTTAAACTTGGGCAGTGATTGGAAGGAGCACCAACGGCCAGTTGTCGTTCCAATGTTGGCACTTGGAAAGCAGTTTCCATCACGCAGCGTGGTGGTAAGCTCTTCACAACAAATAATGATCGCGAAAAGTCAGGCCGCCAATCGGTACCCTGTTTGTGAATGGGTGAAAGCATCAAATCTTCCAAATTTTGGAATCTCTATTGAGGAATTCCCGTATCCTGAAATAGAGTACTTTGAAATTTTTATGTCGGAATCCGAGATGATCGACGTGGAGGGTATAATATGCACATCGCGCTCATCAAAAAAAGTTAGATCCGTATATTGAGATTTTATATACTATGGAAATTACACTTACATATCTTGCGCTCACAGCGATACTTTCCATTTCTCTTTCTACGGGGGGCGAAGTTAGTTCATCGTTAATGATATACTTTTCGGGGGTAGCTATCGTAATTTTTGTGGCAACTAGTCGCTTGGTTCTTTTATGGATTATGCGTGACTAGTTAATTTTTATTTTCATCTTGTTTCTGATTCTATGCACCTACCCACTCACGGATTTTTTTGGTTGTGAGTAACTTTGGGTTTGAGCTGTATGTTGAAATTATAGTCATTTTCTCTGCCGCCAAATTGGCTCGCCGTCTCCGGAAATCGATACTGGAATTGAGAGGATCGCCAGTGAAGTGGGGGCGTTGACAATCGGTCAAATCGGACTCTTTAGCGAAGGCCGTACCTGGCGCGAAGTTTTTCAATAGCTACCAGAGCCACGCGATGTTCTGAGCCGAAACACCCGAAAAATTTCGGGCAAAAGGTATGAATAGTTGAAGCCGTTGTTGTGATCTAGCGCTTAGATTGGCGGACGTTGAAGGGTTTGTTCAATTTTGCGTTATCACACGCAAGCTTCTGAGGAATCGATTGTATTGAAAAATCAGCAACCTGTACGTATATCGTATAGGAGCTTTGCTAAAGCAAGTAGTGTGATAAGTTGTCTGCTTCTCATTTTATGGGGGACAAAAGTAAGTGGCGATGTTTCGAACAGCAACAATCATTGATTCTCAAGCCAAGGCGTGGGAAAGCCCTATGTTTGGCCGTGCTAATAAGTTCAATTTCATCTCAGAACGAGTGAAATTGACCGAGGAATCTGTCGTACTGCCGAAGTCAGGATTTCGTCTTACGCGTTTATTCTCCACAGGGCATGAGCTTGAAATCAGTGTTCACGATTCTTGCGCATTGCTTCTACCCATTAATGGTCGTGTTGGATATCGTATGACTGATTTGGAAGTCTGGGCAAGTGCTGGCGAAAGCGCACTTTTAAGCCGCCCCTGTGATCGTTGGTCGGTTGTTGACCCGATGAATGATGAGTTCTGCCAGTGTTTGATTTTTCAATTTCCAGAAACGCTGAATTTGTATAGTGAGGTTGACGGAATTTATTCAAACCAAGTTTTGAATAAAATTCCATACGGTATAGAAATGGAATTTCGAGACCCATACAATTTTCGCCTAGCTCGTTACCTTCAGTTGGTAGCTGATGAGTTGAGCCCGAGCTCTCCCGTTTCTCCTTCTGATCGATATCTTGAAGGTATGGAGGTTTTGCTCGAAGAATGCCTCAAGGATACAATATTTAGAGCGGGGAAAGCTGAAGAACCCCAACTTTCGGACCTGCGAGATGTTAAGAGGGCAAGGCTTGCAGAAGCCCTTATTCATGAACGTTTTCATGAACCGCTTCGTGTTGCTGATATGGCCCGAGAGCTCGGTATGAGTGTCCGAAGTCTTCAGACTGCATTCAGTAGCGTTTTCCAAATGTCTCCACGACAGATGATAGCAAAAGTTCGACTGGGTTATGCGTACAGTCGACTTAGCCAACCGCATTCTGATGACCAAGTTTCGACGATCGCCCTAGAGTGTGGCATCACCCATTTGAGCCGGTTCGCAAGTGAATATTTCCGAAGATTTGGGGAGTATCCTAAAGAAACACTCTCTCGTGCACGTCTTACTTCAATTTCGAGGCCAAAACCGTAAGACTGCGCGTCACTTTTACGCCTACGGTAGTAGCCGAACTACCTCTTGACTGCAGAAGTCGAGGAGAGTTCGTTGTCGCTCTCGTGAGCCGCTTCAATGCCCTCGATATTGGCCGAGATTATCCGCACGGCCTGACGACAGTGGGGCAAGGGGACGTCTCGCCACAGGTGTAGGTTGCGCCACATTGCGTGTCAAGGAAACAGCTAGAAGTTGAGCGGCTATCCAGAAGGAGAGCAGCTTTATCCACAATGCGTAAATTGTGATCTCCATTCATTGCCAGTCCAATTGAAGCCAATTTAGTAGCTGTCCAAGCGCGCGGTTATTGCTGCCCTTAATTGTTAGGTCGCCCTTGGCACACTCGCCACAGAGATAGCAGGACAAATATCTGCGGGGAATGGGACGCCTGCCTTCGCTGGATTTGGGCATCTAAGCCAGTGCTAGGGAAAAGGGGCAAGTGAAGAATGCAGCAGATTTTGACGGAGCTTTAATTATGGCAGAAATTTTCGACCAACCATCAAAAATATCACTCGCCGAATTGATCAACCCAAACGGAGAGACAGGTACAACTGCAACTTGGACTGACCCGAACGATGGAACCAGCTACACGATTCGGAGCGGGCTGCACAGTAACGGTACTTCGAATGAAACAAACGATAACGTAAAGTATCAAGCCGATCCCGACGGTCCCGTTTACATTTATACGATTCACAACAATATCCGGGCGAGCATTGATGATCCGGAAACTGCGCTGGAAGAGACGGCGCAGCACAGCGCATTGGTAACCTATGTCGTGAACCGTGATTCAGACGGCAATACGACCGTCGAAATACAGGATATTCAGAGCAGCTTCGCCGATACTGCGGGTAATACATTCAGCTATCCCTCTGGTGTGACCGCAAACCTTGAAATGGTTTCCACCACTGCAGGGGATGTTCTGACTGTCCAATATACATCCCCAACTTCTGATTACGACAATGATGGTGATTTTGATCAGTTTAGTGGCAGGGTCAATTACACCATAGATGACACTGGAAACGCCTCATCTGCGGATGCACGGGTGTGGGATGCTACGAACAGGCCTGGATCACAAGACGACACTGTAGAGAGCGACCCCGACCTGGTTAATATCAATCAGGACTCTGACTATGCGGTGGAGGCTGGTAATTTTTCGGTGGTCTACACATCTGATGGAACACCGGTCCTCATGCAGGTGGGCGCACCGGGGAATACAAATACCAACGGTGCGGGAAATTTGACCGCAATCAATCCCGATGGAACATTTGGCCACACCACCGAACTGCTATATTCAAGCGGGGCAACCCCTGATGATGACAGGGCGCTGTTCGAGTTGTTTAACGGCAATACCGAACAGGGCATTCAGAGTGCGACGGTTAATGGCAAGACCTTCGTCTATAGCTCCGCGACGGACGAGTTCGCGCGGGCAGAATTGGTTCTCGACGAGAACGGTGCGCCGCAGCTTGCGGAGCCCGTCTATTTCGCCGGAACTCCGGGCGCTGTCATTCACGCTGACAACAGTATTTTCACCGGAGGTGTGGTTGGCGGTGGCGGCAATGACCGCCTTTTGGCCGCCCCAGACATCGGCGATGGCAATTCCTATATGTTGCTCGGGGATACTGCCACCTGGCAGTTCTTTCAGGTACAACCAGATGGAACACTTACGCCTGCCGGGACAGAGTCTTGGACTGTTTCGGGAGAAGTTCCACGAAACGATCTCACTGTAATGACCTATGAAGTCGACGGCCAAGAATACACTGGCTGGTTGTTGCAAGATCCGGACAATGCGGATGACAGTTGGGAGTTTTTCCATCCCGATACTGGCTGGGTGCAGGTAGTGCCGTCCAGCTCGGGCGAAAATCCTTCTTCGGTGAGTGATCATGATTTCTTCATGATCAATGGCAATCCGACGTGGATAGGTACGTCGAACAGAAGCTTGAATCTGGACAGTACCAGCAAGCCACTGGTGAACTACGTTGCCGATGCCGGAACATTGTTGATTTGCTTTGCCGAAGGCACAATGATTCTGACACAAAAGGGCGAGCGCCCAATCGAAGCTCTCCGGATCGGCGATTTGGTTGCAACCCTTGACCACGGCTTTCGGCCCATTCGCTGGATTGGCGCACGGGAACTTTCGCAGGCAGATATTGCTTCTGCACCTAATCTAAACCCTATCCGCATTAAGGCAGGCACGCTGGGAGATTGCTCCCCCATTACCGACCTGTTGGTATCGCCGCAGCACCGAGTCCTGGTGCGTTCCAAAATCGCCCGCCGAATGTTCGGCGCCGATGAGGTTTTGATAGCGGCAAAGCAGTTGTGTGAAATCGACGGAATTGAGGTCGCGAAAGATATTACAAGCTTCAAGTATTACCATATGCTGTTTGATCAGCATGAGGTGGTTTATTCGAACGGAGCAGAAACGGAAAGCTTGTACACGGGGCCGGAAGCTTTGAAATCTGTCAGCAACGAAGCACGCGAAGAGATTCTTAATCTCTTTCCCGAACTGAAAGATGCCAAAATCTCACCACCCGCAGCCCGCTATCTCGCCAATGGACGAATGGGGCGCAATCTGGCGATGCGCCATGTTAAGAATGGCAAACCACTCGTTACTCCTGCTGCTCAGTGTCGGCTGTAGGGGCCAGTCGCGGTTTGATGCCGCTCCTTTGATAGTATTTGCTGCAACAAAGGAGACGAACTATGGGACTGAAGCGGACGAATGAATTCCTGCAAGATGCGGTGCGCGTCGCGCTGACCTATGGGCCGAAGCGAAAGCAGGTGGCTGATGATCTCGGTGTCGGCATGTCGACGCTGAACAAGTGGATCACCATATATCGAGACACGGACGTGGTGTCAAAAGAGGATATGTGCCTCGTCCAAGAGAATGACCGGCGTTGGCGAGAGAACCCTCTTTTCAAGGAGGAGACCCCTTCCCATTACGCTGCGTTCTGAACGTAATCCCTTCGCAAAATATAAATATCCATAATCCACCCGTGTTCATTTCTAGCGAGTTGACGGGTGGAAATGATCCGATCTGCTACATCCTGTACTAAGCCATGATCTAGTATTTGTTCTTCCATGCCCAGAAATGCACCCCACCAGATCATCAGCCCTTCAGGCGGCAGACGGGTAAAGCTGCACTCCCCGTCCAGCATGACAACGACCGTCTCAGCTCCCTCTGGCCAGCCCGCGTTGCGCAAACGGCGCCCTGTGGTGATAGCCACAACGCCATTGATGGTGTTCAAAGGCAGAGTATGGGCTGCTGTGAGCGCTTGAATGGCACTAATCCCCGGCACCACACGCACCGACGGCTGCGGTGCCAACCGGGCTGCGATCCGGATTGTGCTGTCGTATAGGGCAGGATCGCCCCACACGAGCATGGCAACCGGCCCGGACACTTGTGTGCTCGCCAGAGCCGCCTGCCAACGTCGTGCGATATCGTCATGCCATGCGTCGACGCCGTCTAGATAAGGCTGTTCAAGGTCGCGCACCGGGTATTCAAAGCCGATCACCTTCGCCGTTGTATCACTGGCAGCGATAATTCGGTGACGAATCTCGGCAAGGTCGGTCTTCCCGTCCCCTTTTTGCGGGACGAGGATGATAGCAGCATCCTTTAACGCCTGCGCGCCCTCAGCCGTAAGGTGGCCCAGACTACCTGTCCCGATACCAATCAGCCACAGATCTTTGAGCATATCGTTATCCATAAAAAAATCCGGGCCCATTGCCGGACCCGGAAGTGCTTGATTCTATTCAGTTATGCGGCGTAATAAAGGCGATCGGTAAAAATTCCCCACCCTTTGCCCTTATGCAGGGTCTTGGCGGCCGCCAGCACAGCCAGATCGACAAGCGGTTCGACCAGAATAACCAGCATATAGGCCGCGCCAAAGGTCCAGACGGCATTTAGATTGTCCGCGCCTGCGCCTTGGCCGTAGATTGCCCAGAAGGCGACCCAAGCCACGATACCGCCCTGATAGACACCCGACATTTTCAGCACATGGGTATACGACAGATCCACATAGGCCGTGTCCTTTGGAACAACCCGTCCGGCCAGTGCGTCGATGGCAAACAGCGGCACCAGCAGTGTGGTGACGTTTACGAAATACATCGGCAGGTCGGTCGGGGCAAAGAACATGCCCTGGACCAGCAGGCCAAGCGCCAGACCGATGGCAGACGGGGCAGCCCCCAGCAGCAAGAACAGCGTGGTGCCCAGTATCAGGTGAACTTCGGATACACCCACCGCGAAATGTGGAAGGACCTCGAAGAAGACGAACACGCCGGCGGTGGCAAGCACCGTGCGGATGACAAAGGTTGGAAGGTCGTTTCGGGCCAAATCCGCAGCGACAAGTTTCGCGGAATAACCGGCTGCAGCCGCTGCCGTTCCATAGGCAAAGACCATTTTGGCGCCATCTACGACGCCGGGTTCGATATGCATTATAACCGTCCTTATGTGGCCGCCCCTCCGGCGGCGATGGATATGTAATAGGCACTAGGCCCTGTGGTTTTACGGCAGGTCTCCTGACTTGCGGGTCGGGGCGCTTGGGACCTTCCCAGCCGGGTGGCCAGTGGTGTTTCCCGCGCGCTCGCCGCTTACAGTTGCGGGGGCAGTCCAAGCGTTTCACTTGGTTCCCTTTTAAGTCGCTGTTACGCGACACCGTGCGCTGATCCTAGGACAGTTGCGCACTCGCGGCAACGATAAATCCCTTGTCCCAAAGGTTAAAACACGGCCAGTGGACCATAAAGCACCAGCGCGGGTGCATCCGAGATTGTGTTTTCCAGCCTGTCGGCCAAGGCAGCGATGCTGCAGCGTGTCAGGCGTTGTTGTGGCCCCGATACATCCTCAGCCAGAAGGGCGGGCGTGTCGGCGGACAGTCCGTGCGCGTTCAGCAGGCGGTAGAGTTCGGGAAAGGTGCGTTTACCCATAAAAACAACGGTTGTCGCTGTCGGATCGGTCAGGGCGGGCAGGTTCAGATCCTGCGGAAGCTGTCCGCTGATGTCATGGCCCGTGACGAATTGCACACGCCGCGCGGTCAGTCTGCGGGTCAGGGGAATGCCCGCTGCGGCAGCGGCGGCTATGGCTGAGGGCACGCCCGGAATAATCTCATAGGGGATGCCCGCCTCGCGCAGGGCCCCCAGTTCTTCCTCAAGCCTGCCAAAGATTCCACTATCGCCGGATTTCAGCCGCACGACACGCTGGTCAGTTTGTGCATATTCCAGCAACAACCGGCTGACATGATCCTGTTTGGGCGAGGCGCGCCCCGCCCGTTTGCCCACGCTCACCAGATCGGCACCGGCGCGTGCATGTGCCAGTATCGGACCCGATGACAAATCGTCGAACAGCACGGCATCCGCCTGTTTCAGCCGGTTCACGGCTTTTAGCGTCAGGAGTTCGGGGTCTCCCGGACCTGAGCCGACAAAACTGACAAAACCTGCCATCAATCCTGCTCCGCCGTCACAAGGTGGAAAAACGTACCCGTCACAGTACCTCGGCACGATCCGGTTTCGGGGACCGGAACGCCGTCGGCATCGGCCACATCGGCAAGCGGTGTGTCGGGCTGTTCGATGATGGTCGAGTAGTGGAATTCGTGCCCGCGCAAACGCGCACCCTTCGCATGTCCCGCCATGGCGGCACGCAGGGTGGCCTGACGGTATCCAAGGTGAAATTTGCGGGTTTCGTAGCTGCTGACAAGACCCAGCAGGCCTGCCATCCGGTGCCGGTTGCCTTCCTTGTCGATCAACGCCTGACCCAGCGCCATATAGCCGCCGCACTCGCCATGCACGGGCCGCGTTCTGGCGTGTTCGCGCAATCCTTTGGCAAAGGTTTGTGCTGCGGCCAGACGGCCCGCGTGCAGTTCGGGATAACCGCCGGGCAACCACACAAGATCGGGATGTTCTGCCGCCTGCACCAGCCCCAGATGGCGTTCGGGCAGTGTCAGATCACCCTGTCGGGGCAGCGCGCCGAACACGGTTAGCCCTGCCTTTTCCATACCCAGCCGTGCCAGCCGTTCGTGCCGCGCCGAGGCGACCCGATTGAGGATGACACCCGCAAAGGGCAGGTCGGGATTGTAAAGTTTGAACCCCAAGGTCACAGCCGCCGCCGATTGTGCCTGTCCGCTGACATCCACCACCAGCACAACGGGCCATCCCATCAACGCGGCGGTTTCTGCGCTGGCGCCAAAGCCGCTTTGGCCGCGTGTGGCAACGCTGTCATACAGCCCCATCGACCCCTCTGCGATGCAGATGTCCGCGCCAGTCGCCTGCGCCGCAATGGCACCCAGCAGGCCCGCACCCATTGTCCATGTGTCGATGTTGAACGACATGCGCCCGCTTGCGGCGCGGTGAAAGGCCGGATCGATGTAATCCGGCCCCGACTTGAACGCCTGCACCGTCAGCCCGTCTTGCGCGAGAGCGCGCAGAAGGCCCAGCATTACAGTCGTTTTTCCTGTGCCGGATGCGGGGGCGGAAATCAGCAGTCCGGGGGCGTCAGTCATCGCCGTGGCTCCAGTCTGCCCACGGGCTTGCGGCATCAAGGGGGCGATAGCGGCGGTCATAGGACGCAGAGTACAGACAGCTTTCGGCAAAACTCTCACCGCCGAGGGCCGGACCGACAAGGATCAGGGCGGTGCGTGTGATGGCAGGATCAAGCTGTGCCGTGATGTCGCCAAGTTTGCCGCGTAGAATGCGCTCATCCGGCCAGCTGGCGCGATAGACGATGGCAACAGGGCAATCTGCGCCATAGGCGGGGATAAGTGTTCCGGTCACATGGTCCAGATTCTGGATTGACAGGTGGATGGCCAGCGTGGCGCCGGTAGCTGCGAAATTCTCCAGCGTCTCACCCTTTGGCATGGCCGAGGCGCGCCCTGATGTGCGCGTCAGAACCACCGATTGCGCCAGTTCCGGCAGGGTCAGTTCCGCCCCCAGCGCCGCCGCAGCGGCGGCAAAAGACGGTACGCCCGGTGTCACGCTGACGGGGATATTGAGCGCGCGCAGGCGACGCAGTTGTTCACCCATGGCCGACCAGACCGACAGGTCGCCCGAGTGCAGCCGCGCCACATCCTGCCCCGCCGCATCGGCCTGCTGCATTTCGGCGATGATCGCATCCAGATCCATCGCGGCGGTGTTCACCACCCGCGCATCGGGTGGGCAGTGGCTTAGGATGGCGTCGGGCACCAGCGACCCCGCATAAAGACAGACAGGGCAGGCAGTGATCAGATCGCGCCCTCGCAATGTCAGAAGATCGGGCGCGCCGGGGCCGGCGCCGATGAAGTGTATTGTCATGTCAGTGTTCCTTTTGCCACGGCACAGGTTGCCATGCGGTCGGTCGAGATGTGGCGCGGTGCCAGCAGATGCGCGCCCGAACCGGCTGCGGCCAGTGCGGCGGCTTCGGCCACGCTGCCGGTATTACGGGCCGCTTGGGCCGCGGGGGATAGGGTAGGGGTGGATTGCGCAGCCAGCGTGGCCTGCGGCACGGCGTGCAACGGCACCTGCAATTCTGCCACCAGCGCCCGCAGGGCATCGTGGTTTTCCTTGCCTGCGGCCGTGGCGATCAGATCGGGCCTGTGTGTGCCACAGGCCAGCGCCAGCGCGCTGCGCAGGCTGTTCAGCGTCGCGTCTGCGCGAAATCCCATGCCTGCGACGATCATAGCGTGATGCTCCATTGCACCAGCGGATAGCTGGCCTTCCAGCCGCGTTTGCCGCCCAGCGGGGCCGATTGTGCCAGTTCGATCCGTAACAGATCGCCTCCCAGCCGGTGTTGCGCCTGTGCCAGCAGGCTTTCGCTTTCCAGTGTCACGGCGTTGGCCACGATGCGCGTGCCCTGTGCAAGCTGCCCTGTCAGCTGGTCAAGCAGGCCTTGGGTCAGGCCGCCGCCGACAAAGACCACATCGGGCGCATCCAGCCCGTCAAGTGCCTGCGGGGCGGTTCCGTGGACCACGCGTAGCCTGTCCACACCAAGTTGGTGCGCATTGTCATTGATCTGTTTTACACGGTCTGCGTGTTGTTCGATCGTGGTGGCGCGGACCGTCGGGTGCGACAGCAGCCATTCAATGGCGATCGACCCCGAGCCGCCGCCGATGTCCCACAGATGCGCAAACGGCACCGGGGCCAGCGCCGAAAGGGTCAGGGCGCGCATGGGCCGTTTTGTCATCTGGCCGTCGCTGTCAAACCAGTGGTCCGGCCTGCCAGCCGCGAGCGGCAGGCTGTCGCCGCTGCCGCAGACTTGCACGGCGGCAGTGACGGGGTGGGCAAAGGTGTGCTGCGGCGGATCACCGGCCAGCAGATCGGTGCGCCGTTCGCGGGGGCCGCCTGCGGATTCAAACAGGCTTAGCTGCGAAGGGCCGAACCCCTGGGCGGTCAGATAGGCGCAAAGTCCGGCAACCGCAGGTCCGTCGCGCAGCAGGACGATCAGCCGCGCGCCCTGTGCCAGAGCGGGGCGCAGGTGCGTAAAAGGGGCCGCGTGTAGGCCGCAACAGCCTGTTTGTTCCAGCGGCCAGCCCATGCGCGCCGCCACCCAAGCAAAGACCGACGGTGCAGGCAGGGCCACCCATTCGTGTGCTGCAAGATGCCGCGCAATGCTGCTGCCCGCCCCGAACCAGAACGGATTGCCCGAGGCCAGCGCCACAACCCGCCGCCCGCGCAGGGCCAGAAGTTGGTCGATGCCATCGGCAAAGGGCACCGGCCACGGGATTTTCATGGCGTCCAGATCGGGCAGCAACCCCAGATGACGTTCAGGGCCGATTACGAATTCGGCGTTGCGCAAGGCGTGCAGGCTTGCACCTGACAGCCCGTCCGGCGCATCTTCGCCCAGACCAACGATGGACAGCCACGCAATGTCAGACATGATACCCAACCTTCTTGTGCTGGGCGGCACGACCGAGGCCACCGCCCTGTGCAAAACCCTGTTCGATGCGGGGATTTCGGGTGTGGTTTCTTATGCAGGCCGCGTGGAAAAGCCGGTAACGCAACCGCTGCCCGCCCGCGTCGGGGGCTTTGGCGGGGCGGCGGCGCTGGTTGAATACTTGCGGACCCATCGCATCACCCATGTCGTTGACGCCACCCATCCGTTCGCTGCGCAGATGAGCCGCAATGCGGTTCTGGCCTGTGCTAAGGCAGGTGTGCCGCTGATCGCATTGACCCGCGCGCCGTGGCAGGCGCGCAGCGGCGACAACTGGACCGTCGTGCCGGACATTGCCGGTGCGGTTGCGGCGCTGAACCGGCCCGCCCAGCGTGTCATGCTGGCAGTGGGCCGGATGCATCTGGCCGACTTTGCGCCCAATCCGCAGCACTTCTATCTGCTGCGCATGATTGATGCGCCCGCCGTTGCGCTGCCCTTTGCCGACCATGTTGTGGTGCAGGATCGTGGCCCGTTCACGGTGGCGGACGATCTGGCCCTGATGCAGCGCCACAAGATTACGCTTGTTGTGTCGAAGAATGCCGGTGGCTCGGGGGCCGAGGCCAAGATTACAGCGGCGCGCGAACTGGGTCTGCCCGTTGTCATGATTGACCGGCCCACCCTGCCACAGCGGCGGCTGGCCCATACGCCAAGGGATGTTCTGGCATGGCTGCATCACGCGGCCCCAGTTCCGGCGGACACCGATCTGGGTGTATAGACAAATGGCAGCCCGTTGCGCCCGATGAGCCGCGTGGCCGAGGTGCCAACCAGAACCATTGTGCGCATATCGACCATTTCGGGACGGGCATCGGGCAGGGGCACGATGCGGATATCTTCTTGGGGGGTGGACACGGCGCGGGCAAAGATGACCGGACGCGTGTCCTGACAGGCATCGTTCAGCAGCTTCAGCACGCGGGCAAAACCGTCGGGCCGTGATTTGGATCTGGGGTTGTAAAAGGCCATGGCAAAATCTGCCTCGGCGGCCAGCCGCACCCGTTTTTCGATCAAGGCCCACGGTTTGAGATTGTCGCTGAGGTTGATGGCGCAGAAATCGTGGCCCAGTGGCGCGCCTACCCGTGCGGATGCCGCCAGCATCGCCGTGATGCCCGGCAGTACTTCGATTTGCAGGGCGCGCCAGTGTTGCGGGCCGGCTTCGACCGCTTCAAAAACGGCTGCGGCCATTGCAAACACGCCCGGATCGCCGGAGGATACAACCACCACCCGCCGCCCCGCCGCCGCCATTTCAAGTGCGTGTTGCGCGCGTTCAAGCTCGACCCTGTTGTCGGATGGGTGCAACGTCAGCCCCTGCCGCGCGGGCACCCTGTCGACATAGGGGGCATAACCGACAATATCGGAGGCCTGCGCCAGTGCATCGGCAACCTGCGGCGTAATCATATCCGCGTTGCCCGGCCCCAGCCCTGCGATAAACAGCGCGCCGGTCACGGGCGTCGCCCCTGACCATGCACCAGCACGATCGAAAAATAGGGCGTCACCCGACCTTCGGCCTGTGACAGCTTTTGCACCGTTTGTTCGGACAGGCTGGCGCATTCCACCAGCCACGCGTCGTCGTATTTGCCTGCGGCCTTCAGGGCGCTGCGCACCTTGTCGATGTTGCGTCCTATTTTCATCACCACCAGCGCATCTGCAGATTGCATGTGGCGCACCAGATCGGCCGCTGGCAATGTTGCCATGACCACGCTTAGCACATCATCGCCCCAAGTGATCGGCAGGCCGGTTGCTGTCCAAGCGGCGGACATCCCGGTGATGGCGGGCACCACCTGCACCGGCACGCTGTCTTTCAGGCGGGTGTAAAGATGCATGAACGAACCGTAGAAAAACGGATCGCCCTCGCACAACACCACAACATCTTCGCCTGTTTCGACCAATGTCCGCAGGTGGGTGGCGCAGGTGGCGTAAAAGCCTGACAGGGTTTCGTTATAGTCGGGATGATCCAAGGGAATTTCGGTTGTAACGGGGTATTCCATCGGAAATTCAGTGACATCACAGGGCAATATCCCGTCGACTGTTTTGCGCGCACGGCCCGCGCGTCCTGCTTTGCGGAAATACGCGATATAGCGCGCGTCCGACAGCAGGCGGTGCGCGCGCAGGGTCATCAGATCGGCCGCACCGGGGCCAAGCCCGACGCCGTGGATCGTGCCGGTGGGGCTGTGCGGGATCATTCCGCGCGGCTCGCGATGGCGTTGACGGCAGCAACGGTGATCGCGCTGCCGCCCAAGCGGCCCTTGACGATGCAGCAGGGCACCGGTTGGCTGGCCCATAGGGCATCCTTGCTTTCGCGCGCGCCGACAAAGCCGACGGGGCAGCCGATGATCGCCGCAGGGCGCGGGCAGTCGGGGTCGGCCAGCATGTTCAGCAGGTGAAACAGCGCCGTGGGCGCATTGCCGATGGCCACAAGCGCACCCCCCAGATGAGGACGCCACAATTCCAGCGCGGCGGCAGATCGTGTGTTGGACATGGCCCGCGCGCGGTGGGGCACTGACGGGTCGCGCAGGGTGCAGATAACGGCGTTGTCCGCAGGCAGGCGGCTGCGGGTGATGCCTTCGCTGACCATATGCGCATCGCACAGCACCGGTGCACCACCCGCCAGTGCTGCCCGCGCGGCAGCGGTAAAATCGGGCGACATGCGCAGGTGTTGTTCCAGTCCGACCATTCCGGCGGCATGGATCATCCGCACGGCAACCGGCTCTTGGTCGGGGGAAAAGCGGTCGAGGTCGGCTTCGGCCCTGATGATGGCAAAGGACTGCGCATAGATCGCGGCGCCGTCGGTTTCATAGGTGTGGATCATAGGGAAAACGGTGCTCCGGAAGTGAGGTCTTTGGGCGTTAGCCCGCGTTGGTCTGGGGTGTCTCGGGCGGTGCCCTCGCGCACAAGGTCGAACGCACCGTCGCGGCCCACCAGCGTTACATCAGCGGGTGCGCTGCGGGCGCAGCCTTTGGAACAGCCCGACACATGCAGCGTGCCGGTGGTGCGCGGCGCAAGCTGGCGCGCGATGTCGCGGGTGGACACAGTGGCAGAAGCGCAGAACGGCGCACCGGAGCAGGCGCTGGCGCGCATCAGCGGATCGTCGGGCGTGGTGATAAATCCCGCCCCCTGCGGCATCTGCGCCCCCTCAAGCAGCACCATGCGCCACGGGGTCAGCCGCAGTGCCGTGATGTTTCGGGAAGCGATTTCTCGCGAAAGCATGGCGGCGTCCAACAGTCCAAAGGCACAACCGGCTAAAGCGCCAAGCGGAACAAGCCCGACTTGCGGTGGCGGCGCGGGCAGCAGGGGGGCCGCGCTGCGCCACGCCTGCGGTAACGGGATGCGGGCCGTCAGCGGGGCCATCCGGCGGCAGTCGGGCGTGATGTTTGCGGCCAGCCAATGCGCCATTTCGATCAGCGCAGGAATGGCAGTTTGAGGTGTTACGGCGCGCCCTGCGTTTACGCTATCGGCGCGCAGGATCAGGCCGTTTTCGCCCTGTTCCAGCCGGATGTCGGCGCTGTCACAGTGCAGCAGCGGGTGCGGGCCGCAATCCACGGCAAAGCCTGCTTTTGCGGGCAGGTCGGGCAAGCTGGCCAATTGCGCCAGCAGATCGCGGGTCAGCCGGTGGGTCATATCGCCTGATTGCCAGAAGGGATTGACCAGAATGTTGCGACGGCTTTCATGCGCAGGGTCGGCATCCAGCAGACCCAGATCGCCAAGCGCGTGCAGAACCCTGTCGTGACCGGTTGCGGTGACACCACGGATCTGCACGTTGGCGCGGTTGGTGATCTCTAACGTTCCGTGGCCAAAGCGTTGCGCCAGAGTGCACAGGCCCAGCATCTGGTTCGCCGTCAGCCGCGCCAAGACAGGGCGCACGCGCATCACCAGCCCGTCGGCGGCCATCATCGGGCGGTGCGCACTCGGGCACCAGCCTTTGACGCGGGGGGCGCTCATCGGGGCACCTCCACACCGGCCAGAACCGAGTTGCGCCTTGTGTGCCACAGACCTGCGTCCAGAAGGGCCGTGAACCGTTCCTGCATGGCGCGGTGCGCTTGCGGGTTGGCATCGCGCAGGAACGCGTCGGTTTCGGGATCGCCCAGTGTTGCGTCGTGGTAAAGATCGAACAGATGCGCAGGCACGGCCCCCGCCAGATGGGCAAAGCCTGCCATGTGGTCCAGCGTTGCGGCAATTTCGGCGGCACCGCGAAACCCGTGGTGTTTCATGCTGTCGATCCAGCCCTTACGGGTGGCGCGGGCATGCACCACGCGGGCGATTTCTTCGGTCAGGGCTCGGGCACGGGGCTGCGCGGGGTTGGTGTTGTCCAAATGGTACAACGCGGCCTTGCCCCCAGTCACGGCCTGCGCTGCGGCAAAGCCTGCCTCGTGGCTGGCATAATCGGCGGCCAGCAACAGATCGGTTTCGGGCAAGTCCTGCGGATGCACAAAGCTGTCGGCCTGCGCCACGCGTGCGCGGATGCCCGCAGAGTCGTGGCGTGCCTCGGTGCCGTCCAGCGCCCAAGCACTGGCCCGCAGCCACGCCAGACCGGCCTGTGTGCGGCCCGTTTCAGTGTAATCTTCCAGCGCGGCCCCCATGCCCAGACCGAACTGACCCGGTTGCGGGCCATAGACGCGTGCCAGACCGGTGGCTGCGACAAAAGGGTTCCAGTCGGGGGCTTCGTCGCGGGCGGCAAGGGCACGCACCGCTTGGGCAAACAACGCCAAAAGCGTGGGAAACACATCACGAAACAGGCCCGATACACGCAGGGTCACATCCACACGGGGGCGGTCCAGTTCGGTGATTGGCAGGACTTCGATCCCCGACACACGTTCAGATCCTGCATCCCAGATCGGGCGCACCCCCAGCAGGTGCAGCGCCATGGCGAATTCTTCGCCTGCGGTGCGCATAGTGGCCGACCCCCACAGATCGACGATCAGGGTGCGGGGCCAGTTGCCTTCGTCTTGCAGGTGGCGACGCACCAGCTCATCGGCCAGCCGCACACCTTGGGTATGGGCCGCGCGTGTGGGCACGGCGCGGGGGTCGGTGGTGAACAGGTTGCGCCCCGTGGGCAACACATCGCGTCGCCCGCGATAGGGCGACCCCGACGGTCCCGCCGCAATGCGCCGCCCGTCCAGCGCATCTAGCAGCGCCTGTCGTTCGGTTGCGACCGATTGTGCGGTGGCAAAGGGGGCATCGCCGCGCGGCGTGCGCCCCCAGATGTGCAGCCCCTCGCCAAACTGGCTTTCCTTGATGTCGCAGACAAACCTGTCGATCCGCGTGATCGCCTCGGCGCTGCACGTGGCACTGCCCAGCCCCAGATCCTGTTCGACGTTCTGTGCCTGTGCCTCGGCGCGGATGTCATCCTGAAGCCGGTCGCGGCGGCGCGGATCCAGACCGTCTGCGGTAGAAAACTCGTCCAGCAGGGATTCAAGCCGCGCCAGCCGTTCAGGGGTGCCGCTGGTGCGCAGGGGTGGCGGGATATGGCCCACTGTGACCGCGCCGATCCGGCGTTTGGCTTGTGCGGCCTCTCCGGGGTCGTTGACGATAAAGGGATAGATCACCGGCAGGGCCCCCGTCAGCACCTCGGGCCAGCATGTGTCGGACAGGGCAACCGATTTGCCCGGAAGCCATTCTAGCGTGCCGTGCGCGCCGATATGCACCAGCGCATCGGCGTGCGTTTGAAGCCACAGGTAAAACGCCACATAGGCATGACGCGGCGTGCGCGACAGATCGTGATAACTGTCGTCGCGCCCCTGTGCGGTGGCGCGTTCGGGTTGCAGCGCGACCAGTACCTTGCCGCATTGGATGGCTGCGAAGTGGAACGCGCCGCCCTGCACATCGGGGTCGTCTTCGGGGCGGCCCCAAGCATCGGTCAGCTGCGCGCGCAGGCTTGGTGGCAGACGCGCAATTGCGGCCCTGTAATCGGACAGCGGCCAGCGGGTGCTGCGGGCCAGCAGTGCATCTTGCAAGGGGCCGCAGCCCGCACCGGTGTCATAATCTGCGCTCTGCAAATCCTCCAGAATGGCACGGGCCGATTGCGGGGCGTCCAGCCCGACGGCGTGGCCCATGTTCCAGTCTTTGCCCGGATAGGTGGAGAGCACCAGCGCCACGCGCCGCTGTGGCGCAGGCGTGGCGGCCAGCCGTGTCCAACCCTGCACACGGTCAGCAATTGCGGCAACGCGCGCGGGGTCTGATCTGTGGGCAAAGCGGGAATATTGCAGGTCGGGGTCGCGTTTTTGCGGATCTTTGAAGCTGGCAACTCCGGCTGTGATGCGGCCGTCGACCTCGGGCAGGACCACATGCATGGCCAGATCGGCGGGCGAGAGGCCACGGTCGGCATCTGCCCATGCCTTGCGGGTCGATGTGGCCAGCGCCACCTGAAACACCGGAACTTGCGCCGTATCCAGCGGCGAGGTGTCGTCAGCGCCCTTGCCCGAAAAGGCAGTGGCATTGATCACGGCGGCGGGGGCAAACTGCGCGACCTGACGACGCAACCAGCCTGCCGCGTCAGGCGATTTCAGCGAGGGTGCAAAAACCGCGCCCACATCAAATCCGCGCTCCCGAAACGCAGCGAACAGGGCAGTGATCGGGTCAAGGTCGGCCGCAACCAGATAAGAGCGGTAGAAGACGATCAGGATGCGCGGCTTGGTTCCTTCGGAAACGGGCTGTGGCAAGAGCGTGACCAGCGGGCAGCAAGGCCCGGTTTCAGGGGTCCATGCGCCAACAGGCGACAAGGATTTGGCCCCGATCACCGGCCCCGCATACAGTCCCGCAGCAAGCGCCATTTGTGCCAGTGCAGCCTGCGCGGCCATTGCGCCGCCGGTATCGCACAACTGCGTCAGCCGTCGCAGGGTGGATATGGGCAGTGTCGACATGTCGTCCAGCCGCTCGTCCATGCGCCCGTCTGCCGGCAGCACGGCCAGCGCGATGTTCCTTTCCTGCGCAAGTGCGCGGATTTGCTGCAAACCGTAGGGCCAGTAAGGCACGCTGCCGATCAGCCGGATTAGAATGCCGCGTGCACCCGACAGCGTTTGTTCGATATAGGTATCGACCGAAAGCGGATGTTTAAGCGCAACGATATTGGCCAGTCGCAGGGACGGCAAGCGCCCTTGCGGACCGCCGCCACGACGCCAGCCCTCTGCAAAGGCGCCAAGGTCGGAATCCGACAACGATAGCACCACCAGATCCGCAACACTCTGACCCAGATCTGTTGGTACTTCGGTCTCGTCCAGCCCGTGGCTTTCGCGGAAAACGACATGCATTGGCGCGACTATCCGGCCACGACGGGCTGCGCTGCTGCATCCAGCGCCGCGCGGATCACCTGTACATTGATGTTGTCATGTTCGGCAATTACGACCAGCCGCCCTGCGCGGGTTTCGTCGGGTTTCCACGGGCGGTCGTACTGGTGGCGCACCCGCGCGCCCACAGCCTGAACCAGCAGGCGCATCGCCTTGCCCCGTACCGCAGCATAACCTTTGACCCGAAGGAGGTTGTGCGCCTGGGCCAGCTTTTCAATTGCCTGGACCAGATTTTCGGGATCGGCCAGTTCGGGCACGTCAACGACGATGCTGTCAAAGTCGTCGTGTTCGTGTTCGTCCGCCCCGTCGTGATGCGAGGGACGCGCATCCATGTCGTCTTCAGCGGCGGCATTCAGCCCCAAAATAATGCGCGGATCAATCAACCCTTCGGCCACTTCGACCATGCTGATCGGGTGCGGTGCCTTGGCGGCAATCATGGCGCGGGCACGCGCGACACCTTCGGGGCCGGCAAGATCGGGTTTGGTCAGCAAGATGATGTCGGCGCAGGCGATCTGGTCTTCGAACACCTCGGACAGGGGCGTGTCATGGTCAAGGTTGTCATCTGCCAGACGTTGCGCATCTACCGCCGCCACATCTGGGGCAAACCGCCCTGCGGCGACCGCTTCGGTGTCGGCCAGTGCAATCACCCCGTCCACTGTGATGCGCGACCGGATGTCGGGCCAGTCGAACGCCTTGAGCAGCGGTTTGGGCAATGCCAACCCCGAGGTTTCGATCAGGATGTGATCGGGGCGCGGGTCCAGCGCCATCAACGCTTCGATGGTTGGTATGAAATCATCTGCAACGGTGCAGCAGATGCAGCCGTTGGCCAGTTCAAGGATGTTTTCCGCGGGGCATTCAGGGATGGCGCAGCTTTTGAGTATCTCGCCGTCTACGCCCACATCTCCGAATTCGTTGACAATAACGGCCAGCCTGCGGCCTTGAGGATCAAGCATCAGTTGCCGGACCAGCGTGGTTTTGCCCGAGCCCAGAAAGCCGGTGATGACGGTGACGGGAAGTTTTGCAAGATCAGACATGGGGCACCTCCAAGGGCGGAATGCGGGCGACACAGTTGCGTTTGAAATGTTCGGGTCGTTCGCGCCACGGGATTATCCCGTCGGCGGTGGCAAGGTACTGTGCGGCACCGTTCAGGATCATCGCCGGATCGGCGTTTTCATCCACATTGCCATAGACATAGGTCCAACGCGCGCCGCCCCGAAGGGCGACGGTGCAGCCGTGATCGCAGTTTTGCAAACACTCAACCGCTGTCACCCGCAGCCCGGCAGGCCGGTCAAGTTGTGTTAATGTATCAAAAAGTGCCTGTCCGGACCGGCGGCTGTCTTTGGCCATCTGCTGTCCGGAGCGGCATTTGATACAGACCAGCAATTCGGTCTGATCGTTCATAGCTTCTGGCTCCATATAAAATGGAACGCGGCAAAAGGTGGCGAGGTGTTTCTGCAAGGCAGATCTGCCCCGACACCGGAACACCCCGTCCGGTTACGTCGTATGGTGATGGCAGGTCTCCCGGCTTACGAACTCGGAACCTTGCGGTCCTGCGACTGTGATACCTTCCCAGCGGGATGCCAGTGGCCTTACACAGTCTATTCGCTCACGGTCGCGGGGGCGGCTGTGCTTTACCGTGAAAGATCGCGGCTGCACATTCCCTTTTCACCTGCTTGCGCAGGCACCAATCACCCGCGCATCTGCGCTGAACGCAAAAGCCTTGTCAAGATAATGCTAACGACGCATCATCACACCTTACCCGAGCCTTAAGCTCTCTAGATGTTCAGTCCCGGCATCTGGTGGATCGGATTTAGGATGAATCTATCTGGCTCTGAAGTCCAGATTTTGCAGATGTATTCGTAGGGCGTGAGGCCGCTGAGGGTCTTGAGGCGGCGTGCGAAGTTGTAGGCTGCCATGAAATCGGCAAGGTGCGTGCGCAGCTGATCATGGCTGTCGTAATGGCCTCGTTTCACCGTCGCCTCCTTAATCGTTCGGTTCATCCGCTCGACCGGGCCATTAGTCCACGGATGGTTTGGCTTTGTCAGGCGGTGCTCGATCCCATTTGCCTCGAGTATGCTGTGTTCCGGTTGCGGGGCCGCTCGGCGAACTGGATGCCGTTGTCCATTGCCCGGCAGTGGATCGCTGTATTGCAGCTCTGACGGCGTGCGTGGTCGTGGCACTACCGTGACGAACTTGTCCCATAATGCTTCCTTCCAACCTGCGAAAGGATCGCACCATCAAACCGTGGGATCAAACATCTAGTGTACGTCTGAGAACATTTAACGTACCGGATCGAAAATGGCGTTTTTGATCCGGCAATCGCGCACCACGTCCCGCCCGCAGGGCACCGGCTTCAGATCGCGCGACAGGCATATGCGGGCCTCTTGGATCAGGCCGTTCTGGCAGGTGATGGTGATGCCGTCGCGTGCAAAGCCAGGGTTGGATTGCAGGAATGCCTCTTCGACAACCGAGGCGGGCAGCTTCATGCGGCTGGTGATCTTGCGAAAGACCGGCGGGCGCACCACAGCGGCATAAGCTTCGCGCGACAGAGCGTAATAGGCGTCAGCGCTTAGGCCCGTGCAGGTGCCGTGTTTCTTCCATTGGTGCCACGCCAATCCGGATGTGCCCATGATGTCAGCCATTTGCGCGGTCATACCCCGCGATGGCGGGCGTTCTGTTGTGTTGCAATAAGAGGGGTAGCCGCGATGGTATTGCGGCCACAGGCCATGCAAAATCCAGCCGTAATCATGGTGGGCATCGCATTGCGGTGACTTGCGCGCGTCGCCCTCAAGCACGCACCAGTTGGGCGACCATGACAGGGACAAAACGTAATAGTCGAACGCGCCCCCGCGGTCATTTCCGGCCCATGCAGGCAGCGCCATCATTAGCCAGAACAGTCCTGCGCGCATTCGCCTCTTCCCTTATGCCCCTTACGCCAGTATATAGCGCACAAGTTCCCCGACAATGGAAACCGTTCTGCCCCGCAGGACAGCCTTTTCAGGCGACGGGAAAGTTATGCTAGAAGGAGCGAGACAATGGCAAAACCGATTATGGCCAAGGCGACAGCCGTCTGGCTGGTGGACAATACGACAATCAGCTTCAAGCAGATTGCCGACTTCGTTGAAATGCACGAGTTGGAGGTGCAGGGCATCGCTGATGGTGACGTGGCCACGGGCGTCAAAGGCTTTGACCCTGTTGCCAACAACCAGCTGACGCAGGACGAAATCGACACTGCCGAGAAAAATCCGCTGCACAAGCTGAAGCTGAAATTCAACGCCGCCGCCCAAGGCGAGGAAAAACGCCGTGGTCCGCGCTATACGCCGCTGTCAAAGCGTCAGGACCGTCCGGCCGCGATCTATTGGCTGGTCAAGTTTCATCCCGAATTGGCGGATAGCCAGATTTCCAAGCTGGTGGGCACGACCAAACCGACCATTCAGGCAATTCGCGAGCGGACGCACTGGAACATCGCCAACATCCAGCCCGTTGATCCGGTGGCCTTGGGGCTGACCAAGCAATCCGAACTGGATGCCGCGGTGCAAAAAGCTGCTGCCAAAAAGGCTGCCGAAGGTGCCGTGATGACCGACGACGAACGCCGCAAGCTGGTCAGCACCGAACAAAGCCTTGGTATGGACGCCGAACCCAAGATCCCGACAGCGATCGAAGGTCTAGAGACCTTTAGCCTGTCGGGTCATGACGAAGAAGAAGACGAAGAAAAGAAAAGCGCCCACCTGGATGCTGGCAATCTTTTCAACCTGCCCGAAGGCAGCGACGACGAAGAAGACGACGACGCCTGATCGCACGGACATTGACACCATTCGGGGCGGTAGGAGAGATCCTGCCGCCCCTATTTGTTGGGGCGATCGTGGTGCGCAAATGTGCGGAATTTTAAAAAATGAATCCGGAGGCATTTTCTGTCTTGCACGAATCCACAATGCGTATAAACGCGCTTTCACAGACGCCAACGCACGCGCCTCTGGCCGGTCAGCCTAACTGACTGACCCGCGTTTATGTAGCGACGGTAACGTCTCTGATTCTCAACCCCGCCCTTCGATGGGCGGTTGTCATTGGAGATGACCATGAACGTTACATACCGCGGCATTGTCCGCGCCTCTTGCGCTATTTCATCTGATCGTGCGGCTGATTACATCGCCAGCCGCCAATTTGAACGCCCGACACTGGTGCTGGACCCCATGCGGGTGGCAACGCAGTATGATGCGCTGGCCGAAGGCCTGTCCGGTGCCCGCATCCATTATGCCGTAAAGGCAAACCCGCAACCCGAAATTATCGGCACACTCGTGGCCCGTGGATCGCGCTTTGACGCGGCCAGCCGGGCGGAAATCGAGCTGTGCCTGAGCCAAGGCGCACAGCCTTGCGACATCTCTTTTGGTAACACCATCAAGAAAGTCTCGGATATCGCGTTCGCATACGGCGTGGGCATCGACCTGTTTGCCGCCGACGCGGAAGCAGAGCTGCTGAAGCTGGCAGAGCACGCCCCCGGCGCGCGCGTCTACATCCGCGTGATTGTCGAGCATTCGCAAGCCGACTGGCCGCTGAGCCGCAAGTTCGGCTGCGCCGCGTCGAAGGTTGTGCCGCTGATGGATATGGCTGTTGAATTGGGTCTGCGCCCTGTGGGTATATCGTTCCACGTGGGCAGCCAGACCCGCCGTGCGGCGTTCTGGAACCCCGTTCTGGACGAGATGGTCAAAGTCTGGGCGATGGCGAAAGACGCAGGTCACGATCTGACCGTGCTGAACCTGGGCGGCGGTTTTCCCGCGTTCTACGGCGAAAGCATCGACACACCGCGCAGCTACGCGTCGGAAGTGATGCACGCCGTGCGCGCACGGTTTGGTGCTGTGGACTATGTGATGGCAGAGCCGGGCCGTGGTCTGGTGGCCGAAGCTGGCCACATCGCAGCCGAAGTCCTGCTGGTGTCGCGCAAATCGGATGATGACATGCACCGCTGGGTCTATCTGGACATTGGCAAGTTCTCGGGCCTTGCCGAAACCATGGACGAGGCGATCCGCTATCAGTTCGAAACCGCGCGGGATGATGACGAATTTGGCCCATGCGTACTGGCAGGGCCGTCATGCGACAGTGCGGACGTGCTTTACGAAAAGCGTCCAATGATGTTGCCTGTCAGCCTGAGTGCCGGTGACAAGGTGATGATTCGCAACTGTGGTGCATATACCACCACTTACGCGACCATCGGTTTCAACGGATTTCCGCCGCTGGATGTGATCGTTCTGTGAACGGTTGACCGCGCGGAATAGGGTCGTCTGCTTTGGGAGGAGCAGGCGACCTTTTTAGCTGTGTGACGATGAATTCAAACGGGTTTGCGGGCGCGCAAAGCGGCGGTGATCGTGCCGTCGTCAAGGTAATCCAGCTCGCCCCCGATGGGAACGCCTTGGGCCAAGGTGGTTAGCGTCACGCTGCCCTCAAGCTGGTCTGCGATGTAGTGGGCGGTGGTCTGTCCATCGATCGTCGCGTTTAGCGCAAGGATGACTTCGCGCACGTCTTCGGCGTCGATCCGGTCAATCAGGCGGGGTATGCGCAACTCTTCGGGGCCGACGGCATCCAGCGCCGAAAGGGTGCCCCCCAGAACATGATAGCGGCCCTTAAAGACGCCTGAACGCTCCATCGCCCACAGGTCGGCGACGTCCTCGACCACGCACAATTCGCCGTTCTGACGTTTGTTCGAGGTGCAGATGTCGCAAACGTCCGTGGTGCCGACGTTGCCGCAGTTCAGACATTCGCGGGCGGTGGCCGCGACGGTCTGCATGACATCTGCCAGCGGTGTCAGCAGCAGGGCGCGCTTGCGGATCAGATGCAATACCGCGCGCCGCGCCGACCGCGGGCCAAGGCCCGGCAGTTTCGCCATCATCTCGATCAGGGCGTCGATGTCATCGGTCGAGCTCACGCGTGGTCTTTCAGGTACATCCCTGCCCGGTAGGGGGGTGTTACAGCCCGACCCTCCGGGGGGAGTTTAAGGGGCAAGATGTAGCCCGTTCAGAAGGGCAGTTTCATACCGGCGGGCAGGCCGAGACCCTCGGTCATCTTGGACAATTCTTCTTGCGATTTTTCGGCAGCCTTGGCTTGGGCATCCTTGATCGCGGCAAGGATCAGATCCTCGACAACTTCCTTGTCGTCGCTGTTGAAAATGCTGGGGTCGATTTCCAGTGCGGTCAGGTCGCCTTTGGCCGTGGCGGTGGCCTTGACCAGACCCGCGCCGGATTCGCCGGTGACCATGACGTTTTGCAGTTCGTCCTGCATCTGCGCCATCTTGTCCTGCATTTCCTTGGCTTTTTTCATCATGCCGGCCATGTCGCCCAGCCCGCCCAGTCCTTTAAGCATTGGTGTCTCCTTGGGTGTGTCGTTTATCTGTTATGTGATGTCGTAGCCCGTTCAGGGCAAGGGTCAGTCTTCCTCGAAGGGGTCCCATTCGTCTTCGACCTCGGGCAGCGCTTCGCCCTGCGCCTCGGCGGCGATGTCTTCGGGGGTTCGGATCGCTGTAATCCGCGCCTTGGGGAATTGGGCCATGACGGCCATGACCAACGGATGTGCCTCGGCCTCGGCACGTTTCTCCAATTCGGCGGCATCGCGCACTTCGGCTATGGTTTTGCCGCCGCCGTCATTGACGATGCTGACAGCCCAGCGGTTGCCAGTCCACGTTTGAAGCCGTGCACCCAGCCGTTGGGCCAGATCGCGCGGGGCGTTTTCAGCAGGCACGAATTCAATGCGGCCCGGTTGATAGGCGGCCAGACGCAGCGAGGTTTCAACCTCAACCAACAGTTTCACGTCGCGGTTGGTGCGGATCAGTTCGATTACGTGTTCAAAGCTGGGAAAGCGGGCAAGCGCGCTGTCCGCATTGACCGCCAAAGCCGTCGTCGGACCGCCACCACTGTGTGAAGCGGGGCGTGCAACCTGTGCATAGGCCTGAGTAGCGCCACCAGATGGGGCACCACCGACCGAGCCACCGTTGCCGCCCGGTGCTGGGGGCGGTGTGCTATTGAGCTTGCGTACCAGTTCCTCGGGCGTGGGCAGGTCGGCCACATGGGTCAGGCGGATGATCGCCATTTCGGCGGCCATCATCGCGTTGGGAGCGGCGGCGACCTCGTCCAGCGCCTTGAGCAGCATTTGCCACAGGCGCGTCAGCACCCGCATCGGCAGGTTTTCGGCCATCGTCTGCCCGCGCTGGCGCTCGTCGGGAGAGACTGTCGGGTCTTCGGATGCCTCGGGCGTGATCTTGACCACGCTGACCCAATGGGTGATCTCGGCCAGATCGCGCAGCACTGCCATCGGGTCGGCCCCGTCGGCATATTGCGCCCCCAGTTCGGTCAGGGCTGCGGCGGCGTCGCCGCGCAGGATCATGTCCAGCAGGTCCAGCACGCGGCCACGGTCGGCCAATCCCAGCATCGCGCGCACTTGTTCGGCGGTGGTTTCGCCCGCGCCGTGGCTGATGGCCTGATCCAGCAGCGATGTTGCATCGCGCGCCGATCCTTCGGCGGCGCGGGTGATCAGGGCCAGCGCGTCATCGGCAATCTCGGCGCTTTCGGCGCTGGCGATCTTGCGCATCAGCGCAATCATCACTTCGGGTTCGATCCGGCGCAGATCAAACCGCTGGCAGCGCGACAGCACGGTGACCGGCACCTTGCGGATTTCAGTAGTGGCGAAGATGAATTTGACGTGGGCGGGTGGTTCTTCCAGCGTTTTCAGCAGCGCGTTGAACGCACTGGTCGACAGCATGTGCACTTCGTCGATGATGTAAATCTTGTAGCGGGCCGAGGCCGCGCGGTAGTGGACCGAATCAATGATTTCGCGGATGTCACCCACGCCGGTACGCGATGCGGCGTCCATTTCCATGACGTCCACGTGGCGACCTTCCATGATCGCAACGCAGTGTTCGCAAATGCCACAAGGTTCAGTTGTGGGCGTGCCGTTGCCGTCGGGGCCGATGCAGTTCATGCCCTTGGCGATGATCCGTGCCGTGGTGGTTTTGCCGGTGCCGCGAATGCCCGTCATGATGAACGCCTGCGCAATGCGATCCGCGTCGAAAGCGTTCTTCAACGTGCGCACCATCGCATCCTGGCCGACGAGATCGGTAAAGGTCTCGGGCCGGTATTTGCGGGCCAGAACCTGATATTGGACGGGGGGAGTATCGGTCATGGCAACCTTGCTGGATTCGAGTGACCGTATAAACCTATGTGCTGGGGGCGGCGGCGTCTACCGTCCAACCTCACAATGACCATAGGGTGATGCCGGTTCCGATTGTTCCCAGCGCCATAGTCACAGCGACGATGATGAAATAGCGTGGTGTTTTGATGGATGCGTCGCGTTGGCTGAGGCGGCTGTGGGTGCGTTTGGCCTGACGCTGGGCAGACCAGAACATGAACAGGGCGGCGGCCAGAAAGATCGACGCGACGGCTTTGGCGACCCAAGTTGGTTCGAAAGCACCGAATACGGCCCTAAGGCCGATGGCGACGGCGATTGACGCCATGCCTGTGCGCATCCAGCCCGCGAACGTGCGTTCGTTGGCAAGGCTGGTGCGGTCCTCTGCCCAGTCGGTGCGCTCTTCGGCCAACTCATTTTGGTCTGACATTGAACCAATGTGAGGCAAGGGTGCTGGCTTGACAAGCGAACCTAGTGCCAAAATGAAGAAAGATCATACGTTTGCCCGCCCTCAGGTTTCAGGCGGCTGTGATAGCTGGCAGGTTGGGCAATGCGATATATTTGCCGCGCAAGACCTGTGAATTTTGGGGAATGCCGCTTTGCCGTACAAAGAAGGCTAGGGTGAGAGATTGGACAACGACCCAAGCGGGACTCGTTACGGCTGCTTCCTTCCGGATCTGACCGGGTTGGCGAGGCGCTCGCCCGCGCCAACCTCTCACCGCCCCATATAGGGGGCGTGTCGCGGCATGGCAACCATTTGACTACATCGAGATGCGCAGTTTCAGAAATCCGGCATCTGTTATGCCGACGTGCGCTGGGGCCAGATCAGCGATCTGGTCCAGAAGCGGCATGGCTTCGGGTGCAGTTTGTAGCACAGCAGTGACGCCAAGACCCGTTTTAAACCGCCACGTGTCGGCGGCCATTGCCGGCGCGGGGCCCTCGGCCAGTGCATGCAGGGCTGCTGCGGTGACAGATACATCGGTGCGCAACGCTATTTTGTCAGGCGACAGGCCGGGAAACCCACCGCCCCCTGCAAGGCGAAAACTGTTGGCGGCCACCAGAAATTGCTGGTCGTGGTCGATCGGGCTGCCGTTCCAATGCGCGCTTGCAACGCGCCGCGCCCGAGGGTTGATCATGCGGCCCGCCGCGCAATAGCGGGGCGGTTGTGTGGGGTCGAATGTGACAGTCAGGCCAGAGATCACGTCAAAAAGGAAACCCGGAACATCGCGCCGGGTCAGGGTTTGATCGGGTATGTCGGGGCGGAGGTGTTCAAAGGCGATGGCACAGCGTTCCAACCACTCCAGTATCTCTGCGCCAGTGGCGCAAACGGCCCAGACCATGTCACTGTAGGGCAGGATCATCGCCACATGCCGGCGCTGGATGACGCCGGGTGGCACGTTCAAAAAGTTCTGGGGACCGGCAGTGCCACCTTTGGCTGTTGTGCAGGTGGCAGCAAGGATGGGCAAGGACTGATAGGCGGTATCGCGCACGGCAATCCGGACGGCGCGTTTCATGCCGTGGGCCAGCAGATGCGTGGCGTGATCAGCGCGGACATAGGCGAAAAAGCTGTGCAGGTGCATGTCGGTGTGGCCCACGGGTTCACCCATGTGGGCCTGCGTCAACCTGCTGGCGGCTGCGGTGGCTTGCAAGATGGCAGGGTGCTCGGGGGTGTCTTCGCTGGTGGCGTGCAGGGTGCAGTGGCTGTCGCACACCTGCCAACCGTTTGTCGTGCGCTCCAGCTTGATGTCGATCACGCCAAGCGCGCGTGCCGCGAAGCCGGGCATCACGGCGGGCACTTGGTCCAGTTGCCCGCTGTTGGCATCAACACCGTCGACGTCCCGGTGATCCGGTCCGGGCAAGGACAGGTGGGTGTGGCCGCAAATGATTGCTGTGACGTCGGGCAACCGTGCGGCGGACAGTGCAAAATTTTCGTCCCTGTCAGCCGCAGTATCCGGCACGATACCCGCATGGGCCAGCACAACGATCAGATCGGCCCCTTCGGATTTCATCTGCGGGATCAGCGCTGCCAGTCGGGCCATCGGATCGACGATGCGGGCGCTTTGGTTCAGTTGCAAATAGTTCCAGACCCCTGTTTGTTCCGGCAGGGCAGAAATCACGCCAATGCAAACCGGATGCAGGGCGCCATCATCGCCACGCACCTTGCGCCGCAACAGTGTATAGGGGCGCAAGAACGGCAAGGCCGCGGATTCGAAATTGGCGCTGAGTACGGGGCAGTTCGCCCCTTTTAACAGGCGGTGCGTGACGTGCAGGCCGTGGTCTACGTCATGATTGCCCAGACCGATGGCATCATAGCCTGCCAACGCCAGGCACGCCGTGATCGGGTGTTGTGCCAGATGCGCGGGGGTGGTCATGACATCTGCCATTGCGGCCCCTTGCAGCAAATCGCCGTTGTCCAGTGTTAGCACCAGCGCATCGGGCCGCGCTGCGCGGGCCTGCTCTATCAGCGTGACCACCCGCGACAGGCCGCCGGTCGGACGTGTGATGTCCAGCGTGTGGTCATGTGCGGTCAGCTGCATATGGATGTCGCTGGTGGCCAGAATGCACAGTTCGGCAGTGACCGAGCCGTTATCTGGGGGAGGCAAAGGCGAAATGGCGTTGACCATATCAACGATCCGTAAAGTAGAATTTTGGACAAATAAATCCCCTTGGGTTGCAAGGTGCAGGTCACAAGGATTTTTCATGGGATTGAACCCGTTTTGCCCGCGTGGCACAGGTAAAAATGGTACGAGGGAGACGACACAGATGCGATACGCAGAGCAGGTGACTTTCGGAGGTTCGGCGTTGGACCGCGCAGGCGAGATACGCGCAAACCCCGAGGCCATGGCCGCCGCCCGCACCCATCCCGACGCCCGTGCAATTGCGCTGTGGCGCGGCAAGCCGCTGATCGTGCGCATCCGGCCCACCATTCTGATGCGCCTGCCGATGGACCATCCGATTTTGCAGGATGCGGTGGAAGAACCTATATTTCTTGGCCGCGAAGACGGCGCACCACTTTTTGCCTTTAATCTGTCGAAGTGGGAGCCGGACCAGACCGATATGGCGGCACTGGGTGGCTTTCTGGACCCCAGCGAACAGCACCATCCGACGCTGGAAGACCTTGAAGTCTTTGCCGAGTTGCGCCGCGTTATGACATGGCTCAGCCCGCGCGATGCCGAACTGGCCGCCACTGCCAAGGCGATTATCGGCTGGCACGAAAGCCACGGCTTTTGCTCGAAATGCGGGGCCGCCAGCGAGATTGCCGATGCTGGATGGAAACGTGATTGTCCTGCCTGTCACGCCAGCCACTTCCCGCGCACCGATCCGGTTGTGATCATGTTGATTACCAACGGTAATTCGGTGCTGATGGGTCGCTCGCCGGGGTGGCCGGACGGGATGTATTCCTTGCTGGCTGGCTTTGTCGAACCCGGCGAGACGCTTGAGGCCGCCGTGCGCCGCGAAGTCTTTGAAGAAAGCGGTGTGCGGGTCGGGCAAGTGGACTATCTGGCCAGCCAACCCTGGCCCTTTCCGGCGTCATTGATGTTTGGCTGCCACGGCATAGCGACCAGTGAAGAAATCAACATTGATCCGATCGAGATCGAAGATGCGATATGGGTCAGTCGCGAGGAAATGGTACAGGCCTTTGCAGGTGAGCATCCGCGCATGTTGCCAGCGCGGAAAGGTGCAATCGCGCACTTTTTGCTGGAAAACTGGCTTGCAGACACACTGGATTAAGATGAAACTCTTTAAGATCTCAAAAAGAGAACAGGCCACACCATGAAATTTTCAACCCGCGAGGATATCGAGGCGCCGATTGATACGGTATTTGACATGCTGTGCGATTTCGAGGGCTTTGAACGGTCCGCCATGCGCCGCGGTGCCGAAGTGCAGCGCGTTGACCGGCTGGCTAAACCCGGCGTCGGGATGATGTGGGATGTGGTGTTCTCCATGCGCGGCAAGATGCGTAAGGTGCAGTTGGAGATGGCACGTTTCGAGCGGCCACAGGAGATGCTGCTGGTTTACCGCGCAGCGGGGCTTGAGGGGACTTTTCAGATCGAACTAATGGCGCTGTCACGTAGCCGCACGCGAATTGCGATATCGTTCGAGCTGGTGCCTATGAACCTGTCGGCACGGTTGCTTGTGCAGTCGTTGAAGCTGGCAAAAACATCGCTGACCAAGCGTTTCAAGCTGCGCGTGGCGGAATATGCCAAAGGCATGGAAGAACGGCACAAGCGCCTAGCGTGAGGCCGTACGTGGAAGTTTGAAAATAAAGCATGTGCCGGTATCGTCCGACTTTACCTGCATTTCGCCATTGTGCGCCCGCGCAATCTGGTCGGCAATATACAACCCCAGACCCAGACCGTTCTGGTTGTTGTCCGGTTCGGTGCCGGAAAACGGTTCGAAGACACCTGCTTTCCGCTCGGGTGGAATGGGCTTGCCGCTGTTGTGCACCTCAATGACCAGATCGCTGCCAACATCGCGGGCGATCAGGCGCACAGGCGTCGTATTGTCGCCATGTGTTGCGGCGTTTGCCAGCAAGTTCGAGATTAACTGCGAGATGCGCTTGTCATCGGCCAGCACCGGGTCGGCGAAATTCAGATCGGACTCGAACCGCGTGTCAGGATGGGCAAGCCGAGTCTCCTCTAGCGTGTGAACTAACACTTTGTGCAATTCTGCGTCAGAGGAGGTCGCCAGATTGATGCCGCTGCCCAGACGTGCGTGGGCAAAGTCCATCATATCGTCAATCAGCGCTGACATGCGCCCGACTGACTCCTTGATGCCGTTCATCAGCACTTGTTTGGTCGGGTCGCCCTCTTTGCGTTGCAACATACGTGTCGCGGCATTGATGGCGGCCAGCGGGTTGCGCAAGTCGTGGCCCAAAATGGCAATGAACTGTTCGCGAAAACGCGCTTCTTCCTCGCGGTTCTTCAGATTGGCCCTGTTCATTTTGTCTTCGGTAATGTCGCGGGCCGAGCAGAAATACCGGTCGCCTTCGGGCACACAGTTCCATGACAGCCAGCGATAGCTTCCATCGCGGTGCCGGTACCGGTTTTCAAAGCTCATGACCGGTTTGCCACTTTGAAGTATCTCGAAGGCGCGCGCGGTTCTGGCTACGTCATCGGGATGGACAAAGTTCAGAAACATCTCGGCTTCAACTTCATTGGCGCGCCAACCCAATACCTTGTACCATGCGGGGTTGGTGCCCTCAAATTTGCCATTGGCACTCAGTACGCCCAAAACTTCGGGAGTGGCATGCCAAGTCAGGCCGTATTTTTCGAAAGAATCAGGCATTTGTCGGACTCAAGTTTAGAGATGGTAAACATTGCCGCAAGCGCTGGGACAGAAGTCCGGTACTTCTGTCCAGAAGCTAATTCTATACTTCATACAATGCACAACTGTCTGAAGCAAATGGATATTAATGCGGCGGCGGCTTGCACTGTCCGCATTCAATCGCGCCCGTCCGCCGCAGGATACACGCCCAGAACCTTGATCATATTGGTGAAATACGCCAGTTCTTCCAGCGCACGGGCCACTGCCGGATCTTCGGGGTGGCCTTCGATGTCGGCATAGAATTGCGTGGCAGTAAACGCGCCGCCCACCATGTAGCTTTCCAGTTTGGTCATGTTGACGCCATTGGTCGCAAAGCCGCCCATCGCTTTGTATAGCGCCGCCGGAATGTTGCGTACCTCAAAGACAAAGGTGGTGATCATATGATCGGCGCGGCGGCTGTGATCGGCCTTGGGGGACATCAGCAGGAACCGTGTGGTGTTGTGGCCCTGATCCTCGATGCCATTGGCCAGAACGGTCAGCCCGTGGATTTCGGCAGCAACAGCCGAGGCCAGTGCACCCACGCCCGTTTCACCTGTGGCTGCAATCTCGGCGGCGGCACCGGCGCTGTCCGCTGCGGCCTCTGATGTGATGCCATGGGCGTCCAGAAACGCCCGCGCCTGCGGGATCAGCACCAGATGCGCACGCACGTGTTTGATATCGTCCAGCGTCTGGCCGGGGTTGGCCATTAGCGCGATCCGGACCCGAACAAAGGCTTCGTCCACGATGCGCAGGCCGGATTCGGGCAGCAACCGGTGAATGTCGGCCACACGGCCATAGGTCGTGTTCTCGACCGGCAACATGGCAAGATCGGCGGCACCGGTTTTGACGGCGGCAATAACGTCATCGAAAGTGGTACAAGGTACGGGAATCGCTTCGGGCCGTGCCTTGAGGCAGGCTTCGTGACTGTAGGCACCCAAATCTCCCTGAAAGGCGATACGTTCCGGCATGATTGATCCTTTGTCTTAGGGCCCGCTGTATTTTGCGGGGGGCAGGGCGATTGGTCGCGGTAACTACACCTTGCCACAGCCAAGGGGAAGCCGTAGAAACCGCGCCAAACCCATAGACGTGGATGCGAGATAAATGTTCGACACTATGACGATAACAAAGGTCGCCGGTGCCCTGTGTGGCGCTCTTCTGATTCTCTTGCTGGGCAAGTGGGCAGCCGAGGGCATGTATCATGCCCAAAGCCATGGCGAAGCGGCCTATGTGATCGAAGTGGCCGACAGCGGCGAAGATAGCGCCCCTGTTGAAGAGGTGAACTTTGACGAGCTTATGGCCGTCGCGGATGTTGAATCGGGTGCCAAAGTTTTCCGCAAATGCTCGGCCTGTCACAAGCTTGACGGTACGAACGGCACAGGTCCGCACCTTGATGGTGTTGTCGGCCGCGAAATCGCGTCGATTGGCGAATTCAGCTATTCGGGCGCTCTGACCGAGTTGCCAGGCGACTGGACACCAGAAGAACTGAGCCATTTCATCGAAAACCCGCGTGGCTATGCGCCGGGCACGGCGATGGGCTTTGCCGGCCTGAAAAAACCACAGGATCGCGCCGACGTGATCGCCTATATGCAAAGCGTCACAAACTGATCCGACCGTTTTGCGAATTTACAAAAGGCCGCTTGCTTGGTGCAGGCGGCCTTTTTCGTGCGCTCAAGCATTTGTGCTGACGTTTCTTTGCCGTTCACGGAAACTCAACTTGTAACCGGTGCTGCTAGCCCTTTAGCGTAGATGTGCCATATTGCGTTGAAACCAACGCCAAAAACGACCCCCACCAAGGAGGACAGGTATCATGATGTCACGCCCCCGCAGACCACAGGCCCAGGTTATCGCCAAGGCCCGCAGCGCTAAACCGGACACAGGTGTCTGGGCCGCGGGTCTTGCCGTGCTGCTGGCGCTGATGCTGGCCCTGCCGGTCTGGGCCGACAGCCATGCCGCGACCGACAGTGCGGACGCCCAAGACATTATCAACACCCACGGATATTCCTTTTACGGCGATCTGACCTATCCGCAGGATTACAAAAACTTTTCCTATGTGAACCCCGATGCACCCAAGGGCGGTGAAATCTCGCTGGGCGTGGTGGGTACATTCGATTCGATGCACCCCTACACCCGCAAGGGCCGCGCCGGGGCATTGTCGTCAATGATGTACGAAAGCCTGCTGGGCGATGGGCCGACAGGCGCATCGGTGCCTGCGGATGTTTACGGCGAATCCTATGGGTTGTTGGCAGAACGTTTGGAGTATGACGAAGGCAAGAATTGGGTGATTTTTTACATGCGCCCCGAGGCGCAATTTTCCGACGGCACGCCGGTCACAGCCTATGACATCGAATTTTCGCACAACCTGCTGCTGGACGAAGGTTTGAAATCCTATGCCGACGCGGTGCGCCAGCGTATTCCCAAGGTCGAGGTGATCGACGACCACACCATCAAATTCCACTTCACGCCTGGCATTTCGCGACGCAGCCTGATCGACCAGGTGGGTGCAGTGCCCGCATGGTCCAAAGCGTGGTACGAGAAAACCGGCGCTGGCCTGAACGAAAGCCGCCTCGAGGTATCGCCCGGCTCTGGCCCCTATGTGATCGACAGCGTCGATGTGAACCGTCGCGTTGTCTACAAACGCAACCCCGATTACTGGGGCGCCGATCTGCCGTTCAACGTCGGGCGCAACAACTTTGACCAGATCCGCATCGAATATTTCGGTGACGACACCGCGTCGTTCGAAGCATTCAAAGCGGGCGAATACACGTTCCGCCGCGAGAGCGATTCAAAGAAATGGGCGACGGGCTATGATTTTCCCAAGGTGAAAAGCGGCGCGATCAAGGTCGAAAACCTGCCGGACGGCTCGCCTCCTACGCCGGCGGGTATCGTGTTCAATCTGGATTCAGAGCCGCTGAAAGACCGCCGGGTGCGTCAGGCGCTTGCGCTTGCATTCAACTTTGAATGGACCAACGAAAGCCTGCAACACGGGCTGTTCAAACAGCGCGCTTCATTTTCGCAAGACACCGACGTGATGGCCAACGGGTTGCCCAAAGGGGCCGAACTGGAACTGTTGCAAAGCCTTGGTGATCTCGTGCCTCCAGAGATGCTGAACGAACCTGTGGTGATGCCCCACACGTCCAGCCCCGAACGTTTGCTGGACCGGCGCAACGCCCGTACCGCAATGAAACTGCTGGACGACGCCGGATGGGCCGTGGGTGATGACGGCATTCGCCGTAACGCTGCGGGCAAGGTTCTGAAGCTCAATTTCCTGTTCAACTCTTCGGCGTCGGGAACGCTGTCGGGGGTGATGGAGAACTATGTTTCGAACGTGAAGAAGCTGGGCGTCGACATCACCTTGGAAAAGGTTGATTCGTCGCAATACACCAGCCGCGAGCGGGACCGCGACTATGATCTGGTCTATGATCAGTATCTGACCTTCCTGATTGCCCACACAGGATTGAAACAGGCCTACGGGTCGGAAACCTCGGCGTTTTCGCTGTTCAACCCTGCGGGCCTGTCCAGCCCGTTGGTGGACGCCATCATTGACGCAGGCCTGAATGCCCAGACCAGCATCGAGGAAAAGACCGCGCTGACTGCGCTGGACCGTGCCTTGCGCTATGAATTCTTCATGATGCCCGTCTGGTACAACCCCAGTCATTGGGTTGCCTATTATGACCAGTACGAACATCCCGAGACGATCCCGCCCTTTGATTTGGGGTATATGGATTTCTGGTGGTACAATCAGGAAAAAGCCGACGCCCTGCGCGCGTCGGGCGCGCTGAGGTAAACAGCACATGGGCGCCTATATTCTAAGACGGCTGGCGTTGGTTATACCGACGCTGCTGGGTATCTTGTTGGTCAATTTCGTGCTGACCCAGTTCGTTCCCGGTGGTCCGGTAGAACAGGCCATTGCCCGTGCCCAAGGCGGCGGTGATGTGTTCGAAAGCTTTGCCGGCGGCAACAACGATGCCGGCGGAATGGACGCGTTGAACACCGCCTCGGATAGCAAATATATTGGCGCCCGTGGCCTGCCCCCCGAATTTATCGCCGAGCTTGAGAAAGAGTTCGGCTTTGACAAACCGCCCGTGGAACGGTTTTTCCGCATGGTCTGGAACTACATGCGGTTCGACTTTGGCGAGAGTTACTTTCGTTCGGTCAGCGTGGTCGATCTGATAATCGAAAAGTTGCCGGTGTCCATTACACTTGGTCTGTGGTCCACGCTGATCGCCTATATGATCTCGATCCCGCTGGGCATCCGCAAAGCGGTCAAGGACGGGTCACGGTTTGATACATGGACGTCGGGCGCGATCATCGCGGCCTATGCAATCCCCGGTTTTCTGTTTGCGATCCTGCTGCTGGTGCTGTTCGCGGGGGGATCATATTGGCAAATCTTCCCGCTGCGGGGGCTGACCTCGGATAATTTCGAAACGCTCAGCGCTTGGGGCAAGGCCAAGGATTACGTATGGCATATTACATTGCCGGTTCTGGCCAGCACCATCGGTGCCTTTGCCACGCTGACCTTGCTGACCAAAAACAGCTTTTTGGATGAGATCAAGAAACACTATGTGATGACCGCCCGCGCAAAGGGGTTGTCGGAACGCCGCGTGCTGTATGGCCACGTTTTTCGCAACGCCATGCTGATTGTCATCGCAGGTTTTCCGGCGGTGTTCATCGGCGTGTTCTTTGGCGGGTCGCTGATCATTGAAACGATCTTTTCGCTCGACGGTCTGGGCCGTCTGGGGTTCGAAGCCGCCGTGGCGCGTGACTATCCCATCGTGTTTGGCACTCTGTTCATCTTTGGTCTGATCGGTCTTGTGGTCGGCATCCTGTCGGACCTGATGTATGTGCTGGTCGATCCGCGCATTGATTTCGAGCGGAGGGAAGGCTGATGGCCCGCGAAACCGATCCCGTCATCGCGCAGCCTGTGCTGGCCCCGCGTCGCCGGTTTTTTGCCCTGTCGCCGCTGAACAAACGCCGCTGGAGCAACTTCAAGAAAAACCGCCGCGCTTTGTGGTCGTTGTGGATTTTTGCCGTTCTTTTCGGGCTAAGCCTGTTCGCCGAATTTCTGGCCTATGACAAGCCGATCCTCGTGCGATATCAGGGCGAATTCTACACGCCGATCTGGAATTTCTACTCTGAAACCGATTTTGGCGGCGATTTTCAGACCGAGGCTGTCTATCGCGACCCCGAGGTGAAATGTCTGATCGCCACAGGCGGTATGGATGCCTGTTTCGACGACCCCGACGCGCTGATCATTGATGCTGCAGACAGCGAGATTGATGGGCAGAAAATCCAGCGCGGCTGGGCGATCTGGCCGCTGATCCCCTATTCGTTCAATACCGCCGTGGACCGTCCGGGTGCAGCACCCTTGCCGCCCAACAGCCAGAACCTGCTGGGCACCGATGGCACCAAACGTGATGTGTTGGCGCGGGTCATCCACGGGTTCCGCCTGTCGGTTCTGTTTACGCTGATCGTGACGGGTGCAGCCAGTCTTTTGGGTATTTTAGCGGGGGCGGTTCAGGGCTTCTTCGGGGGATGGACCGATCTGATTTTTCAGCGGATTATCGAAATTTGGACGTCCACACCCAGCCTGTACGTCATCATCATCATGTTCGCGATATTAGGGCGTAGTTTCTGGCTGCTTGTGTTCCTGCTGGTGTTGTTCAGTTGGACGGGTCTTGTCGGGGTGGTGCGTGCCGAATTCCTGCGGGCGCGCAATCTGGAATATGTGCGTGCGGCGCGTGCCCTCGGCGTCGGTAACATGACGATCATGTTCCGTCACATGCTGCCCAACGCGATGGTGGCGACGCTGACAATGCTTCCTTTCCTCATTACAGGCACGATTTCGACGCTGGCGATCCTTGATTTTCTCGGCTTTGGCCTGCCGTCGTCGGCACCTTCGCTGGGCGAGCTGACCTTGCAAGCGAAACAGAACCTGCAAGCGCCGTGGCTGGCGTTCACCGCCTTCACTGTGTTCGCGGTGATGCTGTCGCTGTTGATCTTTATCTTTGAAGGCATCCGCGACGCCTTTGATCCGCGAAAGACGTTTTCATGACTGATCCCATCCTCAAGGTGGAAAACCTCAAGGTTTCGTTCCGGCAGGACGGCGCGCTGACCGATGCGGTCAGGGGCGTGTCCTTTACCGTCGCACGCGGCGAAACCGTGGCACTGGTGGGCGAAAGCGGCTCGGGAAAGTCGGTGTCGGCGCTGTCCACCGTGTCGCTGCTGGGTGACAGCGCCGAGGTATCGGGTTCGGTCACCTATGACGGGCAAGAGATGATCGGTGCCAATGACGCACTGCTGCGCAAGGTCCGCGGCAACGACATCTCGTTCATCTTTCAAGAGCCGATGACGTCGCTCAACCCGCTGCACACCATCGAAAAACAGCTGACCGAAAGCCTTGCTCTGCATCAGGGGCTAGCGGGCAAGGCTGCGCGCAGTCGTATTCTTGAACTGATGGACAAGGTTGGCATCCGCGACGCTGAAAGCCGTCTGGGCGCCTATCCGCACCAGTTGTCCGGCGGGCAAAGGCAGCGTGTGATGATCGCGATGGCACTGGCCAACCAACCGGACGTGTTGATCGCGGATGAACCCACCACGGCGCTGGACGTGACCATTCAGGCGCAAATCCTCAACCTGCTGGCTGATCTGAAAAAGACCGAGAATATGGGGATGCTGTTCATCACCCACGATCTGGGCATTGTCCGCCGCATTGCCGATCGCGTATTCGTCATGCGCCACGGCGAAGTGGTCGAAAGCGGCCCGACGGCCGAGATTTTTGCCAATCCGCAGCACGAATACACCAAGGTGCTGCTCAGCGCCGAACCCTCTGGCGCACCGGACGCCGTGGCCGTCGATGCGCCCGTGGTGGCCGAGACCGAGCATCTGAAGGTCTGGTTCCCGATCACCACTGGCCTGATGCGCCGTGTCACCGGTCACGTAAAGGCGGTGAACGACGCCAGCCTGACCGTGCGCGCGGGTGAAACCATGGGCATCGTCGGCGAAAGCGGTTCGGGCAAGACCACGTTGGCGCTGGCCGTGATGCGGCTGATCGCGTCCGAGGGTCGCATTGTCTACATGGGACAGGACGTGCGCAAATGGTCGACGCGCGAATTGCGGCGGCTGCGCTCGGAAATGCAGATCGTGTTTCAGGATCCGTTCGGATCGCTAAGCCCGCGCATGACCTGCGCCCAAATCATCGCAGAGGGGCTGACGGTCCACAAAGTGGACGCGCACCGCGATCGCCGCGAACTGGTCAGCGAGGTGATGGTCGAGGTGGGTCTTGATCCCGCCACGATGGATCGCTACCCGCACGAATTCTCGGGTGGCCAGCGACAGCGTATCGCCATCGCACGTGCGATGGTGCTGCGGCCCAATCTGGTGGTTCTGGACGAACCCACAAGCGCGCTGGATATGACGGTGCAGGTTCAGATCGTCGAGCTGCTGCGCAATTTGCAGAAAAAATACGGGCTGGCCTATCTGTTCATCAGTCACGACCTGAAAGTCGTGCGCGCGATGTCACATCAGGTGATGGTGATGAAGCAGGGCGACGTGGTTGAACATGGCAGTGCGGCCGAAATGTTCGACAATCCGCAAACCGAATACACCCAGACCCTGCTGCAAGCGACGCATTAGGGCTATTGCACTGACGTCAGCTGTGACGTGTGAACCGGCGTCACGTGCAGCGCGGAAATTCCCGCAACGGGTTGCGGTGTTGGCATGTTGGCCGCAATGACCAATGCCAGAGCAGCAAACAAGCCGGCTGCCGTCCAGAATGGTCTCTGCGGTGTACCCTTTTGCATATGTGACGTGGGTAATACGCAGGTGCGCCGAATTCCCGTCGCGGTTAGGCTTGGCTTACTGCCCGCACAACCTGTCAAACTCGGGGCGGTGGTTCAGAACGCTTGGCCTCGCGCTGGTCGTGTGGCCGCGTCTGTGCGAGCGGCTGTGGTCACTTTCAACAGATTGCTTACGTCCTGTCAGAACGAATGCTGTGTGAGGATTGCACGAACCAGTGACCTTTGGGCAGCCAGCGTTTGCGAGGCGTCGCTTGGGGGACGTCTCGCGTTTGGATTGTGCCGCTGCGTGTGGCGGTTCTGAAACTATTGGCGTAGATCATAAGCATGTTGCGTCCTTCCAGTTTGGTGTTTCGTTTCTTGTAATATGCAGCGAACGCGTGGATCATGCGACTCAATTGGAATTTCCTGATGTAAGCTGAGGTTTCATATGGATTGGCGCTACATGCCACCATTGGCGGCGCTACGGTCCTTTTCGGCCTTTGCTGAAAAGGGCACGCTGGTGGGTGCGGGCGGTACGCTGGGCGTCAGCCACGCGGCAGTCAGTCAGCAAATTCGCAGCCTTGAGGGTCACCTTGGCGTGCCGCTGGTTGATCGGACAGGGCGCAATCTGGAACTGACCGAGGCAGGGGTCGTACTGGCGCAAGCCTGCAGCGAGGGGTTTGGCAACATTGCCCGCACGGTCGAGGACATCACCGGTGTCAGCGACGCGCGCGCGGTCCATGTTTCGACCACGCCCACGTTCGCGGCCTCGTGGCTGATGCCGCGGTTGCCTGCCTTTCAGGTCGAAAACCCGTTGATTAAACTGCTGATCGACCCGACGCCCAAGCTGGCCGAGCTTTCCCCGGGCGGGATTGATCTGGCGATCCGCTACGGTGTCGGGCCGTGGGGGCGGTACGATTGTCAGATGCTTCTGGAATCACCGATTGTGGTAGTTGCGGCGCCTTCGCTGGTTGCCGGGCGACCGGTCGACAGCCCCGCCGATCTGGCCTGCTTGCCGTGGCTGGAGGAGTTGGGCACCACAGAAAGCACCACATGGCTGCACCGTCATGGTGTCGAACAGGGGGCTGTGGGGGCCTATATGCAGATGCCGGGCAATCTGGTGTTGGACGCCGCGCGGGGCGGGCAGGGAATCGCAGTAACCGTGCGCGCCTTTGTGGCGGCGGACATCAAAGAGGGGCGTCTGGTGGAGTTGTTTCAAGAGCCGCAGGCAGGTGCCGGCTATCATCTGGTCACCAGGGCGGGCGTGATGCGGCCCGGGTTGCGCACGTTTGTGCGCTGGCTGGCGCGTCAGGTTTCGGTCTGATCTGAGGGTCGAAGGATCAGGACGACGGGCCAACCATAAAGCATGTCATGTTGCGCGCCTGCAACCTGCGACAGGCCAGATCGGCGGTGTCGCGGGTCATGCCTACAAAATGCGCATCAAAGCCTTGCGGGCGGCGCACGACCTTGCGCAATGCGCCATCCAGTGTCGAAATCTCGGTCAGGGCTGTTTTCAACAGGACTTTTTCAGCCTGATAGCGGCTGGGGAAGCGGCCGACGTTCACGCCCCAATGCCGACCACCCGAGGTAGACAAACGGGTGACGATTTCAGGTCCAGGCACAGCTTCGGGTGCCGTGGCAGCGCTGGTGTTGACGCTGGCCAGAACCATATCCTCAGGGCGCGCGGCAGGGCGTATTGATGCAGTTTTGGGTGCGGCAATGGATGCTATCGTCGGTGTCGCATCAGCCAGTGCTGCGGCTTGTGCTTCGACCAGCGCAGCGGAAATGTCTGTGGGTGACACAGCAGGCGGCGGAGCTTGGGCCACAAGAACCGGTTGCGATGTTTCGCCCGGACGCAATGTGGGGCGCAGGCTGCGCGTGACGGCGCCCGTAACGCGAATGGTCTTTCCGGCACCCTGAAGCCTTTGGCCGTTGCCGGAAATCACAACAGGTTCGTCCGTATAAGATGGACCCGCAGGCTTGCGGACAGGCGCGTTGCTGGGGGAGCGGCGAAAGCCGAGGTCCATCAATTCAGCGACCTTGGCGTTGCGTGATGCGGTGGATTTACCGCCAAACACCGTTGCAATAACACGCTCGTTTCCGCGCTGTGCCGATGCGGTCAGGTTGAACCCTGCGGCGCGTGTATAGCCGGTTTTGATACCGTCGGCACCCTTGTAGGACGCCAGAAACCGGCGGTTGGTATGATACACCGTCTTGCCACCTGCATCCGCCGAACTGCGCGAAAACAGATTGTAGTACTGCGGATAGTCGTACAGCACATGGCGACCCAGAATTGTCATGTCACGGGCCGTGCTCAGGTGGCCTTCTTCGGTCAGACCGTTGGCGTTCTTGAATGTGGTTCGGGTCATACCCATCGCCTTGGCGGTACGGGTCATCCGACGGGCAAAAGCCGCCTCCGATCCGCTTATGGCTTCGCCGATGGCGGTGGCCGCGTCGTTGGCGGACTTCACCGCAGCGGCGCGGACCAGATAGCGCAGTTTGATCTTTTGACCGGGGCGTAAACCCAGCTTCGACGGCACTTCTGACGCTGCTTTTTTCGATACGGTCACCACCGTGTCCATCGAAATCTCGCCTTTGCTGACGGCCTCGAAGGCGATGTAAAGTGTCATCATCTTTGTTAGCGATGCAGGATGAAGGCGCGCGTTTGAATTGTGTTCGTGCAAAACCTCGCCTGTTCGGGCGTCGATCACATAGGCTGCATAGGGGGCAGCTAAGGCGCTTAGCGGCAGAACCACCAGCATCCAGAATGCCACGAAAAGAAATAGCCCGAAACGAGCCGGCTGAGCGCGCCGAACCTTCACTGGGAACCTGCCTTTTTTTATCTGCCTCGTGACCCCCGATTATTTCGAGTGGCCGATTATGGAATAATGCTAACACAGGTTGAATTGGTAAAACAGCCTTATTATTAAGGGGTTCTTAGAAATCTGAAGGGCGTTTTTGTCCATATCTAGGGGTTGATCGAACAACAGTGTCCACACCAAGTAATGTGTCGATAATGTGGCAGCGCCGCTACAAGACTCAGGGGTGCTTTGACAGCAGGTCGGGCAGCGCACCCAGATCGCTGATTTCACGAAAGCGCGGATGGTCTTTGGGCGCTTCTGCGTGCTCAATATCCCATAGCAGATCATGCGGAACATAAACGCCCCAGCCACCTGCCTCCAGCATCGGGCGCACGTCCGAGGCCAGAGAATTCCCGATCATCATGCTGCTTGCCGCACCGTCATAGGCATCAAAAATACGGGTGTAGGCGGCGGGCGTCTTGGCCGAAACAATCTGAATAGCGTCAAACATATCGCCCAAACCCGATTGGGCCACTTTGCGTTCCTGATCCAGCAGATCACCCTTGGTGATCAGCAGCACGGGGCCAACGGCCTGCGCGGCCCGCAAGGCGTCGGCGGCATGAGGAAGCAGGTCAACCGGATGTTGCAGCATGTCCTGCCCAGCGGCGATCAGCTCTGCAATGACGGTTCCGGGCACCGAATTGTCTGTCACCTCAAGTGCTGTTTCGATCATCGAGAGCACGAAGCCTTTGATGCCAAACCCGTAATGCCGGATGTTGCGCCGCTCGGCCTCTAGCAGACGGGTCATCAGCGCGTCGGGTTCAGTGTGGGGCGCCAATAACTCGGCAAACCGCTCTTGGGTCAGTTTGAAGAAGCGCTCGTTGTGCCACAGCGTGTCGTCCGCATCGAAGGCAATAGTTGTTAAGGTTTGATCCATAGCCGGGACTGCCTCTTTTCATGGGCCGTTTGGACGTTATATAGAGGACTCGGAAACACACAACGGATATGGGTGACGGCTTTGAAACTCCGACAGGCGCATATGATGGCGGGCAAGGTAGATGACGAGGGCGATTCCTCGGTCATTACCGAAACTAAGCCAAAAACAAAGCGGCCTCCGTTGTATAAAGTGCTGCTGCTGAACGATGACTACACGCCGATGGAATTCGTCGTGCTGGTGCTTGAACGCTTTTTCGGGCTGAACCATGCCCAAGCGTTCGAGATCATGCTAACCGTTCACAAAAAAGGTCTGGCCGTGGTTGGTGTCTTTAGCCACGAGATCGCCGAAACCAAAGTGGCACAGGTAATGGATTTTGCGCGGCGCCATCAGCACCCGCTGCAATGCACCATGGAAAAAGAAGACTGACGGCGATGTGGTCGCTGGGTTCTTGGGCCGCTTCCCTGTCAGGGAAGCGAGATGTGTTTATGGCAAAATTTCAGATGGGTGCCCCATGATCGGTGCGCGCTTGCCGCTGGCCGCCGAGGTCGGGTTCGACACTTCGGGCCGGATTGCGGTTTTTGCGCCTGCCGTTGGGGTCGACCTGAGCGCGCTGGCTTCTTGCGAGGTGATCTCGCCTTTGCGTCCTGTTCACGACCATTTCGAAGCAATGGGCCTGACCTGTCGCACCGCCCCCGAGGGGCGTTATGACGCCGCCGTGGTCTGCGTTCCACGCGCCAAGGCCGAGGCGCACGCGCTGATCGCCGACGCCTGCGCTGTGACAGAAGGCGCTGTGGTGATCGACGGGCAGAAAACAGATGGCATCGACAGTTTACGCAAAGAGATGCGCAACCGGTCCGGCGTAACCGATGCTATTTCCAAGGCGCACGGCAAGCTGTTCTGGATACAATCAAGCGACGCCTTCACGGATTGGGCCCAAGGCCCCGTTCTGACCGATGGCGGGTTCTGGACCGCGCCGGGCGTGTTCTCTGCCGATGGTATTGACCCCGCGTCGGAAATGTTGGCCGCTGCCTTGCCCGAAAAGCTGGGCAAACAGGTTGCCGATCTGGGCGCTGGTTGGGGCTTTTTGTCCGCCCACATCCTGACTCGCAGTGATGTAGAGGCAGTGCATCTGGTCGAGGCGCACCATCTGGCGCTGGAATGTGCGCGGCGCAACGTTACCGACCCGCGTGCGCAATACCACTGGGCGGACGCCATACGCTGGACCCCACCCGGACGGATCGACACCGTGGTGATGAATCCACCGTTTCACACCACACGCAACGCAGATCCGTCACTGGGACAGGCGTTTGTCGCGGCCGCAGCAAGGGTGTTGACCCCGCAGGGCAGCCTGTGGATGGTGGCAAACCGGCATCTGCCCTACGAGACGGCGCTGGAGCAACAATTTGCCCGTGTCGAAGAAGTGGGCGGCGACGGACGGTTCAAGTTGACGCGGGCGACCAAGCCCAGACGCAGGACATAAGGATCAGGCGATGTCATTTTCGATTTCAGGAAAGACGGCGATAGTGACGGGGTCGGCCAACGGTATCGGTCTGGCCATCGCGCGACAGTTTGCCGACAAGGGCGCCAATGTAATGTGCGCCGACATGGATGAAAAGGCGCTGATCCAGCAGCTTGGCGACAAGACGGACGAGGGCAAGATCCGCTATTTCGCCGGTGATTTGCGGCAACGCCTGACCATTGCAAATCTGGTGTCGGCCACGATCGACGCCTTTGACGGGATCGATATTCTGGTAAACGCCTCGCGGCAGGTGATGGAAACCGACGCACTGGATGTGGATGATACCAGCGTCGAAATCCTTTTGGAGCAGAACCTTATGACATCGCTGCGTCTGACGCAGCAGGTGGCGCGCCGCATGATCAAACAGGCCGAAGGGCAGACCGAGGGGCAAGTCGGGTCGATCATCAATCTGTCGTCCATCGCCGCACGGCACACACGCCCCGAACTATTGGGCTACTCCATCGCCTCGGCGGCTCTGGAGCAGATGACGCGGTCGATGGCGCTTGCGCTGGCGCATGACCGCATTCGGGTGAATGCCGTGGCCTTTGGTTCGGTCATGTCGGCCTCGCTCAAGTCGTCGATCATGGATCACCGCGAATGGCGCGAAGATATCGAAAACCACACACCGCTTGAACGCATCGCCAGCCCCAGCGAACTGGTGGATGCAGTGCAGTTTCTGGCCTCGGAAGGCGCGGGCTTTATCACCGGCGAGACGATCACGGTTGACGGCGGGCGCAGCCTGTTGGATCCGGTGCGCGCACCGGCACACTGAGGCATCCCCCTATGACAGATGAATTTGCTGTACAGAAAACGCAGGCAAGTGCGTGGTTTCGCAGCCTGCGCGACGAGATTGTCGCCGCCTTCGAAGGGCTGGAGCAAAGCCACGGCACCGGCCCGCTGGCCGATGCGCAGCCCGGATCGTTCGAGGTGACCGAAACCACGCGTGCCTCGGATGACGGGTCAGACGCAGGCGGCGGATTGATGAGCGTCATGCGCGGCGGGCGCGTGTTCGAAAAGGTCGGCGTGAACGTCTCGACGGTCTACGGCACGTTGGGTGAGCGGGCACAATCGGCGATGGCCGCGCGCAAGGGCATTCCGGGCATGACAGACGATCCGCGCTTTTGGGCGTCGGGCATCAGTCTGGTGGCGCATATGCAAAACCCGCATGTGCCTGCGGTTCACATGAACACCCGCATGTTCTGGACCCCCCATGCGTGGTGGTTCGGTGGCGGCTCCGATTTGAATCCCTGCATCGAATACGCCGAGGACACTGCCCATTTCCACGCCACGCAGCAGTCGCATCTGGACCCGCATGGCACGGATTTGTACCCGCGTCTCAAAGCATGGGCTGACGAGTATTTCTATATTCCGCACCGAAAACGGGCGCGTGGGGTTGGTGGCATTTTTATGGATGACCATTCGACCGGTGACTGGGATGCAGACTTTGCCCTGACGCAGGACATCGGGCGCGCATTCCTGCCCGCCTTTGTGCCATTGGTGGCCGCACGGCGGGTGATGCCGTGGAACGATGCGGACAAGGATGCGCAGCTTGTGCATCGCGGGCTCTATGCTGAGTATAATCTGGTCTATGACCGGGGAACCAAATTCGGGCTGGAAACCGGCCACGACGCCAATGCGGTGCTGATGAGCCTGCCACCTTTGGCAAAGTGGATCTGAGAGCAGGTTGACGTAGGCGCGGCTACGAGCTGCGCCAGCCCGCCTCCATCATCGCGGCGCGGTAGTTGGGGGCGGTGCGCATCTGCCCGCCCAGCCCTTTTGTCATAAGCAAGGCGTGCATCTTTGGAAGTTGCCAGCAGGGCACATGCATCACCATGTGATGTTCAAGGTGGTAATTAACGTAGTAGGGCGCAACCAGCGTACGGGCGACCGGCCCTGCATGCGTAGTGCGCACGTTTTGCAGTGGATTGTCCGACTGTTCGACCGCGCCATGTTCGGCGATGTTGCGCACGCGCAGGACAAACTGGAACCAAGTCAGATAGGGCAGTAGCCAGAACGCCAGCCCCCACCACCAATCGCCAACCAGACTGATGGCCAGCGCAATGCCGATAAACACCGGAAACGCGCGGCCAAGGGTGTTGGATTTAAACGCCTGCGCCGATTGTGTTTTTGCCGCATCAATGGCGTCGTCGTCGCCTGCAAGCTGGATGAACATCAGTATTTGCCCAGCCAGTTGCTTGATGCCGGTCTGCCCCGTCAGGTCGCGCAGAAACTTGCGCCGCATCGACGCGTGGCTGGTCGGGAACTTTAGGCTGAGCGCAAGGTCGGGGTCTTTGTCGGTCTGGGTAAAACGGTGGTGCGTCAGGTGATAATGCCGGTAAGCGTGCAGGTCGGCCATGATCGGCCAGCCGCACAGCCATTCGCCCACCCAGTCATTCAGCTTGCGCGATTTGAACAAGGCGCTGTGGGCGGCTTCGTGCATCAATATGGCAAGACCCAGCTGCCGTGATCCGATCAGAATGACCGCCAGCAGGAAGGTGGCGGGATTGGGCCAAAGGGCAAAAAGGCCAATGGCAAATGCGATGGTGCCCCAACAATGCGCAACCAACCATGCGCCCATCAGGTCGGAGCGTTGGGCAAGGGGGCGAATCTCGTCGCTGGTTAAAAATGCTTTTCCGGGTGTCATGGCGTAATCGTGGGGCGTGATGCCCGCTTGCGTCAAGTGGGACGCGGCGTTGCCTATGGGGCTCTGCCCCCGGCGCTGACGCGCCGTCCCCGGAGTTTTTCGGGCAAGATGAAGGTGCTAGTGCCAGTCGAAGAAGTCTGGGCCTGCCTTGGACAAAAGCTCTTGGGCAAGGTCGCGGCCCATGTGCGCGCCATCGGCAATCGGGCCGGTGCGGGTGCCTTTGATCGCCTCGGAGCCGTCGGGGCGAAGCACTTCGCCGCGTAAGGTCAGCGTGTCGCCATCCAGCAGGGCGAGGCCCGCGATGGGCGTCTCGCACGAGCCGTCGAGCGTGGCCAGAAAGGCACGTTCCGCAGCAAGACGCTGCCCGGTGGGCGTGTCGTGGATGGCCGCAAGCAGACGGGCGGTGGCGGCGTCACCCTCGCGGCGTTCGATCCCTATGGCCCCTTGGGCAATAGCGGGCAGCATGTCGGCGGGGTCGATCGGGGTGGCGGGCACGTCGGCCATGTTCAGGCGGTTCAGCCCTGCGGCAGCCAGAAAGGTCGCCTTGGCCACGCCATCAGCGAGCTTGCGCAGGCGGGTTTGCACATTGCCGCGAAATTCGACCACATTCAGGTCGGGGCGGCGGTGCAGCAATTGTGCACGACGGCGCAGCGACGAAGTGCCGACAGTGGCCCCCTGCGGCAGCTCTGCGATGGCGCTGTAAGTGGGCGACACGAAAGCGTCGCGCACGTCCTCGCGCGGCAGATAGGTGTCCAGCAGCAGGCCGGGGGGCTGCTCTGTCGGCATGTCCTTCATCGAATGCACCGCGATGTCGATCTTGCCTGCGGACAGGTCCTGTTCGATTTCGCGGGTGAACAGACCCTTGCCGCCGATCTCTTTCAGCGGGCGGTCCTGTATCAGATCGCCGGTGACCTTGATCACCACGATCTCGAACGCCTCTTGCGGCAGATCGAATGCGGCGGCCAGACGGTCGCGTGTTTCATAGGCCTGCGCCATCGCCAGCGGCGATCCACGGGTGCCGATTTTCAGAGGGCGGTCGGGGGATGGCAGGGTCACGTTGTGCGGGCCTTTGGTTGGGAGAAGGTGTGTCACGGTGTCCTGCCACTGCAGGCCCGACTTGACAAGTGCCCCTCGCCAATAGACCTCGGGCGCAGCAAGAAGGGGACAGCGGATGACCGAAGGCAAGACGATTTTGCGCGCACTGGTAGGCGAGACCCAAGCAGTGCCGCCGATCTGGATGATGCGGCAGGCGGGGCGCTATCTGCCCGAGTACAAGGCGACGCGCGCGCAGGCGGGTGATTTCCTGTCGCTCTGCTACAACCCCGAACTGGCCTGCGAGGTCACCTTGCAGCCGATCCGCCGCTATGGCTTTGACGCCGCGATCCTGTTTGCCGACATCCTGTTGGTGCCACAGGCTCTGGGCGCGGACCTGTGGTTTGTCACCGGCGAAGGGCCACGCCTGAGCACGGTCACCACGCAAGCGGATTTCGACAAGCTGGGTCCGGTCTCGGACATTCACGAGACGCTGTCGCCGGTCTATCAGACTGTGCGCCTGCTGACCGAAGCGCTGCCGCGCGAGACCACGCTGATCGGCTTTGCCGGCGCGCCGTGGACCGTGGCCACCTATATGATCGCGGGCCAAGGGACCAAGGATCAGGGGCCTGCGCACGCGCTGAAGGCCGAGAATGTCGCGCTGTTCGAGGCGCTGCTGGAGCGGATCACGCAGGCCACCATCGAATACTTGTCGGCGCAGATCGACGCCGGTGCCGAGGTGGTCAAGATCTTCGACAGCTGGGCCGGTTCGCTGAAGGGTGCGGATTTCGACCGCTACAGCCTGGAGCCCGCCCGCCAGATCACCGCAGCACTCAAGGCGCGGCATCCCGGCATTCCGATCATCGGTTTCCCGCGCGAGGCGGGCGAGAAATACATAGGCTTTGCCAAGGCCACCGGCGTCGATTGCGTGGCGCTGGACAATTCGGTGTCGCCCGAGTGGGCGGCGGCCAATGTGCAGGTCGACGGCTGCGTGCAGGGCAATCTGGCGTCTCACCATATGGTCACAGGTGGCCAGTCGCTGGTGGACGAAACGCGGGCGATCGTGAGGGCGTTCTCCAAAGGCCCGCATATCTTCAATCTGGGCCACGGAATCACGCCGGATGCCGACCCCGACAACGTCCAACGGATGATAGATACGGTTCGCGAAGGATAACGTCCGTTTCAGGGTTGACCTGACCGCGTGCCTGTCATACTTCGCACGCCGATGGCGCGGTAGCTCAGTTGGTTAGAGCGATCGACTCATAATCGATAGGTCGGGAGTTCAAGTCTCCCCCACGCCACCATTTCCAACCAACATTCAGGGCTTTTCCCGATTGCCGTCCGCCCATGCGGCGCGCCTTGGTTTAGGGCTGATGGCTTATAACAGGTCGGGCGCATCGGCGCGGTCGTGCTGGCGCAAACGCGGCAAGGCCCAGCCCGCAATGCTGACTGTCAGAACGATGCGAAACAGATGGTGGACCGTCACCGCCACAGGGCTGATACCCAAACTGAGTGCGACCAGCCCCATTTCGGTCACCCCACCCGGCGCAAGGCTGATGACCAGCGCGATGAACGGCAGGCTTGACCACGGCGCCAGAGCAGAAGCAAAGGCGACGGCTACGGCCAACATCGCGGCCACACTGATGCAGCCGAACCCGAACGCCCGCCCCAGGCTGCGTAGCGACGATCCGGCGAAAAGAGCTCCCAAACCCGCTCCGATCACCAGTTGCGCCGCTGCCAGCAGCCACCACGGGCTTGCCACGTCCAGCACGCCGGAACCGTGGGCAATTGCGCTGAGCAGCATGGGGCCAATCATATAGGACGCAGGCAGGCGCAGTTTGCGGCCCAGCCAGATGCCAATCACGCACAGAATGGCCAGTTCCACCAGATCAAGCAGCCCCGCAGGCGTGGCGTCAAATGACTGCCCTGCGGCGCTGCCAACCACGATGCCGGTCAGTAGGTAATAGGCCGTGGGGATTGCCACAATCACCAGAACGACTCGGGCAAAATGCTGGGTGCTCAGCAGGCGCGGGTCGGCGCCTGCGGCCTCGCCCAGCGTTACGGCTTCGATCAATCCACCGGGCATGGCGGCGAAAAAGGCGGTGGCGCGGTCCAACCGTGCCAGCCTGCGGTAAATCAGAAAGCTGAGCGCGTGGGTGATCACGACAAAGGGGATCACGGCCATCACCGACAACCATAACTGCGGCAATTGTTCCAGCAACGCGGGCGAAAACGTGGCGCCGATCATCACTCCGATCAGCGACACGCAGGCTTTGCGCAGGGTTTGCAGCATGGGCCGCGGCGAGGTGTCGGGCACGCCGGCACTGCGCCAGACCGACCAAGCGCCAACCAGTATCAATGCGCCAAGCAGAAAGGGCAGCGGCACACCCAGCCAGAGCGCAATGGCAGCACCGATCGCACCGATCAGCAGGATCAGACTGGTGGGGCGTAGTTCGGCGTGCAGGTCTGCTAGGGTCATTGGCATGGTGTTCGGCGCTGCTTTCGCGGTGTTTCACGCCATTTGCACAGAGACAGTTGCCGAATTCCAGCCCGCGTGGCGATTCTACTACCGGGGGTCAATGCTGTAGCATGTTGTGGGCTTGGTGGTTTCGCACAGCCATCGTCAGATTTTTCGGGTAAATCAGGGGTGCTTGCTTTAGCCTGTGGCATTATTGTGCCAATTATTTTGCCGCAGGTTCGTCAATTCCCGCAGGAAAACAACACCTGCACGCCGAAGCGGGTCCGAGGTGCTGTATTAAGTGATCCGTCAATAGCCAAAGTTTGTTCTATCTTGCACTATTGTCAAACAGCACCTTTGTTGCGGGTGCGGTTAAAGGTTACAAATTTGGGTGACAGCCCAACAACCTTGCCCTACCAATCGGCCGCAACGACACAAGACCGATGCGCCGCAAGAGTGCATCTTTAGGGAGGAAGACCATGAATATCACGCGTAAATCATTTCTGTCACTGGCAGGCGCCGCAGCGCTGGCGCTGGGGATGGGCATTGCACCTGCGTCCGCGCAAGAGGTCACGTTAAGTCTGCACCAGTTCCTGCCAGCGCAAGCCAACGTGCCCCGTCTGGTACTGGACGTTTGGGCCGACAATGTCGAAAAAGACAGCGGTGGCCGCATCAAGGTGGACCGCTATCCGTCGATGCAACTGGGCGGCACGCCGCCAGAACTGATGGATCAAGCGATTGACGGCGTTGCCGATGTTGTCTGGACCGTTGTGGGCTATACCCCCGGTCGCTATCCGTCGACCGAAGTGTTCGAACTGCCGTTCATGATGACCGATGCCCGCGCCGCAAGCCGCGCGTATTGGGAAATGTTCGAAACGCACATGAAGGACACAGAGTTCAAAGACGTACATATTCTGGGCACTTGGGTACACGGACCCGGCATGATCCACGCCAATCGTGAAGTGAAAGTTCCCGCCGACATGGAAGGCCTGAAAATTCGCGGCGGTTCGCGTCTGATCAACAACTATCTGTCGGAACTGGGTGCAACGCCCGTTGGCATGCCCGTGCCTGCCGTGTCCGAAGGCCTGTCCAAAGGCGTGATCGATGGCACCACGATCCCGTGGGAAGTTACGAGCGCGTTGAAAGTGCCGGAGTTGGTGAAAAACCACACCGAGTTCGAAGGCAAGGCGCTGTATGTTCTGACATTCGTTCTGGCGATGAACAAAGACCGTTATGAGGCGCTGCCCGATGATCTGAAAAAGGTGATCGACGACAACTCGGGTGTGGAATTCTCGGTCTTTGCCGGTGGCACTCAGGCCGATTCTGATGGTCCGGCACGCGAAGCTGCAGTTGCTTTGGGAAACAACATCGTCACCGTGCCCGAAGAAGACGCCAAAGCGTGGCGTGAAGCGGCCCAGCCTGTCTATGACGCGTGGATTGCCGACATGGAGACCAAGGGTATCGACGGTCAGGCCCTGATCGACGAGGCCACCATGCTGATGGAAAAGTACAGCCAGTAACCTGACTGGCACGCTGCTGCGGCGTGTGGAGGCACGCGCCGCAGCACTTTCTCTTCCTGATTACCCAAAACCGGAGTCCTCATGACACGCCTGGTCACCTGGCTTGCCCGTGCCACTGCCGTTCTCGGCGGTCTGGTTCTTGTTTTACTGATTGTACTGACAACCCTGTCGATCGCCGGTCGCAGTCTGAGCAAGCTGTTTCACACAGACTTTGCGCAATCAGCCTTTGGCGGGCTGTCGAACTGGGCAATCAATGCGGGTGTGGGCGAGATCAACGGCTCTTACGAGTTGCTTGAGGCGGGCGTTGCCTTTGCCATTTTCTCGTTCTTTCCGGTCTGCCAACTCTATGCCGGCCACGCGACGGTGGATGTGTTTACCTCGGCTTTGCCTCAGCGTGCGCTGATGGTGTTGCGGGCGTTTTGGGAAATCGTGCTGTCGGTAACGATCGTATTTCTGACATGGCGGCTGTCGGACGGCATGATGCGTTATGTGAACAATGGCGAAACCACGCTGTTTCTCGAATTTCCCGTCTGGTGGAGCTATGCCGCCAGTCTGGCAGCGGCCACCGTCGCCTCTGTCACCGCAGTCTATTGTGCCTGCGCCCGTATCGCCGAAGTGGCCCTGAGCCGTGCGATCCTGCCCAACGACCCGATGGGGAAATAACCGACAATGGAATGGTTTCTTGATCTTTTGCCGCTGGCAGACCTCAGCCGTCTCGAGCTTGGGTTTTGGTCCTTTCCGATCCTGCTGGGGCTGATCTTTTTGCGTGCGCCCATTGGCCTTGCCATGCTGTTGTGCGGATTTGGCGGCTGGTATTTCGCGATGAACGGCAACCCCACGCCGCTGCTGGCCAAGCTGAAGTCCGAGACCTATTCGACTTTTTCCAGCTATTCTTTGACGATCATTCCGATGTTTTTGCTGATGGGCCAGTTCGCCACACTGTCGGGCATGTCTACGGCGCTGTTCAAGGCCGCTGAGAGCTTTCTTGGGCACCGGCGCGGCGGTGTTGCGATGGCCTCTGTCGGGGCCTGTGCAGGTTTTGGCGCGATCTGCGGGTCGTCATTGGCCACTGCCGCCACCATGAGCCGCGTGGCCCTGCCGGAATTGCGCCGCTACGGCTATTCGGGCGGGTTTTCAACGGCGACGCTGGCGGCTGGCGGCACGCTGGGCATCCTGATCCCGCCCTCGGTCATTTTGGTGATTTACGCGATCATCACTGAACAGAACATCGCCAAACTGTTCCTTGCTGCCTTTCTCCCCGGCATCCTTGCGGCGCTGGGTTATGTCATCACCATCTCGATCTATGTGCGTCTCTATCCTGATTCCGCAGGCACCCGCGAACCGCAGCCGATGTCAGAGCGCTGGGCGGCGCTGGCGGAAACATGGCCTGTGCTGTTGATCTTTGGTCTTGTGGTGGGGGGCATCTATGCGGGCTGGTTCACGCCGACCGAAGGTTCTGCCGTGGGTGCTGCGGGCACCGGGCTGGTGGCGCTGGTTTCGGGCAACCTGAACTGGGCGGTGTTCCGCAATTCACTGATCGGCACTGCCAAAACAACCGCGATGATCTTTTTCATCGTACTGGGGGCGGGGTTCTATAACGGCTTTCTGGCGCTGTCGGGCGTGCCGCAATTTATGGCCGATTATGTGCTTGGTCAGGGCTTCAGCCCGTGGATGGTGCTGATCATCATTCTGGTTTTTTATCTGGTTTTTGGCTGCGTGATGGACAGCCTGTCGATGATCCTGCTGACAGTTCCGATCTTTTTTCCAGTCATATCGGTGATGGATTTCGGCATGACACCCGAGCATGTCGCGATTTGGTTTGGCATTCTGGTGCTGATCGTGGTCGAGGTCGGGCTGATCACGCCGCCCGTCGGTATGAATTTGTTCATCATCAACGCGATGGATCGCACCACGCCAATCACCGAGACCTACAAGGCTGTGATGTTCTTTGTCGGTAGTGATATTGTCAGGGTTGCGATCCTTGTCGCCTTTCCTGCCATCACCCTGTTCCTGATCCCCTGAAAGGCGACGCCATGACCCACACGCCAATTCTTGCCCCACATTCGGTGACGCGCGAGAATCGTGCGGATGGAACCATCGTGCTGACCGCCGATACGCCATTGGGCGAGGTGGCGCGCAACAGCGGTGTCTGGCTGGACCATTGGGCGCGAGCCACGCCGGATACCGTTTTTCTGGCCGAACGCTCGGGCGCGGATTGGCGGCGCGAAACCTATGCCAGCGCGCGGCAAAAGGCGCGGGCGATTGCGGGCTGGTTTTTGGGGCAGGGCATGGGGGCGGACACGCCGGTGTTGATCCTGTCCGGCAACAGCATCGACCACGCGCTGCTGACGCTGGGCGCGCACTATGTTGGCGTGCCAACGGTGCCAGTGGCCGAGCAATACACGTTGATCCCTGCTGCGCACGGGCGGCTGGATTATGTGGTGAACCTGATCAAACCCGCGCGGGTCTTTGCCGTTGATGGCGCAGCCTATGCGGCGGGTTTGGCGCGGGCTAAATGCCCTGCAATCGCATCAAGCCCCGGTGAAACGGGGGCGACCCCCTTTGCCGATCTGCTGGCCCATTCCGATGCGGGTGTGGATGCCGCCTTTGCCAAGGTCGGGCCGGATACGGTGGCGAAAATCCTGCTGACGTCGGGCTCTACCTCGGACCCTAAGGGGGTGCTGACCACCCAACGGATGATGACGACCAACCAGACCCAACTGGCCCAAGGTCTGCCGTTTTTGCGCCAGCGCCCACCGGTGATCGTGGACTGGCTGCCGTGGAACCACGTTTTTGGCGGGTCGCATAATTTTAACATGGTGCTGTCGGGCGGCGGCAGCCTGTATATCGACGACGGCAAACCGCTGCCGGCGCTGTTCGGGCGCACTCTTGAGAACCTCGCGATGGTGCCCGGCACGGTCAGCTTCAATGTGCCAGTGGGCTTTGCCCAGTTGCTGACCGCGCTGCGCAGCGATGATGCCCTGCGTGAAAGCTATTTCCGCGACCTTGATATGATCTTTTACGCAGGTGCGTCCCTGCCGCAGGAAACGTGGGTCGGGCTGGAAGAACTGGCGGCCCGGACAGGTCGGCGCGTGCCGTTGATCACCTCGTCGTGGGGGTTGACCGAAACCGCACCCGCTGCGCTGTTGCAACAGGTGCCGACCGAAGGCGCTGGCACCGTAGGCGTGCCACTGCCCGGCGTCACGGTCAAGCTGGTGCCAGATGCCGATATGCGCTGCGACGTGCGGGTCAGCGGGCCGTCGATCATGCAAAGCTATCTGAACAATCCGGCCAAGACCGCTGAAGCTTTTGACGACGAAGGCTTTTTTATCACCGGTGACGCGATGCGTTTTGTCGATGCGGGTGACCCGAACCTTGGGCTGCGCTTTGACGGGCGCATTTCCGAAGATTTCAAGCTGATGACAGGTACATGGGTGCAGGCGGCGAACCTGCGGCTTGTGATGTTGGGGTTGTTGGCCCCTTATGTGGCCGACATCGTGGTGACGGGGCAAGGGCGTGACCAGATCGGGCTGCTGATCGTGCCGAACCGCGCGGCGATCGAAAAGGCGCAGATTGATATGGAAACCGACGGCGGTGCCTGTATCAGCCCCGCGCTGGCCAATATTTTACGCGCCCGTTTGCGCGATAAGGCGACGGAGGCCACAGGCTCTGCCACCCGCGTCACCCGCGCGCTGATTCTGTCAGAGCCGCCCGACATGGGCGAAGGCGAAGTCACCGCCAAGGGCAACATCAACTTCGCCAAGCTGCTCAGCCGTCGCGCGGTGCTGGTGGACCGTCTTTACGATGACGCCGATCCGGCAGCCATTACGATTTAGCGCACGATCTTGCAATAAGTTGCGCAAACGCGCTCATCCTGTTGCGATACTCTGAAATAGGCGCACGATAGCGCATATTTGGGATGTCTTTGGGAGGAGCGTCAATGTGCAGCTTAGCCAGCGCGAATGCAGCCAGCTATTTCGTGGATCGCCATGTTCAAGAGGGTCGCGGCGACAAGGTTGCCTTTCGCGAATACGGCAGCGGGCGCAGCCTGACTTACGAGGCTTTGGAAGAGGTTTCGGGGCGTGTGGCGGCGGCCTTTTCGCAGCATGGAATTGTGCCTGAACAGCGTGTTGCCATGCTGGTGTTGGACACCATCGAATTTCCGCAGATATTCTGGGGCGCGATTAAGGCTGGGGTCGTTCCGGTTCCGCTGAACACCCTGCTGGCTACGTCGGTCTATGACGCGATCCTGCGCGACAGCCGCGCCACCACCTTGTTCGTGTCCGAGGCGCTGTATGACACAGTTGCGCCCGCGCTGGCGGACAATCCGTTTGTGAAGCATGTCATCCTGATCGGTGACGGGGTGCAGGCTGGCACAATTGCCTACCAGACTTTTGTCGAAAGCGCCGAAGCACCCGCAGCGGCTTTTGATGCATGCCCAGACGAAGTTGCCTTCTGGCTCTATTCCTCGGGTTCGACGGGTCAGCCCAAGGGCGTGCACCATATCCATTCCAGCCTGAAGGCCACCGCCGATACCTATGGTGCGCAGGTGCTGGGCGTGCGCGAGGACGATGTTGTGTTTTCGGCGGCGAAGTTCTTTTTCGCCTATGGGCTGGGCAACGCGATGACCTTTCCGATGGCTGCGGGTGCCACCACGGTATTGTTCGCGGGCCGCCCTACGCCGGATGCTGTGATTGACATTCTGAACACCGAAAAGCCAACCATTTTCTGCGGTGTGCCCACGCTTTATGCGGCGATAGTGGCCTTTATGGACAAGAGCGGGCCCCCCGCGGCCCCCTTGCGCAGTTGCATTTCCGCAGGCGAAGCACTGCCCGAGGATGTGGGCAACCGGTGGGAGAAACACACGGGCGTCGAAATCCTTGATGGTGTGGGTTCGACCGAGATGCTGCACATTTTCCTCAGCAACCGCCCCGGCGATGTTGTCTATGGCACCTCGGGTGTGCCGGTGCCGGGGTATTCCGTGCGGCTGGTGAACGAGGCGGGCGAGGACGTGGCCACAGGCGAGGTTGGCGAGTTGTTGGTGCAAGGCGACAGCGCAGCAAGCTGTTATTGGAACCAGCGCGCGAAATCACGCGTCACATTCGAGGGCGTATGGACCCGCACCGGCGACAAATACGAACGCCGCGCCGACGGGCGGTTCATCTACTGCGGGCGCACCGATGATATGTTCAAGGTCTCGGGCATCTGGGTCAGCCCCTTCGAGGTCGAAAGCGCTATCATCAGCCACGCGGACGTGCTTGAGGCCGCCGTGGTGGCTGCGCGGGATGATGACGGGCTGGAAAAGCCCAAAGCCTATGTGGTGCTGAACGCGGGCGTGTCGTCCGAAGGCATCGAGGCGGCGTTGAAAGAGCATGTGAAAACGAAAATCGGCAAATGGAAGTATCCCCGCTGGATCGCCTGCGTCGATGAATTGCCCAAGACGGCAACTGGCAAGATCCAGCGCTTTAAACTACGCGAGGACGCATGATGGACTGGACCAATGGATTTATCGAGATTGACGGGGCATCGTTGGAATACGCCTGCTTTGGCGCAGCTCCGGGGGATGCGCCGACACTGGTGATGCTGCACGAAGGCCTTGGCAGTGTGGCGCAATGGCGCGATCTGCCGCAGCAATTGGCGGACCGGACAGGCTTTGGCGTGCTGGCCTATTCACGAGCGGGCTATGGGCAGTCCAGCGCGGCCGCTTTGCCGCGCCCGTTGGATTATCAAACGCGCGAGGCGGTGGACGTTCTGGGTCCGCTGCTGGATGCGGCTGGTGTGCAGGATTGCGTACTGCTGGGCCATTCCGACGGGGCGACGATTGCCGCGATCTATGCGGGCAGCGTCAGCGACATGCGGGTGCGCGGGCTGATATTGATTGCGCCGCATTTCTTTACCGAAGCGGGCGGGTTGGCGGCGATTGCTGCGACCAAGACCGCCTATGAAACCGGTGATTTGAAACAGAAGCTGGCCAAGTATCACGCCCGCCCCGACAACGCCTATTACGGCTGGCACGACATCTGGACGCATCCCGATTACGCGGCATGGAATGTTGCGGACTGTATCGACCACTGGCGGATTCCGGTGCTGGCGGTGCAGGGCACGGACGATCCCTATGGCACGATGGCGCAGATCGACGAGATTGACGGGCGTATCTATTCGCCGCTGGAAACGCTGGTTCTGGACGGTGTCGGCCATGCGCCGCACCGCGAAGCCACCGAACAGACCGTTGCTGCCATCACCGAATTCTGCGCACGGTTGAAACGTATGGAAGAGGCCGAGGTGGAGCTTGCCTGAGTTACCTGGCGGCACCCCTGCGCCGACGCACGCCTATGTGCCCGGCCAGACGGCCCGCCACCCCGAGGGCTGGTTCGATCCGCTGAAAACCATCGATGCCGACCCTTTTGACAGTCCTGCAATGCGCGCCGGACTGGACTATTTGCACGCCGGCTACTTCTGGGAATGCCACGAGGTGCTTGAAGCTGTCTGGCTGGCGCTGCCCGATCCTTCTGTCGAACGGCATATGGTGCAGGCGGTGATCCAACTGGCTAATGCGCGTCTGAAACTGGCGATGGGGCGACCCAAGGCCACGTTGCGTTTGTGTGTGATGGTGCAGGAACATCTGGTTGCAGGCCGCGCCAGTCGACCGATTCCGGGCGCGACACCGCCCGAGTTGCTGGAATGGGCTGACAATACCGCCGAACTGGCCAAGCGGGTGACAAATGGTGAATTATAGTGCCATAAGGCGGCAGTATTGCGCCTTTGTGTTGGCTGAAATCGCCTAACTTTGTAACTATACTACACAACAAGCCAGTGCAGACCAATATGCACTCCGCCAAAAGGACACTGACACCGTGACCAAAATCATTGATTTTCGCACCGACCCCAGCAAATACCGCCACTGGCGCGTCGCATATGATGGCCCTGTGGCCAATCTGTTCATGGACGTGGACGAAGATGCAGGCCTGTTCGACGGGTATCAGTTGAAGCTGAACAGCTATGATCTGGGTGTGGACATTGAACTGGCTGATGTGGTGCAGCGGATGCGGTTCGAACACCCCGAAGTCAAAGTTGTGGTGATGCAGTCGGGCAAGGACAAAGTGTTTTGCGCCGGTGCAAATATCCGGATGTTGGGCGGCGCCCAGCACAGCCACAAAGTGAACTTTTGTAAATTCACCAACGAGACCCGCAACACCTTCGAGGCCGCTGAGGCCGACAGCGGCCAGAAATACATCGCTGCCGTCAAAGGCGCATGTGCAGGCGGCGGATACGAGCTGGCGCTGGCGTGCAACCACATCATGCTGACCGATGACAGCACGTCGTCGGTGTCTCTGCCCGAGGTGCCACTGTTGGCCGTTCTGCCGGGCACTGGCGGGCTGACCCGCGTTACCGACAAACGCAAGGTGCGCCGCGACCGCGCCGATATCTTCTGTTCGACCGAGGAAGGCGTGCGGGGCAAGCGGGCGCAAGAATGGCGTCTGGTGGACGAGGTTATTGCAAACTCGAAATTCGACGAAACCGTACAGCAGCGGGCCCGCGAGTTCGCCGGCAGCTCGGACAAGGCGGACGTGGCGCAGGGCATCACTCTGAACCCGATTGACCGGCAAATTGCGGATGATGGCAGCGTGTCTTACGAGCTGGTCGAAGTGGTTGTGGAACGCGCCGCCCGTCGTGCTACGATCACCATCAAAGGTCCGGATGAGGCCGCCCCCGTTGATATGAACGCGTTCACTGCCCAAGGCGATGCTGCGTATCTGCTGCGTTTGGCCCGTCAGCTTGATGACGCCATATTGCATCTGCGCCTGAATGAAATGGAAGCGGGCCTGTTGGTGTTCCGCACCCAAGGCGACCCCGAAGGTTTTGCAGCGCATGAAGCGTTGTTAATGGACAACGCTGGTCACTGGCTGGCCAACGAAGTGCTGAAGTATTGGAAGCGTATCCTGAAACGGATTGACGTGACCTCGCGCAGCATGGTGGCGCTGGTCGAACACGGATCGTGCTTTACCGGTATCCTTGCTGAAATCCTGTTCTCGGTGGATCGCAGTTACATGATGGAAGACGCCTTTGACGGGGACAACCGGCCGATGGCGACGATCACTCTGACGGGTGCGAATTTCGGCCCGATGCCGATGTCGAACGACCTGACCCGTCTGGAAACCCGTTTTCTGGGAGAACCCGAAGCGGTAGACAAAGCCAAGGCAGCCATGGGCGAGCAGCTAGAGGCCGAAGAGGCCGAAGAACTGGGTCTTGTGACCATGATCCTTGATGACATCGACTGGGAGGACGAGATCCGCATCTTCATGGAAGAGCGCGCCAGCTTCTCGCCCGATGCGATGACAGGGATGGAGGCCAACCTGCGCTTTGCCGGACCGGAAACGATGGAAACCCGCATCTTCGGCCGCCTGACTGCTTGGCAAAACTGGATTTTCAACCGCCCCAACGCGGTTGGCGCAGATGGCGCGCTGCAACGCTACGGCACGGGCAAGCGCGGCGATTACAACATGGAACGCGTGTAACTGAACCTTTGGTGCGCAGCCGCGTGCCATCTCGAAAACCGCAGGTGCCAGAGGCGCACCGACAGGGAGAACGAACATGATGGACCTGATCAACGTAAGCTATGACACCCAGATTCCCAACAACGTGGGGCTGAGCCAGGATAAGAAAGTGCTGAAGGCGCTGGAAAAATGGCACCCGGGTTACATCAACTGGTGGAACGACCTGATCCCGCAGAATTTTCAGGAATCGATGGTTTACCTGCGCACCGCTGTCAGCGTGGACCCCAAAGGCTGGGCCAAGTTCGATTATGTGAAGATGCCGGAATACCGCTGGGGCGTGCTGCTTGCCCCCGAGGTCGAGGGCCGTACGATTCCGATGGGTGAACATTACGGCGAACCCGCTTGGCAAGAGGTTCCGGGTGAATACCGCAACATGCTGAAACGGCTGATCGTGATTCAGGGCGACACCGAACCCGGATCGGTCGAACAGCAACGCTTTCTGGGTCTGACCGCGCCGTCGCTTTACGACATGCGCAACCTGTTCCAAGTGAACGTGGAAGAGGGCCGCCACCTGTGGGCGATGGTCTATCTTCTGCAAAAATACTTTGGCCGTGATGGCCGCGAAGAGGCTGACGATCTGCTGGTGCGGTCGTCCGGATCGGACGAAGCACCGCGTATGCTGGGGGCGTTCAACGAGGAAACGCCCGACTGGCTGTCGTTCTTCATGTTCACCTATTTCACCGACCGCGATGGCAAGATGCAGCTTGAATCGCTGGCGCAATCGGGCTTTGACCCGCTGTCGCGCACCTGCCGTTTCATGCTGACCGAAGAAGCGCATCACATGTTCGTCGGCGAAACCGGTGTGGGTCGTACGATTCAGGCAACGCTGGAAGCGATGGCGAAACACGGCATTACCGACCCGTATGACATCAACAAAATCCGCGATCTGGGTGTGATCGACCTGCCGACGATCCAGAAAAAGCTGAACCTGCACTATACGTTGTCGCTGGACCTGTTCGGCCAAGAGGTATCAACCAACGCTGCCAATGCCTTCAACTACGGTATCAAGGGCCGGTACATGGAGCAGCGGATCGACGACGATCACAAGTTGCAGAACGACACCTATGCCGTCACCTCGATCAAGGACGGCAAGATCGTAACCGAAGAGGTGCCCGCCCTGACAGCGATCAACATGCGTCTGCGTGATGATTATGTGCGCGACGCTGCCGGTGGTGTGGGCCGTTGGAATAAACAGATCGCCAAAGCGGGTGTCGATTTCGAACTGAAACTGCCGCACGAAGGCTTCCACCGTCAGATCGGCGTATTCTCGGCCGTGGCCGTGGACCCCGATGGCAATATCATCTCGTCAGAGGAATGGGCCAAGCGTCAGTCGGAGTGGCTGCCGACCAAGGCTGATGGCGATTATATCCAGTCGCTGATGAAGCCTTGCTATGAACCCGGTCAGTACGCGTCGTGGATTGCAGCGCCCAAAGTCGGGATCGACAACAAGCCCGGCGATTTTGAATACGTCAAACTGCACATGGCCTGATGCCTTGACCCAAGGCAGGGTATATCCTGCCTTGGGCGCACGCATTTCCCCTCTCGCTCAGGAGACGACCCATGCAAACCAAACGCGCCGTGGCATATGCGCCGCAAACCCATGCGCTGGCCGCTGATCTGGCCACGCTTGAAGGCCCCTGTGTCGGCTGCAAAGGCTGCGAAGGGCTGTGTCAGGCGCTGATCGACGCTGTGCTTGTCCCCGACATGATTCTGAACGGACGCACAGTATGAACAAGCCGTTGAAACAGCACCTGATCGACCCCGAGATTTGTATACGCTGTTACACCTGCGAAATGACCTGCCCCGTGGGCGCGATCGAGCATGACGACAATAATGTCGTGGTGGATGCGACCAAATGCAACTTTTGCATGGATTGTATTCCGGTTTGTCCCACAGGGTCGATTGATGAATGGCGTGTAGTGGAAACCCCTTATTCGCTGGAACAGCAATACGAATTCGAAGAACTGCCCGACCAGCAAGAGATAGAGACAGCGGCCCCGTCAGAGGGAAGCGACGAGGTTGCCGATCCCATCGCGGCGCTTTTGGCCGAGGCGCATCAGGGCGCGGGTGGCAAGGCGCGTGCCCCTATCAGCGCGGCCAAGGCGGCGGTGAATATGTACAACCTCGGCAAGCCGGCCAGGATGACGGTGCAGGGCAATTACCGACTGACAGACGATCCTGACCATGATGTGCGCCACATTATCCTTGATCCCGGCGCGCTGCCGTTTCCAGTACTTGAGGGGCAGTCCGTGGGTATCATCCCGCCCGGCAAGGATGCCGAGGGTAACGCCCATCTGCCGCGCCTTTATTCAATCTCAAGCCCCCGCGACGGGGAACGCCCCGGCTATCACAATATCTCGCTTACGGTGAAGCGTGAGGACGGGGGCCTTGCCTCGAACTATCTGTGCAATCTGGCGCAGGGCGACACTGTGAATGTCACCGGCCCGTTTGGCGCAACTTTTCTGATGCCCAACGACACCAAGGCGCGGCTGCTGATGATTTGTACCGGCACCGGATCGGCCCCCATGCGCGCCTTTACCATGCAACGGCAACGCAGCAATGCAACTGCGCAGATGACCATGTTCTTTGGTGCCCGCACACCTGACTCGCTGCCCTATTTCGGTCCGCTCAAGAAAATACCCGAAGCACAAATGAAACAGCATCTGGTTTTTTCGCGCACCGGTGACAAGGAATATGTCCAAGATCGCATGGTAGCCGAAGAAGAGGCGGTTGCCGATTTGCTGGCCGACGAAAATACGTATATCTACATTTGTGGCCTGAAGGGTATGGAGGAGGGCGTGGAACTCGCGTTAACCTCGATCTCCGAAAGTATCGGGCAGCAATGGACCGCTTTGCGCGATGTGATGCGCGAAGAGGGTCGATATCATGTGGAAACCTACTGACGTGCCAGAAAAAAACCCGCCTTTTGTCCATGAAATCCGAGTGGCATGGGGCGATTGCGACCCCGCGCGCATTGCCTATACCGGCCGCCTGCCGGTTTTCGCGCTGGACGCGATCAATGCATGGTGGGAGGCGCATCTGGACGGTGACGGCTGGTTCCAACTGGAACTGGACCGCAATGTGGGGACGCCGTTCGTGAACCTGTCGATGGATTTCCGCAGCCCCGTCACCCCGCGCCACCGGTTGATGTGTACGGTCTGGCCGCAGCGTCTGGGCGAGAAATCCATTACCTTCCGTGTGGACGCGCACCAAAACGGGGTGCTGTGTTTCGAGGGCACGTTTACCTGCGTCTTTACCGTGGCCGATATTTTTAAAAGCCAGCCCGCACCACCCGACATCCGCGCGGTGGTCGAGCCGTTGATCCGGCCATGATGCGTGATGACTGACCAATCCAACACACCCACCAACAACCCGCTGATCCAGCGGTTGGCCGCGCGGGTGCGCGAGGCCCGCAAGGCGCAGAAACTGCCGCGCCGTACATTGTCGGACCGCTCTGGTGTGTCACCACGGTATCTGGCGCAACTGGAATCGGGACAAGGCAATATTTCGATCCTGCTGCTTGCGCGCGTGGCCGATGCACTGGGTGTGTCTGTGTCGGCGTTGTTGGCGGATGATGCGCCGCTCAGCGATGACACATTGCGCGTGGCGCATCTGTTTCAGTCTGCGGGGCCGGATGTTCAGGGGCGCGTGCGCGCGATGCTGGCGCCGAATGCCCCCGGCGGGGCGCGGGCACAGCGCATCTGTCTGGTGGGCCTGCGTGGCGCGGGTAAATCGACACTGGGCAAGGCCGCGGCGGCAGCACTTGGTATCCGGTTTCTGGAACTGAACAAGATGATCGAGACTCAGGCCGGTATGCCGGTGTCCGAGGTAATGGCGCTGTATGGCCAAGACGGCTATCGCGATCTGGAGCAGGAAGTGCTGAACGATGTGATCGAAAGCGAAAGCCGGCTGATCCTTGCAGTTGGCGGCGGTATTGTGGCCGAAGAGCACACCTTTGGCACCTTGCTCGAGCGCTTTCATACGGTCTGGGTGCGCACCAGCCCAGCCGAACATATGGCCCGCGTCCGCGCCCAGGGCGACCTGCGCCCGATGAGGGACAATCCTGCTGCGATGGACCAGCTCAAGGCGTTGCTGACCGCCCGCACGCCGCAATATGAGCGCGCGCAGGCGCAGGTCGATACGGCCAATCGTCCTGTGCAGTCGTCGGTGAACGACCTGCTGGCCGTGATTGCCAAACACCGTTTTGTCGAAAGCATTTCCGTTTGATCAAGGCTGAAATCACAGCCGCCCTGCAAGACAGTTTTTGGTCGGCGGCAGATCATTTGCTGATGTTCCACACCAACCCGTGGGAACTGGACGAGGCACTGCTTGCCGCTGGTTACGGAATGGGCCCCTGCGAGGCGATGGATTTGCTGGGGCTGGATCTGGTGCTGGCACGGCGGCAGGTTTCTCCATCGCCCATTCTGCCGCGTATTGTTTCCGAAGGGCGCATGGGCAAGAAAGCCGGCGTCGGCCACTACCGCTATCCCGGTGGCGGCGGCGCGGTGATCGACCCGCTGATCGAGGATCTGATTTTGGAAGAGGCATGGTTCGCCAAGGCCACGCGGTATGAACTGCCCGACGCAGAACTGGTGGTGCGGATGCAGGCGGCGCAGGCGGCAGCGGTGGCGCAGTTGCTGGATCAGGGTATTGAACAGGATGACCTTACCAAAGCCTGCCGGACCGCACTTCACGCCCCATAGCCCTGTCGCAAAAAGGGGCGGCGCACGGCATCCCGATCTGTTCCCTTGCCTGCTTAGACCCAAGCCATCTCGGCGGGCCGGAACTCGAACGAGATGTGGTGGCCCGCGCCGACCAGCCCCTTGCGGGTGAAGTTATTCAGCGACCGCCAGTAGGGCTGAATGGTGACGCCGTCATCTTGCAATATCTTCTCGCCAATCTCCATCAGTTTGCGGCGCGCATCCGCGTCGGGTGTCGCCAGTGCCTTGGTCAGGTTCTCGTCGAAATCGGGGTTGGAATAGCCAAATTCGTTCCACGCTTCACCCGTGCGATACGCCAGCGCCCAGGTTTGCACGCCAAGGGGGCGGTGATTCCAGTCGGTCGACGAGAACGGATATATGTTCCAGTCGTTCCAAAAGGTTGAACCGGGCAAGATGGTTCGTTTGACCTTGAAGCCCGCGTCGCGCAGTTGCGCGGCCACCGCGTCGGTGGTGTCCTTGCGCCATACATCGTCAATCGAAATCAGTTCATGCTCGAAATCGGCCATACCGGCCTCTTCCATCAGGGCTTTGGCCGCTGCCGGATTCACAACGCGCGGGGGCAGCTCGAAATACTCGGGATGCATCGGGCCGATGTGGTGGTTTTCAGCAGGCATGCCGCGCCCGCCATAGCCCAGTTCCAGCAGTACCGCGTTGTCGACTGCCATGCTGATGGCCTGACGCACGCGCTTGTCTGCATAAGGCTTTTTACCGCCAATTTCGGCCAGTTGATTGGGCCGGATCACGATGGTGGCAGCGGTCACGATCTCGTTCTGCACCCAACCGTCAAGCGTGGTCATAATGTCGATGAATTCGCTTTCAATCGAATACATCCCGTCCACTTCTCCGGCCTCGGCTGCTGCCACCCAAGAAGTGGGGTCGGTGCCGTAGTCGATATAGGTCAACTTGTCGATATACGCGCCGTTGCCTTCGTTCCACCATGTGTGGTCGGTGTTCCGCTCAAGCACGGCACGCACACCAACGACAAGCTCTGTGGGCAGATAGGGGCCGGTGCCGACAGGGTTTTCGATCATGGTCTCGGGGGCGAATCCGGCCGGCACGATGGCCGCAGGATAGTCTGCCATGCCCGGAATTAGCGAGATGTCAGGTGCAGGAAGGTTCAGCTTGACGGTGTGATCGTCCACGATCTCGATGGCACCGTCCAGCGCCTTGCCGGTATCTTCGTCGATGATGGTGGCAAAACGGCCAGCCATCGAATTGCCTGCGACGTCTTTTTCACACCAGCCCGCGATATTGCGTGCCACGTCGGCGGCGGTAAATGCGGTCCCGTCGTTCCACGTCACACCCTTGCGCACGTGCAGGGTGTATTCGGTGGCATTGTCGTTAATGTCCCAGCTTTCCAGAAGCTGCGGCTTGAAGGTGCCGTCGTTTTCATAGGACACAAGATATTCCAGCCAGCCGCGCGAAAAGTTCGCGATCTGCGACCAGTCGAACGTGCGCGGATCTTTCATCGCGCGCACTTCCATTTGAATGCGGACTTCGCCGCCTGTCTTTTGGCTTTCGGCATTGGCAGGCGCTGCCATGCCCAACATGCCGTATGCCGTGGCGGCGGTGGCACCGAAGGCGCTGGCCAAGGCCAGAAATTCACGGCGGTCCACAGCATTGGGACCGATCTTTTGGGCTTGATTCGTGATCGTTGCAGGCAAGGGATGCCCTGTGCGAGTCAAAAACGTCATTTTGCTCCTCTCTTTTGACACCGGCTGCCCGGGCAAAGATGTCTTATGTGCATGCCACGCAGGGATGCGCGCACATGGTGTTGCAAATTGCCCGTACAGAACATCGCCCCGTTCAGAATGTAGGTTGAATTCAAATATTCAAACCTGACCCGTCCACTTATCGGCCAAAAAGCGCTGTCTTTGAAACAGCGCCTCTGTTTGACAGAACTTGCGCAGTGCGGATCGGAAATCCCGCTCGGGGGTTAAACCGGAGAAGCGGCCTGGCGGGCCTCTTGCAGCAGGGCTGCGATACGGTCGGCGTCGGCGACCTCATTGATCAGCATCAGCACAAGGCGGGCATTCAATGCGTGGCTTTCGGCTTCGGACAGGCCTTCGTGGGCGTGCATGAGGGCGGTGTAGATGCTGTCGCCCTGCGGGCCAAGGTTGTCTTGAAGGATCATTGTGTCTGTCCTTTGGCGCGGGCCAGTGCGGGGTTGATCTGGTCGGTGTCGCTGCTGTCGAAACGGGCGCAGATATGGCCGTCGGGGCGGATCAGGTAATAGCCTGCGCCATAACGCTGGACCAGTTCGGGGCCGGGGTCCGTGATATGCAGCGCGCGAACGCCATCGACTTGCGGGGCTGGATCGTCACCAAAGCTGAGCAGGGTAAAAGCACCCTGCGCACGTTCGATCAGCCAGCCATCGCTGGTCGGGGCGTCGATCAGGGATTGGCCGACCAGCGGGTGTTCGCCGCTTTGCAATGGCATGCCGTGCAATGAACAAGGCTGCGACAGACGGCCCGAGTTGATCAGCTTGCGCGCGAAGGGGTGGGTTTCGGCAAGGTTCAGAACCTCATTGCGAAACAGTGCCTCGATGGGGGTTTTGGGCGTCATGAAGTTGGTGGCACGGGATGAGTTCAAGATGTTCTCGGAAGAGCCGTGGCTGCGTTCGTCATGATAGCTGTCCAGCAGGCTGGCGGGTGCATCGCCCGACAGCACAGCCGCCAGTTTCCAACCCAGATTGTCCACGTCCTGAATGCCGCCATTGCCGCCACGCGCGCCAAAGGGTGATACCACATGGGCACTGTCACCGACGAACAACACGCGATTGTGGACGAAATTTTCCAGCTTGGCACAGCGGAATTTATAAACGCTCATCCAGTCCAGCCGGAACGGCGTGTCGCCGACGATGGCCTTGATCCGCGGGATCACCTTTTCTTCGGTGGCCTCGGCCTTTGGGTCGGTATCGGGGCCCAGTTGCAGGTCAATCCGGTAGATGTTGTCGGGCTGCTTGTGCAGCAACGCGGATTGGCCGTGGTGAAAGGGCGGCGCAAACCAGAACCAGCGTTCGGGGCTGTCGGTTTCAAACGGGCTTTTCTGCATTTCCACATCGACGATCAGAAAATGCTCTTCGAAGGTCTGGCCTTCGAATGATAATTCCATACGTTTGCGTGTGGGCGAAGCAGCCCCTTCGGCGGCGATGTAGTAATCGGCCTCCAGTTGATAGGGACCGTCGGGGGTTTCGATGTCGATTACGACATGATCACCGTTGTCGGTGTGTCCCGTCACCTTGTTGAGAAAGCGCAGGTCGATCAGATCGGGAAATTCCTGCGCCCGTTCCACAAGGTATTGTTCGACATAGTATTGTTGCAGGTTGATGAAGGCGGGGTATTTATGGCCCTCTTCGGGCAGCAGATCAAAGCTGTAAACCGGCTTTTCGCCATGAAACAGGCGACCTACTTTCCATGTCACGCCCTTGGCCAGCATCCGGTCACCCACACCGAGGCGGTCAAAGATTTCCAGCGTCCGCTTGGCCCAGCAAATGGCCCGCGATCCGACCGAAACCACGTTGTTGTCGTCCAGCACCACAGATTTCACACCGTGTTGCGCCAGATCAATCGCCATCGCAAGGCCAATGGGGCCTGCGCCCACGATCGCGACAGGGTGGCGTGGCTCGGGCGCGGTCAGGCCCGCAGGGGCTGTGTAGGGAAAGGCGGCGTAGTCATAGGCCATGAGCGGGGTCCTTCAGGGGCGGATCGGGGCGAAAATTGCGCTAAGCCCGACGATAAGGAAAAGCATTGCGGTGATTGCCATCAACCGCTTGAAATCACGGGGGCGGCTGCGCGCCCAGTCGCGCCATGCGGGCAACACGGCAAGGGGACCGGGCCACGTCTTGCCGCTGTTGGCGACGGCAAAGCGACGGGCCTGAAAAAGGGCGCGGAACATCAAAAAGGCCCAGAGGGCAAAAACTGTCCCCAGCGCCGTCAGGATCACCGCGCCCCAAGTCGTCATGATTGCAGGTCTTCCCACATTTCGACGTCGCGCTTGTCGGTCCAGATGCGGGGATGCGCGATGCCGCGTGCCTCGTCATAGGCGCGGGCGACGTTGAAAGGCAGGCAATGCTCGTAGATCGCGTAATCGGCGAACTTGGGGTCGCAAGCTTCGCGCACGGCGTTCCATGCGTCCTTGAGTGATCCGCCGCGTGCTGCAACACGGGCGGCGGCGGCATAGGTGCTGTCGACGAAATCACGGGTGTTTTCGATGGCGGCGTTTACCATTTCCTGACCCACCAGTGCATCGCCACGGCCCGGCGCGATGGCATCGACGCCGTAGGCTTTGATCTTGTCCAGCGTGGCACCCCATTCGCCAAAATAGCCGTCGCCGCAATAGCAGGCCGAGTGGTATTCGACGATGTCGCCAGTGAACATGACGTTCTGGTCGGGGACATGGGCCACGATGTCACCCGCAGTGTGGGCACGGCCCAGATGCATCAGGTCGACGCGGCGGTTGCCCAGATAGACGGTCATCTTGTCATTGAAGGTGGTGGTGGGCCACGTCAGGCCGGGGATGCTTTCGTGACCTTCGAATAGACGGGGGAAGCGCTGGAATTCGCTGTCCCAGTCCTCTTGGCCGCGTTCTGCGACCATGCCGCGCGCCATGTCGGACATGATGACCTGATTGGCGTCAAAGGCCGACGCGCCCAGCACGCGGACTGCGTGATAGTGGGTCAGCACGACGTGGCTGATCGGTTTGTCGGTGACGCTGCGCACGCAGTCGATGACCTTGTTTGCCAGGCGCGGGGTGGCCTGTGCCTCGATGATCATCACGCTGTCGTCGCCGATGATGACGCCCGAGTTCGGGTCGCCTTCTGCGGTGAAGGCATAAAGACCCTCGCCGACTTCGGTGAACGAGATTTTCTTTTCGGTCATGTCCCCTTGGGACGCGAATGCCTTGGCCATGAGTGTGGTCCTTTTTGGTCGGTGCCGGAGCCTCCGGCGGGAGTTTTTTTAGCAAGATGAAGGTGCGGTTAACGCTTGTAAGGATCATCCAGCGCAGGCAGCAGCGTGCCCAGACAGTCGCCAAAGCCGATGCGATAGCCGTCACCCGATGCGTGGCCATGCAGGCCCAGCGTGTCGCCGTCTTCGACAAAGCTGCGGGTTTCACCTGTGTCCAGGGTGATGGGTTCCTTGCCGCCCCAGCTGAGTTCCAGCAGGCTGCCGCGTTCGGATTTCTCGGCACCCGAGATGGTGCCAGAGCCGAGCAGATCGCCCGGTGTCATCGGGCTGCCTGCGGTTGTGTGGTGCGCCAGTTGCTGTGCCGCAGAGTAGTACATTTCATTATAGTTGGTGCTGGCAACAACGGTGGCGTCCTTGCCTTTGGGGGCAAGCGTGACGGAAAGGTCGATGTTGTAAAGCATCGGGCCGGTGTCCTTGAGGTGGTCAAGCAATTCGAATTCACGCTCGGGCGTCGAGGTGCGGAACGGCTCAAGCGCCGCTTTGGTCACGATCCACGGGCTGATTGTGGTGGCTGTCGCCTTGGCCTGAAACGGGCCCAGCGGCTGATATTCCCACGCCTGAATGTCGCGCGCCGACCAGTCGTTCAGCAGCACGTAGCCGAAAATCGCGGCGTCGGCCTCGTCCACGGTTAGCGGGCCGTCCGATGGGGTGCCGACGATGGCACCCATCTCAAGCTCGATGTCGAAGCGTTCGCAGGGGGCAAAGCGGGGCAGGTCGTCGTTCGGACCCTTCAGCTGGCCCCAGGGGCGGCGGATGTCTGTGCCCGACACCACAACCGAAGAAGCACGGCCATTGTAGCCGATAGGAATGTGCAGCCAGTTCGGCGGCAGCGCGTTTTCCGCGCCGCGGAACATGGTGCCGATATTGGTTGCGTGGTGGCGACCGGCGTAAAAGTCGGTGTACTCGGCCACGACCATAGGCATGTGCATCTGCGCGTCTGCCATTGGTACAAGCAGCGGTTCGATTTTGCTTTGCTCGGTGCTGCCGTCAGATAAGAGCTGGATCAGCCGTTCTCGCAGGGCAGCCCAGACAGCGGGGCCTTCTTCCATGACCTCGTTCCAGAAGGGCACATCGAACAGCGGGTATTCGGTGAGAGTCACAAGGCCCGCTTCTTCGGCGGCGGCCAGATCAAGGATCATGTCGCCGATTGCCACGCCGCAGCGCGGATCGTCGTCACCGACCGAGAACACGCCGTAAGGCAGGTTGTTCAGCGGAAAGTCGGTCTCGGCGGAGTTGGCGCTGGTGATCCAGCTTTTCATCAGGGGCATATGTGTTTCCTATAGAGTTCGGGTGGCCCATAAGAGCCACCCCGGTATTTCAGATCAGGACTGCGGCAAGCGTCATTTCTTGCCCGGCGTGCCGTCGAATTTCTTTTCGATGTCGGTCCAGCAGTCGATGTAGTTGTCCTGCAACGGGGCCTCTTTGGCGGCAAATTCGGTCAGGTGCTGCGGGAACCGTGTTTCGAACATGAAGGACATAGTGTTGTCCAGTTTCTCGGCCTTGAGGTCGGCATTGGATGCCCCTTCAAAGGCATTCTTGTCGGGGCCGTGGGGCAGCATCATGTTATGCAACGACATGCCGCCGGGGACAAAGCCCTGCGGTTTGGCATCATACTGGCCGTAAATATTGCCCATCATCTCGGACATAATGTTCTTGTGATACCATGGCGGGCGGAAGGTGTCTTCGGCCACCATCCAGCGTTCGCGGAATAGCACAAAATCGATGTTGGCCGTGCCCTCGACGCCGCTGGGGGCGGTCAGGACGGTAAAGATCGACGGGTCAGGATGGTCGAACAGGATCGCGCCAACGGGGCAATAGGTGCTGAGGTCGTATTTCACCGGCGCATAGTTGCCGTGCCATGCGACCACGTCCAGCGGGCTGTGCCCGATCTGGGTCTCGTGAAACTGACCACACCATTTAATCGTGACGGTGCTGGGTGCATCGCGGTCTTCATAGGCGGCAACCGGCGTTTTAAAGTCGCGGCGGTTGGCCATGCAGTTTGCGCCGATGGGCCCCCGACCCGGCAGGTCGAATTTCTGGCCATAGTTTTCGCAGACAAAGCCGCGCGCGGGCCCGTCCAGTACTTCGACGCGGTAAACAAGACCGCGCGGAATGATCGCTATTTCCTTGGGTTCCAGATCAATGACACCCAGTTCGGTGCAGAACCGCAGGTGGCCTTCTTGCGGGACGATCAGCAGTTCGCTGTCGGCGGAATAAAAGTAGCTGTCGACCATGCTGTCGGTGACCAGATAGATATGGCTGGCCATGCCCACTTGGGTGTTCACGTCACCGGCGGTGGTCATCGTGCGCATACCTGTCAGCCATGTATAGGACTTGTCGGAATGCGGCACCGGATCCCAGCGGTACTGGCCCAAGCTGGTGACATCCTGCGGGATATGCGGCGCCGATTTCCAATAGGGCAGGTCGATCCGTTCGAACCGGTGCGAATGCTTTACCGACGGGCGGATGCGGTAACACCACGTCCGTTCGTTCTGGTGGCTGGGCGCGGTAAATGCGGTGCCGCTAAGCTGTTCGCCATAGAGGCCGTAGTTGACCTTTTGCGGGCTGTTCATGCCTTGGGGCAGGGCGCCGGGCAGGGCTTCGGTTTCAAAATCGTTGCCAAAGCCGGGCATGTAACCGGGCGTGGTGCTGCCATTGTCAGGCGCTTGGACCATGGTGCTGGGTTTGGTGAGCGTGTTCATTGCGGTGTCTCCCGTGCAATGCCTGATGTGGCAGTCTTGCGGATTCGGTGTCGGTGTAATAGTTGAATTTGTAACTAACAACCATTGCAGGTGGAAAATGGCCGAAACCGACACATTCGATCTGCAAACATTTCTGCCCTACCTGCTTAACCAGGCCGCCGAGGCATCGTCGCTGGATTTCCAAAGCGTTTACAAAAGTCGCTATGGCATGTTGCGCAACGAATGGCGGGTTTTGTTTCACTTGGGTATGTACGGGCGGCTGACCGCATCAGACATCCGCGACCGGTCGGGGATGCACAAGACTAAGATCAGCCGCGCGGTTCAGCGTCTGGCCGAACGCCGGTTTCTGACGCGCGACCGTGACACACAAGACCGGCGGGCCGAGCATCTGGAACTGACCGCGCAGGGGCAGGCCGCCTATCGGGATTTGCGCAAGATCGCCAAGGATTATGACGACGCATTGGCCGAGATGCTGGGCAACGAAGACGTGGTCTCCCTGCGGCGTATGCTGCTGCGGCTGGCCCAGCGAGTGTCTTAGGCCGGTTAGAAGTCGACGGTTACGCCCGGCAGGTTCAGCGATTTGATCAGGTCGCGCAGCTCTTGCCGTGCGGCCACATTCGAGATGTTCAACTGCTTGACGCCGATATCCTTGAGGTCCAACAGGGTCAGCCCGCGCGGGAACAGCTCGCGGAACACCACGCGCTCGGAAAAGCCGGGGGCGATGCGAAAACCGATGCGTTTGGCCAGCATCTTGATCGCGCGTTCCATCTTTTCCTTGTTGACCATGCGCTGGGCACCCATGCGGTTGCGCACCACGATCCAGTCAATGGGCTGAAGCCCCGCCTGCGCGCGCAACTGCCGCGCGTTCCAGACCATTTCGGAATAGACAGACGGCCCAAGGATTTTGTCCCCCGTCGCATCAATCCGCGCCAGCAGATCGAAATCGACAAAACTGTCGTTGAGCGGCGTAATCAGCGTGTCTGCCAGCGAATGCGCCACCTGACTCAGGCGGGTGTGACTGCCGGGGCAGTCGATCAGAATAAAGTCGTTGTCAGGCTCCAGCGATGCAACGGCGGCACTCAGCCGATGGTCATAGATATTCTCGCCCGGTTTCAGCGTGCCGGGGTCGATCTCGGGCAGGTCGTGCACGTCGGGGCTGGGCAGGTTCAGTCCGGCGCTTTTCAGGAAAGATTGCCGGTTTTCGACATAGCGCCCAAATGTCCGCTGCCGCAGGTCCAGATCCAGTGCGCTGACCTTGTGGCCCATGCGCGCCAAAGCGGTTGCCACATGCATCGACACGGTAGATTTCCCCGCGCCGCCTTTTTCGTTTCCGACGACGATAATATGCGCCATGCCTGTCCCCTTGCATCCGCTGTTTGTGTGCGGTTTGCCTTCTTTGGCACACTATATGTTGTGGATCGACCTGTGAAAAGCAGGGAGAGGCGCAAAGCTGGCAAAAATGACAGGGTTACGGGTGCTTGATCGGGGTGGGCAGCGCTGCGTGTCTTGTGTTCGGGCCGGGTGAGGTTACGCAAATCCCGAAGAGCGGTCCTTGGAGTGCTGCGCAGAGAATGGCGGGTTTGAGCCCAGAGTTGCCGATGCTGCACCGAAACCTGCACCGAAACCTAATGTCGGCTTCGGCTTAAGATCCCCGCATTGCTGCAACAAACAGGTTTGGATCAACGGTCGCTTGTCGCATTGTCCTGCTTATGATGCGCAACCTCTTCGTTAACATACCGACGATTGCATTTCTGTTGCTGTTCCATTTGAGCGATGAACGGCTCGGGGCAGCATTTATAGGGATGCCGTTGGCTTGGGTGGTTGTTCTGTCCAAACAGCGCCAACCCGTCGTTGTGCGGGGACTCAACCTGCATTTCGCGTTGATCGTTCCATTGCTTTTTCTGGCGTGGCGTTTCGGTCCAGTGACGTTCGCGAACTGGACCGAGGCTTGGGTGATGGCATCAGTGGTTTGGGCAACGGCTGGGGCCGTGGTACACGCCGTATGACGGGAGGCACTTCCTAGTGTGACGGGTCTGTGGCGGTGATCGCTATGTCCCTTGCAACACGCTGGCTAGGCCGAGGAGATGCGAACGTACTTTTCTTTGCCACGAGCGTGACGACCGGCGCTGACGATTACCTCTGACAGGTAAAAGGCGAAACCAAAGAGCAAGCGCGTGCGACGGTGAGAGGCCGTGCGCAACTGGCCATTGGCGCAGATGAAGCGAAATGGTGCATTGCCCGCATACCAGCCCTTATCTAACCCTGACAGAACGCCCGCTTTCGGTCAGCGTCAAAGATGCGTCAGGTTCCACATTGTCCCCCGCTCCAACAAAAAGGGCGCGGCCATTGCTGGCCACGCCCTTTGTCATCACTGCAGGCAGGCTTAAAAGCCCAGACCGGCATATTTGTTCTTGAACTTCGACACGCGGCCGCCGGTGTCCATCAGGCGGCTGTTGCCGCCGGTCCACGCGGGGTGCACAGAGGGGTCGATGTCCAGCGACAGTTGGTCGCCTTCTTTGCCCCAGGTCGATTTCATTTTCACCACGGTGCCGTCCGTCATTTTGACGTCGATCATGTGATAGTCGGGGTGTGTATCGGCTTTCATGATCCGGATCCTTACGCGCTGGCGCCCGACTTGGGCTTGTAGTTGGTGACTTCTGCGATACGCGCGGATTTACCACGACGGGCCCGCAGGTAATACAGCTTGGCGCGGCGGACACGGCCACGACGCACGACGGTGATGTCTTCGATGTTTGTCGAGAACAGGGGGAACACACGTTCCACGCCCTCACCAAAGGAAATCTTACGCACGGTGAACGAACCGGCAATGCCTTTGCCGTTGTTGCGTGCGATGCAGACGCCTTCGTAGTTCTGGACACGGGTGCGTGTGCCTTCGGTCACTTTGTAACCGACGCGGATGGTGTCACCCGCTTTGAAGTCGGGGATTTCTTTCCCCAGCGCAGCAATCTGCTCCGCTTCGATCTGTGCGATCAGGTTCATCTGACCTTCTCCTTTATGCTCGTGGTTGCTCCACGAAGATTTGCGCGCCTCAGAGCTTCCTGTCTTCATCGGGTCCGGCATCGCCGCCCGCAGGGAGTGTTCAAGCACCGTTCCTTGTTACGTGTCCTGCGCTGTGTCGGTTCACCGAAGGGGTGCCACAGGCAAAACGGTCCGGGCGGCATGGACCGATTCCGAACTTGCGCGGTATAGGGTGGATATGCAGGCCCGGTCAAGGGGGCGGGGGCACGCGCGTGACACTGCGCGATGTGGCGCAGGCGGGTTTTACACTGGCGCGACGCTGTGGCTTTGCTAAAGAACCAGCATGACCCTGTTTACGCCACATCTGTATCGCAAGACAACCGCGCTGGTCCGCGCGATGCATGTGCTGTTGTTTGTGGCGTTCTCCTGCCTGACTCCGGGCACGATGCCGATGGCGCAGGCCGGTGGGCTGACGCTGGTGCTGTGTACCGGCGGCGGTACGACCACCGTGACGCTGGACGCCCAAGGCAATCCGGTCGAGGCCGGGCACAGCCGCTGTGACTGGTCCGCAGGCTTGGCGAATGTGGTGCTGCAAAGCCCGCTGATGGTACCCTCGGCGCTGCAAATCCGCGCCTATGTGCCAGTGATCAACACGGCTGCGCTGGTCACGGCGCAGGTCAAGCGTACCCAAAACCACACGCGCGGCCCGCCAGCACATCTCTGACACGACGCCCATTTTCAACACTCCTGTCAGAGGAACTTCTCATGGTCTCTATCGAGCCTGCAACCGCGCCTGCGCGGGTATCCGACACACATGCCTTTTACCGCGCCGCTTGGCGTTGGCATTTCTATGCGGGGCTTTATGTCATCCCGTTTTTCGCAATTCTCGCCCTCACGGGTATGGTGATGCTGTGGATCGCCTTTCTTGGCGGTCGCGATGGCGAACGCATCCCCGTGGTGCCGCAACAGGCTGTGCTGGCTGTCAGCGTTCAGGCCGATGCCGCGATTGCTGCCGTGCATGATGGTATGCTGGTGCAGTACATCGCCCCGCGTGCGGCGGACCGCGTTGCGGTGTTTCGCGTTGATGTGGACGATGCCGCCACGATGGTGGCCGTAGATCCTTACACCGCCCGAGTGGTGCAGACGTGGCCGCGCCGGTCGGGCTGGTACGATCTGGCGGACAACATCCATGCGGAACTGCTGCTGGGTGTCACCGGCGACCGGATGTTGGAAATCGCCGCGTCGCTTGGCATGGTTCTGATCGCGACCGGTCTTTATATGTGGTGGCCGCGTGGTGGCGGTTGGCGTCGGGCGCTGGTGCCGTCGCTGCGGGGCGGGCGCAGTGCATGGAAATCGCTGCACGGTTCCATCGGTCTGTGGCTTTCTGTGGTGCTGGTGTTCTTTTTGCTGTCCGGCCTGTCATGGTCCGGCGTCTGGGGGGAAAAGCTGGTTCAGGCGTGGAGCCAGTTCCCGACCGAAAAATGGGACAGCGTCCCGCTGTCGGATAAGACCCATGCCAGCATGAACCACGGCCCGAAAGAGGTGCCTTGGGCGTTGGAGCAAACGCCGATGCCAGCCTCGGGCAGCACAGCGGGCACACCTGCCGCGGCAGCCGCGCCCGACATCGACAGCATTGACACGCTGGCCCGCCAGATCGGTTTTGACGGGCGTTACCAGATGAACCTGCCGCGTGGTGCCGACGGTGTCTGGACGCTCAGCCGCGATTCCATGAACAACGACAGCCTCAGCCCGATGGCTGACCGCACAACGCATATCGACCGCTTCACGGGCAACATTCTCGCCGATGTGCACTTTGCTGACTATTCGCTGGCGGGTAGGGCGATGGCGGTGGGTGTTGCGCTGCATATGGGCATGCTGGGGTTGTGGAGCGTTCTGGCCAATACGTTGGTTTGCCTGTGCGTGCTGGCGCTGTGCCTGACCAGCGTGGTCATGTGGTGGAAGCGGCGCGCGGGCAGCGGTCTGCGGCTGGCCGCACCGCCGCTGCCGCGTGATATGCCGCTTTGGCAGGGCGCGGTTGTGGTGGGCCTTGCCGTGTCTTTGGCATTCCCGATGGCGGGCTTGACCCTGCTGGCGATACTGGCGCTGGATACGTTTGTGATCCAGCGCTTGGTGCCGCTCAAGCGGGTCTTGTCCTGACGGACGGCCTCGGCCCGCACTGTGTCGGGCCGGGGCCGTCTGCGCCAAGGGATGAAACACGCCGTTTGCGCGCTAGGTTCTGCAAGGCACAGAAAAAAGGACATATCGCATGCCCAACACAGCCCTGATCACCGGCGCATCCTCCGGGATCGGCATGGAATTCGCCCGCTATCACGCGTCCAAAGGTGGCGATGTGATCCTGACCGCACGGCGTAAGGACACGCTTGATGCGCTGGCTGCTGAAGTTCGGACTGCGCATGGTGTCAACGCCCACGTCGTTGCGCTGGACCTTGGTGCCGAAGGCGGGGCGCAAGCGCTTTACGATCATGTCAAAGAGGCGGGCCTGACCGTCGATATCCTGATCAACAACGCAGGCTTTGGCGGGCAGGGGAGGTTTCTGGATCGTGAATTGGCCAAGGATCTTGCGATGATTGATCTGAACGTAAAGGCGCTGGTGACGCTGACCCATTGCTTTGCCGCCGATATGGTTTCAAACGGCGGCGGCAGGATTCTGAATGTGGCCTCTACCGCTGGCTTCATGCCCGGCCCGTTGCAGGCGACCTATTTTGCCACCAAGGCCTTTGTGACGTCGTTTAGTCAGGCGATCGATCAGGAATACCGCAAGCGCGGGCTGACCTGCACCGCCTTATGCCCGGGCTACGTCAAGACCGAATTCGCAGACGTCAGTGACCTGAACGGGACCGATCTGGTCAGCAAGGGCGGCGCCACACCCGACGACGTGGCGCGCCATGGATACGAGGCGATGATGCGCGGCGCTCTGGTCACGGTGAACGAGGCCAAGCTGGGGTTTATGGTGAACTGGATCATCCCGCTGTTGCCGCGCCGCGCGGTGCTGAAAACGGTTCAGCGGATGCAGACCAAGAAATGACGCCGTTCATTCGCCCTTGTGGCGTGCCCACAGGTCGGGCCGCCGCTCGGCGGTGATCTTTTCAGACATCTCGCGCCGCCACTCCGCGATTTTCGCGTGGTTGCCCGACATCAAAACCTCGGGGATCGTGCGGCCCTGCCATTCGGCAGGCTTGGTGTATTGCGGATGTTCCAGCAGTCCCGCCGAGTGGCTTTCATCAACCGCGCTTTCCGCATTGCCCAGTACACCGGGCAACAGGCGTACGGTGGCGTCAATCATCGCCTGCGCCGCCAACTCGCCCCCTGTCATTACAAAATCGCCCAAGGACACTTCTGTGATACCAAAGGCTTCCAGCACCCGCTCGTCCACGCCTTCGAACCGCCCGCACAACATGGTCACACCATCGCAACGGGCCAGATCGCGGGCCATCGCCTGATCAAAGCGCCGACCACGCGGCGACATATACAGGATCGGCCAGCGTCCGCGCGCGTGGCTTTGTGCCTCGGCGATAGCGGGGCCGACCACATCGGCACGCAGCACCATGCCCGCGCCGCCACCTGCCGGAGTGTCATCGACGTTGCGGTGCTTGGTCAGCCCGTGTTCGCGCAAATCATGCGTGTGCAACTGCCACAGCCCGTCCTTCATGGCGCGTCCCGTCAGGCTTTCGCCCAACACGCCGGGGAAGGCCGCGGGAAACAGCGTGATAACCCGCGCCTGCCAGACGCCCGCCAGCGGAGCGGTTTCGTCCATCAGCGACGACGGTTTCAGCGTTGCCCGAATGCTTTTGCGGCCATGTGATTTCATGTGTTTTTTCCTCGGACTGCGGCCAGAATCGTTTGTTTTGCCGCCTTGCGCGCGTTGCGGGCGGCATGTGTGCGGTTGGCGTGCAATAACGCATCTAACACAGTTTGATCCAGTGCCGCATCGGCCATCGGGTGCGGTATGATCTGCGCCAGAGTTTCAGGCGGCACGCCACTTTGGCCTGCGAAATCTTGTCGCGCCAAGTGGGATAGCCGGGTGTGGCGTGCAGCAGGTCAGTCATTTGTGGCTTTAGCCGGATCGCCAGATGCGCTTTCAGCAATGCACGGTTGCCGCGCCGAACCTGCTGGGCGGTCGACATGCCGGTGTTGTGAAAGCCGATGTGCAACACCACCTTGGCAGGCATCAGAAACCCTCGCGCTTCAGCGCATCCCTTGCCGCGCGCCAGTCGGTATCGGACAAGTCGGATCGGTTCAGTGCCAGCACTGCATCAAGCACGCCCTGAGGTGGCGCAGGGTTTTCAGGGGCGCGTGGCGTTAATGTGTTCGTGTCGACACCGCCCAGCAGGTCCAGCAAGGAGGCAAGGGGCCCCAGTGGAGAAGTGCAGGTTTCCAACGGTCGGACGATCATCCGGATATCGGGCACGGCAGTGGCGATCTGCGATATGATTTCGTCCAGATTGGCAGAGGCAGCAAAATCAGCGACGTATTCGTCAACGCTCAGCGTGATGCGCTTGGCCCGCAAATGCTGCACATAGCAACTGCGCAACCAAGGCGTCGCCGCGCGGGTGGTGAAATACAGGATTTGCTCGGCGTCCGGTACGGCAGCGGCAAAGGCCTGCGTGATCGCGTTGATGATGCGGGGGGTGGCGTCATAGGACATCAGTCCGTGCCTTCCGGGCATGTGGCCTGACAGATCCTCGGAGCTGATCACCACGTCTTTGCCGCGCGGGGCCCAACCCTCGGCCAGCACGGTGGCCTCATATTGGATCAGCGCCAGATCGGACTGGCTGCGGCTGACCGAATAGGCACGAGCACTCTCGCAGAGGGCCACCATGTCGGGGCGCAGGATGATATGGCAGTGCGGGCGCAAGATTTTGCGGTTGGCCTGCAAGGTTTTTTGTACTGTGGTCGTGCCGGTCTTGTGAAATCCTGCGTGGATGATGATGCGCATGGCAGACGTCCGATCAGCCGCCATGCGCACGCAAAGGCAGTGTCACGCGATAGCGATGATGCCCAAGATGACCAGCAGGAACACCACCAGCGCCACAAGAATCAGTAATTTGGCAACGCTCAGCGCGGCACCCGACAGGCGGCCAAAACCAAGCAGGCCGGCGACCGCGGCCACCACAAGCAAGATGAGAATAATCTCTAACATGATCTATCCTTTTACAATCGGGCGCAAACCGCCCATCTGCAAAGGAAACGTTCAAGCCCACGCACGGTTCCGTGATCACGGCCACAGCCCGTCCGGCGGGTCGGCCACGATACGCCCTGCGGCCAGGTCCACGGTGGGCACGGCCGCCAGCGTAAAGGGCAGCAAAACCGTGGCGCTGCTGTCTGGCAAGCTTACTTCCAGCAGGTCCGCCGCACCGTGGTTCTGCACAGATTTGACGCGGCCCAGCTCGGTGCCGCCGGTGTCCACCACCGTCAGCCCCACCAGATCGGCCTGATAATATTCATCGTCCGGCAGCGACGGCAACTGGTCGCGATGCGCGTGCAGCGTCACACCCTTGAGCGTATCGGCCTGTTCTTTGGTCGCCACCTCTGCAATGCGCACGACAAAGCCGTTCTTGACCGAATGGACAATAGCCAGCGTAAACGACCGCGCACCAGTTTCATCGGTCAGCGGGCTATAGGCCTCGATGTCTTCGGGGGTTGCGCAGAACGATTTGATCCGCACTTCGCCCTTTACCCCGTAGGCCCCGCTGATGGCGCCCACGCAAACCAGTTCATCCTTGCTCACTTTACACCTCTGCAAATTCCGTCGCGCATCACGCCGCCCGCATCCGTGCATCGCTGTGCGGCAGTTTGACTTTCATAAATCCAACCGGCGGCGAAAGCGACCGGCAACAGGATAATCATACGAAAGAGTTTGAACACATTGACCACGCCCTATTGTCTCATTGATCCCGTTTACCCTGTCGCCCCCGCAACCGAGTGTCCAGAGCCGCAACTTTTGCCCTCTGCTCCGGTGCAAAAGACCGCCCGTGCGGGCTGTGTCGCGTGTATTCTCGCTTCGGCATCCACATCTCAACGGCAAGCCGCTGATTGTTGCCCGCTTTTCCGCCGGTGATACAACAGCTTACCAATTCTACCGGCTTCAGGGCAGGTCTCCCCTTGTACAGTCGCCAAGCACAGCCGATATGTGCTGCTATGAATTATTCCAGCGCCCTTCTCCAGCCGTCTTTGCGCACGCGCGTGGCCCGATTTACGGACCGGCCCGCAGTGCAGAACTTCATCCTTGCCGTGATCTTGTTCAACGCCATCATTCTGGGGTTTGAAACCTCGGACGCCGCGATGAAGGTCGCCGGACCGCTGATCAAAACACTGGATTCCGTCTGCCTCGGTATCTTTGTTGTCGAGATTGCGCTAAAAATTTACGGGCGCGGTTTCGCGTTTTTCAAAAGCGGCTGGAGCCTTTTCGATTTTACGATTGTGGCCATTTCGCTGATCCCTGCCACCCAAGGCCTCAGTGTGCTGCGGGCGATGCGGATCTTGCGATTGTTGCGGGTGATTTCGGTGGCCCCGTCGCTGCGTCGCGTGGTTGACGGGTTGGTCAACGCCCTGCCGGGTGTCGGATCGGTCTTTTTGCTGATGGGCATAATTTTCTACATCGGTGCCGTCATGGCGACCAAGCTTTTCGGCGGTGCATTCCCCGAATGGTTCGGGACTTTGGCGCGCTCTGGCTATTCACTGTTCCAGATCATGACACTGGAAAGCTGGTCTATGGGCATCGTGCGTCCGGTGATGGAGGTCTATCCCTATTCGTGGACGTTCTTCATTCCGTTCATCATGGTTACGACCTTTGCGGTGGTGAACCTGCTTGTCGGCCTGATCGTGAATTCGATGCAGGACGCGCACAACGAAGAAACCAATGAAAAGACAGACACATACCGCGACGAGGTTTTGCAGCGCCTTCTGGAATTGGAAGCCCTGATCAAAGCGCAAAACGACGTGCGCAAGGACTGAGAACTGTCAAGCCGGTGGCCAGGCCTGTCAGGGTGCTTCCATAATAAAGGCCCGCACCACTTGCATGGAACGGGCCCGAAATCAGACACTTGCCAGAGTTATTCCTCTGCAGCTGCCTCTGCCGGAGCGTTGGCGGCTTCTTCGAGGGCTGCTTTCTTGGCTGCTTTCTCTTCAACGCGCGCTTGGGCTTTCTTGCCGGGCGTACCCTTGTTGGGGTTGTTACGCTCGGTTTTCTCTTTCACGCCAGCGGCTTCCAGCATACGCGCGACACGGTCTGTAGGCTGTGCGCCCTGACCCAACCAGTGCTGGATGCGCTCGACGTCCATCTTCACGCGGTCTTCGCTGTCTTTGGCCAGCAGCGGGTTATATGTGCCCAGTTTCTCGATGAAACGGCCATCGCGTGGCATGCGGCTGTCGGCAGCAACGATACGGTAAAAGGGGCGTTTTTTGGAACCGCCGCGGGCGAGACGAATTTTCATGGCCATGGTTGGTATCTCCTAATTAATGGCTTGGACGGGGGTAAACCCGTTTCAGGTCTGGTGCTGTTTGTGGTGCTGAATGACTTCAGCGATGATGAAGTTCAGGAACTTCTTGGCGAATTCGGGGTCGAGGTCGGCCTCTTTCGCCAAATCTTCAAGCCGTGCGATCTGTGCGGCTTCGCGCGTGGGATCGGACGGGGGAAGGTCGTGTTCGGCTTTGAGTTTCCCCACTGCCTGTGTGTGTTTGAACCGCTCGCCCAAAGTGTAGACAAGGATGGCGTCCAGCCGGTCGATGCTGGCACGGTGGCCTTTCAGCAGCTCTGCTGCACGGGTGATGGCGTCGGTCATGTGGCGATCTCCTGTGGTCCGGGGTGCCGGTACACCCCCATCGCGCCATAGACGGGATGATGATAATCGTCCTGTCGTGTGGCGCCCAAGGCCGTGGCAACGCGCACTGAGGCATCGTTGCCTGTCGCGATCATGCTGACCAGGGTTGTCCAGCCGAGCGTCTCATAGGCATAGGCGCGCGCCGCGCGGCCCGCTTCGGTGGCGTAGCCCTTGCCGTTGTCGGACCAGATGTACCAACCAACTTCGGCTTCGGGCCAGTCAAGCGGATTGTGCAGGCCGACCAGGCCAATGGCGATGTCGTCGTCGCGTGTCGTTACGATCCAGCGCCCATAGCCGCGCATGGTCCAGTGACCCAGCACCTGACAGAGATAGCGCCATGTCTCCGCTTCGGTCATCGGGCCGCCCACAAAACGCGAGGCTTCCGACCTGTAGAATGCGGCGAAGGCAGGCACGTCCCGTGGCGCGGGCGCGCGCAGGACAAGCCGATCGGTCGTCAGCGTGGGAATATGCGGGGTTGCGGAGGTCATTTCTTCTTCCCGAAACCGGAGAGGCCCGAAGGCAGACCCATGCCGCCCCCGCCAAAGGGGTTCTGGCCGCCCATCTGCTTGGCGGCGGCTTCCAACGCCTTGGGGTCCATGCCTGCGGCCATGTCTTCGGGGCTGGGGCCGCCCTTGCCGAACATGCCTTTCATGGCCTGTTTTAGCATGCCGCCTTTGCCCATCTTGCCCATTTTCTTCATCATATCGGACATTTGGCGGTGCATTTTCAGCAGTTTGTTCAGCTCGGACACTTCCATGCCAGACCCGCGTGCGATGCGCTTTTTACGGCTGGCCTGCAGGATCTGGGGTGCCGCGCGTTCTTTTTTGGTCATCGACTGGATCATGGCGATCTGTTGCTTGAGGATCTTGTCGTCAAAGCCAGCTTCTTCGACTTGCTTGGCCATTTTGCCCATGCCGGGCATCATGCCCATCATGCCTTGCATGCCGCCCATCTTGATCATCTGTTCCAGCTGCATGCGCAGGTCGTTCATATTGAACTGACCTTTGGCCATGCGCTTCATCATCTTTTCGGCCTGTTCGGCCTCGATGGTTTCCTGTGCCTTTTCGACCAAGGCGACGATGTCGCCCATGCCCAGAATGCGGCCTGCGATACGCTCTGGCTCAAAGGTTTCAAGCGCGTCCATCTTTTCGCCGAGGCCGACGAACTTGATCGGCTTGCCGGTGACCGCGCGCATCGACAGGGCCGCACCGCCGCGCCCGTCGCCGTCCATACGGGTCAGCACCACGCCGGTGATGCCGATGCGGTCGTCAAAGTTCTGGGCGGTGTGCACCGCGTCCTGACCTGTCAGACCATCCACCACCAGCAGCGTTTCACGCGGGTTGGCGACGTTGCGCACTGCTTCGACCTGTTGCATCAGCTCTTCGTCGATCGACAGGCGGCCTGCGGTGTCCAGCATGTAGACGTCATAGCCGCCCATGCTGGCCTGCGTCTTGGCGCGTTTGGCGATGGCGACAGGGTCTTCGCCCTTGACGATGGGCAGGGTGTCGACACCGATCTGCTTGCCCAGAATTGCCAGCTGTTCCATCGCCGCCGGACGGTTGACGTCAAGCGACGCCATCAGCACGCGCTTGCCCTCGCGGTCTTTCAGACGCTTGGCCAGTTTCGCGGTGGTGGTGGTTTTCCCGCCGCCCTGCAGGCCGACCATCAGGATAGGCGCGGGCGCGTTGTCGATTTTCAGCGCACCGGGTTCGCCTTCGCCGGTCAGCGTGTCGATCAGCGCGTCGTGCACGATCTTGACGACCTGCTGCCCGGGGGTGATCGACTTGGTCACGGCCTGACCTGTGGCCTTGTCCTGTACCGCTTTGACGAAATCGCGGGCCACGGGCAGCGATACGTCGGCTTCCAGCAGGGCGACGCGCACTTCGCGCAGGGCGGTTTTAACGTCCTCGTCGGACAGCGAACCCTGTTTGGTCAGACGGTCAAAGACCCCGCCAAGCCGTTCGGATAGATTTTCAAACATGCCAAGCGCCTTTCGTGCCCGTTTCAGTCTGCCCCCTATGTAGGGAGCGGTGAGGAATTTCCCAAGTTCAAACCAAGAGCGCCCCCGTGGGCGCAACGCGCTGACGGAGGGCGATCCCTGATCTGTCAGGGACCGGAAGGCTGATGCTCCCGGAGTGTTGGGGGGCGTTTACGGCGCTGCGGCGCGCGAGTCAACAGTCTGGCGTTTACAGCTGGGCGCGCTGGAAGTGCATCAACCAACTGCTACTGTCGCGCATTTTCTGTTGGTTTCGCCCCGGCATAGCGGTCAATGTCACCAGCGTAGTCAGCGGTAGTGGTCAAGAGCAGACATTTCTTCTGAAAAAGACGCCGTAAAAGTTTGCGTAGATATGTACGTAAACCACCTCAAGCTGCCGTTTCGGGCAAATACTACTGTTTGAGCCAACCGTTGATTGCCGCCACGATCTTTGGCGGGCCGGACAGGTTGGAATAGGCTGTGATCAGCGGGTGCCGTCCTTCGCTCATGCCCTTGGTAATGACCAGAACAGGGCGAGACAGTTTATCTCCCTTGGACCCAATCGTGGTTTCCAGCTCGGCGTGGCTGACGTTGTCCAGATTGTGGGAAACCTGTGTGTACCGGCGCATGGATTTGCGCCGGATCGTCACAGTGCCCGCGTGCCGGTCAAAGATGATCTGCAACCGCTCGATCAGCATCGCCATGACCACAGCGCCGATGCCGCCGCCAAAGACGGCAAAAGCCAGTCCGAACAGCAGATTTTCGGACATGATGAACAGGCCACTGCCCACAAAAACCAGGATAAACCCCGCCAACAAAAGCGCGATCAACCATGGCGTTTCGTCAAGGATCAAACGGTCGGGCGTATCGTGCAGCACTTTCATGGCTTGTACTTCAACAGGGCGGAGGGACAGAATTCAGACATAAAAATCCGGCGCATTATTGCAATGCGCCGGATGCTAGAGCCGCTTGGGCATCTGTGTCAAAGCCTGTGTCTGACGCGCGCCAGACACCGCACTGTTCAGGCAGCCAATTCGGCCACTTGTGCCTTGGCTTCGGCGATCGAACCTTCGGCGTCGACCGACAGGCGATCAGCGGCAACAAGTTGAACGTCGGTGATGCCGATAAAGCCCAGAACGTGACGCATGTAGTTGGTGGCGAAATCGATCTCGGATCCAACGGGCGTGCCGCCGGTCGCTGCAACAAGAATGGCGCGTTTGCCGGTCAGCAGACCTTCGGGGCCAGCTTCTGTATAGCGAAAGGTGATGCCTGCACGGCAGATCATGTCGACCCACGCCTTGAGGTTGGTGGGGATGCCAAAATTGTAGACCGGCACGCCGATCACCAGCACGTCAGCAGCCTTCACTTCTGCGATCAGCTTGTCGGACAGGGCCAACAGTTCTTTTTGTGCGTCGGTGCGGTCGGCCTCGGGGGTAAAGTTGGCGCCGATCCAGCTTTCGTCGATGTGGGGCAGGGCGTCGAACAGGTCGCGGGTGACAACGTCGCCGTTCAGGCGGGCAACGACGTCTTTGCTCAGGTCGCGGGTGACGGATGTTGCGCGGCGGGCGGATGCATCAATGTGCAGAATCGATTTGGCCATTTTCAGGTCCTTTCAAAAGGAGGATACTTCGAAACAGAAAATAGCCATTGTAAAAACACACGCAATTGGCCAAAACTCACATTGACTGTTGAAAATTGCACACTTCTGAACTGGACTTCGGCGCATGGACAATTGGGACGAAATCAAGACCGCCTATCAGGTCGCGCGTATGGGCACAGTCAGCGGTGCAGCTGATGTGCTGGGCGTGCACCACGCTACGGTGATCCGCCATATCGACGCGCTGGAAGCCCGGTTGGAGGTCAAGCTGTTTCAGCGCCACGCACGCGGATACACAGCAACCGAAGCGGGTGAGGATTTGTTTCGCGTGGCCAAGGCGACCGATGACCAGTTTAGCCAGCTTGTCGGGCGTATCAAAGGACGCGGGGCGGATGTGTCGGGTGATCTGGTGGTTACCTCGCTGACCTCTCTGGTGCCGCGGATGGTGCCTATTCTGACTGAATTCCAGCGTGAAAATTCCGATGTGGTTATCCGCTATCTGACGGGCGCGCGCCTGTTCCGGCTGGAATACGGTGAAGCGCATGTGGCGATTCGGGCGGGCTCGCCGCCTGCGCAGCCTGACAATGTGGTGCAAAGCCTGGCGCATCAGCGAATGGGCCTCTATGCGTCCCGCCGCTATGTCGAGGAATGCGGACTGCCCAAGGATTGGTCACAGTGCAGCGGGCACCGTTTCGTCGGCACCAACAACGACCAAAGCCGCGCGCCGTTCAACAGATGGCTGCGCGAAAAGGCCCCCGACATCGTATTCAGCTTTCGCAGCGATGAAGACCGCGCCATCGAACAGGCTATTCTGAACGGCGCGGGTATCGGCTTTGCCGCCGTCCTAGAGGCGCGGGCCAATCCCGATCTGGTCGAGGTGTTTCCGCAAGAAGAGGAATGGTCGGCCCCGCTGTGGTTGGTCACCCATGTGGACTTGCACCGCACAACCAAGGTGCAGGCTTTTCTGACCTTCCTCAAGCGTGCGGCAAAGAGCTGGGACACATCAAATAATGTCTAAACTTTCTGCGGGTGCGCAGGGGCATCTGGCAATGCTGGCCTTTTCCGCGCTGGTGGCCGGGTCGTTTTCGCTGGGGGTTCAGGCCGCCAATGCGATTGACCCCACAGCGCTGAATGCCGCGCGGTTTGCGCTGGCGGCGGTGATTACCGGCGTTGTGGTTGCCGCTACAGGCAAGGCGCGTGCGGTACACTGGCAGGCGCCTTGGCGCTATCTGGTGCTGGGTGGGTTGTTCGGTATCTATTTTGTGTTGATGTTCGAAGGATTGAAAACCGCACCCGCCGTCAGTGCGGCGGCGGTTTTCACCCTGACGCCGATCCTTGCAGGGGGGTTCGGCTGGCTGGTATTGCGTCAGGTCACCACGCCACGCATGGCATTGGCACTGGCCATCGGGGCTGCGGGTGCTGTCTGGGTGATCTTTCGCGCTGATCTGGCAGCATTGAGGGCCTTTGAGGTCGGGCGCGGCGAGGCGATTTATTTCGTCGGCTGTATCAGCCACGCGCTTTACGCACCGATGGTGCGCAGGTTGAACCGCGGCGAACCTGCGTTGGTATTCTCGCTGGGCACATTGGTCGCGGGGTTTGTGTTGTTGACCATCTACGGCTGGTCCGACATCCGCGCGACCGACTGGCTGAACCTTCCCGCGATTGTATGGATCACGCTGGTCTATGTCGGGGTCTTTGCCAGCGCAGTGACCTCGGTGTTGCTTCAGTTTGCCTCGCTGCGGCTGCCCTCGGCCAAGGTGATGGCCTATACCTATCTGACACCATCATGGGTGATCATCTGGGAAATCGTACTGGGCAATGGCGCGCCGGGCGGCATGATCCTGATCGGCGTAGCGCTGACCACGCTGGCGCTTTATCTGCTGCTGCGCGATGACGGTGCCATAACCGGAAAGTGACCGGTCAGGGAACCTTTAAGATCGGTGCGGCGTTACCACTGCACAATTAAGGAAATAAAGGATCTCTCATGCGTGGTATTTTTTACATCATCGGCGTTGTCGTCGTCGTTCTGGTTATTCTGCGTCTGGCAGGTTTGGTCTAAACGCTAGCGTTCTGGCGTGTCGGACTGGCCATCGCCATCCAGTTCGAGCGCCAGAAAGCGTTCGAACGCATCAAGATTTACAGGTTCAAACTGTCCGAACCCCTGCATCCAGACGGACGCGGTGCGCATCGCATCGGGTTCCAATTTACACCATTTGACCCTTCCACGCTTTTCCTGTGCGATCAGGCCTGCGCGCGTCAGAATGGTCAGGTGCTTGGAAATCGCCGCCAGAGACATCTCGAACGGCTCGGCCACATCGGTGACGGCCATATCATCCTCAAGCAACATCGTCAGGATCGCCCGCCGCGTCGGGTCGGCCAGTGCCGCGAATACCTGATCCAGATCATGTGTCATGGCCTGTCATAGCGGGGCTTGGCGCCAAATAGAAGCGTCACCAGCGCGGATGGACCGGACCCTGCGATGGCCATCGGTGCGTGTGGCGCGCATAGGTGGCCGCATCCAACCCGATATCACGCGCCAAATGGGGGTTGATCCGGCGGATGTGCAAACCGCGGTGCGGGCAGACGGCACTGCAAAAGATCGCCAGTATCCGGACGATACGTGAGCCTTGAGCATAAGTTGCCGGACCGCTGAAAGCGGATGTTTTGAAGCAGCGTGCCATGATAAACCCGTGAAATATGAAGGTATCGAAGTATTGGGCCGAAACAGGCCGCCCTTCAATCCGGAATAGTTTGACAAGACCTGTGCGATAACTGCACACATTTGCCATGCAACGCCCGCTACCTCCTCTGAATGCCTTGCGTGCCTTCGAGGCCGCAGGCCGCCACGAAAGCTTTTCGCGCGCGGCGGATGAACTGCGGGTCAGCCATTCGTCAATCAGCCGTCATGTGCGCGGGCTGGAGGATTGGTTGGGCGCGCAATTGTTCCGCGATCTGCCGCGCGGTGTGGCCCTGACCCCGGACGGAGCGGCCTATCTGGCGGATGTGACTTCGGCTCTGGAAACGATCAGTACGGCGACCGACCGGCTAACCGCACGCCCTGCCGGCACCTTGGTGGTGAACGCCGAGCCGCTTTTTGCGACGAAATGGCTGGTGCCGCGTTTGGGTGCCTTTCATGCTGCCCATCCCGATATTGAAATCCGGCTTGAGGCGTCGACCGGTTTGGCCGACGTTGCCCGCTACGAGGCGGATATCGCGATACGTTTTTTGGCGGTTGCAGGTTCCGACCCTCAGGCGGTCCTGCTCAGCGATGCGCCGATCTATCCCTACGCGGCGCCCGATCTGATCCCTGTGCCACCGGATGATCCGGCCAAGTTGCTTCACTATCCCCGTTTGCGGGACCGTTACAAAGACACATGGGCGATCTGGGCCAGCCTTGCAGGTCTGCAACCGCCCGAGACCGATCCCGCATGGCGGATGCGGGCGCATCTGGCGATCGAGGCCGCCGTGGCGGGGCAGGGCGTCTATCTGGTGTCGTCGGATGTGGTGGCGCAAGATGTCGCGGCGGGGCGACTGCACCGCGTGTCGGACATCGGGTTTCGCGATGGCGGGTTCTATCTCAAGCAGGCCGAAGGCGGGACGCGACGCAAAGCCATCCGGATATTCTCCGACTGGATGCTGGAGCAGGCGGCACCTTGGCGCGTGGATGTCAAAGATCAACCAAATGGTTGAATATGCAAAAACGCCCGTGGCAGATGATTTCGGGGTTGGCCAATGACGCAATGTCCCAAAAGGGATGTCCATAAATACAATAGAAACAAATAGTTACGGCAGGTTATCTGCATGCCATCCTGCCATTGACTCAAATCCCGCATCGCCGTAGCTATCCCTTCAAGTTTCCAAGTGGGGGACACCGCGTGGCGGGGCCAGAAGAACAGCAGCGCATGCGGGATCTCGAGGCCAAGATCAAAGCCCTGAAAGGCGAGGATCAGCCCGAGGCCCACCACTACGACGACCATCACTCTCAGGCCCAGATGGCCTGGCGGATGGTGATCGAACTTGTAACTGGTCTTGGGATCGGTTTCGGGATCGGTTTCGGGCTCGACAGTCTTTTGGGCACCAAGCCCTGGCTGATGATCCTGTTCATACTTCTGGGCTTCGCGGCCGGCGTAAACGTGATGATACGCAGCGCCCGCGAAATGCAGAGAGACGGAATGGCCAAAGCGGCCAAGAGTGACGACGCCCCGCGGGGCACAGACGAAGGGCCCTGAGAATGGCAGACGAAGCACAAGCAGTAGCCGGCGCAGCACATGGTGCGGATGGTGGTCTGGTCTTTCACCCGATGGACCAGTTTCTGGTCAAGCCGCTGTTCGGCCATGCCGGTGATCCGGTGTTCTGGTACACGCCCACAAACGTGACGCTGTGGCTGGGTCTGGCTGTTTTGGCGATCTTTGCGCTGATGGTGCTGACCACGTCGCGCCGCGCCGTTATCCCCTCGCGCGGTCAATCGGTTGCGGAACTGGCCTATGGCTTTATCTACAAAATGGTCGAAGACGTGGCGGGCAAGGACGGGGTTAAGTATTTCCCGTACATAATGACCCTTTTCATGTTCATCGTTTGCGCCAACTTCCTTGGCCTGCTGCCCACGGCCTTTACGCCCACGTCGCACATCGCGGTGACCGGATTGCTGGCCATTGCCGTTTTCCTTGCCGTGACCGTTCTGGGCTTTGTCCTGCACGGATTTAAATTCCTTGGCCTGTTCTGGGTTTCGGCGGCACCACTGCCGCTGCGCCCGATCCTCGCCATCATCGAGATCATCTCGTACTTCGTGCGCCCTGTCAGCCACTCCATTCGTTTGGCGGGCAACATGATGGCAGGCCACGCAGTTATCAAAGTTTTCGCGGCATTTGCTGCGGTCACGGCCATCGCGCCGCTTTCGATCGCAGCCATTGCGGCAATCTACGGGCTCGAGGTTCTGGTGTCCTTTATCCAAGCCTACGTCTTTACCATTCTGACCTGCGTGTACCTGAAGGATGCTCTGCACCCTGCGCACTAAGGTTCGAACGACTACGCAAATCAAAATTCCATCGTAAGGAGAAAATCATGGAAGGCGATATCGCACAAATGGGTCAATTCATCGGCGCAGGCCTGGCCTCCGTCGGCATGGGTGGCGCAGCTATCGGTGTGGGCAACGTTGTTGGCAACTTCCTGTCGGGCGCCCTGCGCAACCCGTCGGCTGCTGCTGGCCAGACTGCAACAATGTTCATCGGCATCGCGTTCGCAGAAGCTCTGGGGATCTTTTCGTTCCTCGTCGCTCTGCTGCTGATGTTCGCCGTCTAAGCGTCTGACGATTATTCCTTACGCTGTGGGCGGCGCGGTCAGCCGTGTCGCCCATTGGACTGATTGTTTGACTGGAGGCCATGATGGCAACTGAACCTATCGACCTGGAGGTCGCAGGAACCTGTACAGATGCAGCTGGCAGTGCCATCGGCATGCCGCAGCTGTGTGACGCATGGTTCGGCAACCAGATTTTCTGGCTGCTTGTCACCCTGGTCCTGATCTATTTTATTCTGTCACGCATCGCTCTGCCCCGGATCGCAGCCATTCTGGCCGAACGTCAGGGGACGATCACAAATGACATCGCCGCAGCCGAAGACCTGAAAGCCAAAGCGCTTGAGGCCGAGGTTGCTTATGACAAGGCACTGGCCGATGCCCGTGCCGAAGCAGGTCGTATCGTTGACGCCGCCAAGGCTGATATGAAGGCTGATCTTGATGTTGCCATCAAGAAAGCCGACGCCGAGATCGCCGACCGCGCAGCCGAAGGCGCAAAAGCAATTGCCGAAATCCGCGAAGGCGCTCTTGTCGCCGTCAAAGACGTCGCCAAAGACACTGCGAAAGAAATCGTCGTGGCAATGGGTGGCAAGGCAGACGCACGCACCGTAACAGCTGCGGTCACCGCACGGATGAAAGGATAAGACGATGAAAAAACTGATCGCCCTGTCCCTCGTTCTGTCGGCATCGCCCGCTTTTGCGGCCACCGGGCCGTTCTTCTCGCTGCGCAACACCGACTTTGTGGTGCTGATCGCGTTCCTGATCTTTGTTGGCGTTCTGGTGTACCTTAAGGTGCCCGGTAAGTTGATGGGGATGCTGGACAAACGCGCGACCGGTATCAAATCCGAACTGGAAGAAGCCCGCGCTTTGCGCGAAGAGGCCCAAACCCTGCTGGCCAGCTATGAACGCAAGCAGAAAGAAGTTCAGGAGCAAGCTGACCGGATCGTCGCCGCAGCCAAGGAAGAAGCAAAAACCGCGGCTGAAGAGGCGCGCGAAGATCTGAAAAAATCCATCGCCCGTCGTATTGCGGCAGCAGAGGGTCAGATCGCTTCGGCAGAAGCTTCGGCAGTGAAAGAAGTGCGTGATCAGGCTGTGACGATCGCAGTCCAGGCCGCGCGCGACGTGATCGCCAAGCAGATGACCGCCGCTGAAGGCAACAAGCTGATCGACGACGCCATCAGCCAGGTGGACGCCAAGCTGCACTGATCCTGACAGGATCATACACATTTTAAACCCGGGGCCAGCGCCTCGGGTTTTTTCGTTTCAGGGCAGCTTGATCGCGTTTGCCTGATGTGAACCATGCCACAGCAGCCAGCGCGCAAATTGCGATTTCAATCGCAAACGTCCAATGAAGCAGGAACGATGCCACCCACCAATTGCGGGTTGCAGGCACCACCACCAATGGTGCGGCCCAATCTGTGACAGGCCAGCCCCATGTGACCTGCCCGACAATGCTGTCCAATAGCAGGTGCAGCATTGCCCCCGCAGCGACGCCAATCGTGACACTGCTACCGCGCCACCAACCGGCCAGACCCAGCAGTACCCAAAGTACGGGCTTGTGGGGCAGATAGGCGTGGTGATGGTGTTGTCGGGCATCCACCAGATAGAACCACAAAAGGTCAATGTCGGGCAGGACAGACCCTGCCAGAACGGCGGCGATCAGCTTGGGTGTTGCGTTTGGCCGTGCACAACGTATCACCAGATAGGCTGCGGGCAAATGTGCTACAAACATCAGTTGTGCGTTTCGTGGTCCAATCTCTGGCGGGCCACATCTTCGTTGCGTTCGGCCTTTTGCTGATCGCGCAAGGCGCGTTCGACATAGTCCAGATGCGTCTCGACGCATGCGCGGGCCGTGTCGGGGTCGCGGGCTTGTAATGCGTCGTTGATTGCGCGGTGCTGGTCCAGCAGGGCGCTGCGCGTCGTGCGCTGTTTGAACATGACCTGACGGTTGTAGAAAACCCCGTTGCGCAGCAAGTCGTACATCGACCGCATCATGTGCAGCATGATCACGTTATGCGATGCCTCGACGATGGCCATGTGAAACTGCGCGTCCAGCACGCTTTCGGTATCTGCGTTGCGGGCGGGGTGGGCCGCTTCCATCTTGTCGAAAATGGTCTGAACCACTTGAAGATCAGTGTTCGATGCCAGCCGTGCGGCGCGTTCGGCGGCCAACCCTTCCATATCGCGGCGGAACGACAGATAGTCGAACACCGCTTCGTCATGGCGGGCAAACAGTTGCGTCAACGCCGGCGAAAAGGCAGAGCCCAGAACATCGGCCACATAGATCCCCGCACCCGGACGGGCGGCCAGCAATCCGGTTTCTTGCAAGCTGCCAATGGCGTCGCGCAGGGACGGGCGGGACACGCCAAGGCGGTCAGCCAGTTCCCGTTCCGCAGGCAGACGCTCACCAGGCCGCAGGATGCCGCGCAGGATCAGCATCTCGATCTGGCGCACCACGGCGGATGAGAGTTTCTCGGGGGTTACGGGGCGAAAGGGCATCCGGTATCCTTTTGGAATTGGTCAAATTATATGACCGCGACCCCGCCTTGGTAAAGGGCAGCCTGTGCAGACGTTCATCAGATAGTAACCAAGTTGTACGTATTTTGAGGGAATGCGTACATTTCTTCTTATTGGACTTTGGCTGCTTCTGATGGCCTGCAACACGCCCGGCCCGCATTTTCGCGGATTACCTGCCACGCGCGTTACCGTGGACGGTTCGACTTTTGATGTCCGCGTGCGCGACCGGCTGGCCGAGGCACTGCGGATCAATCCCGAATACGCCCCGCGCTTTGGCCCGATCCGCGATCGTGCAGCGGTGGCGATGGAGAAGGTATCGGGCTGCACAGTGACCGAAGTGCGCGGCGATCAGGCGTTGGCCACCGGATTGCTGGATTGCGGTAGGGGGCCGCCACACCGCACCATGACAGCGGGCGGGCATTACGAATGCGTTGCGGTTGATACGCCGGGGGCGGCGGTTGGTTATCAGTGCGATCCGATTTAAGGCGGAAGGGTGCCTGAATCCGGACAAACAGGCGAATTGCCGCAATATCTTGTGGATAACTGCTTGAGGAAACGCTTTCCCTAGCGGTTATCGTTGACAGATCGTCATAGGCTCCGTCATCCTTTGATCCATTGGAATCGGACCAAAGGCAGCCGTTTGCGCTTTTCCAGACTGAAACTGACAGGCTTTAAAAGCTTTGTGGACCCCACCGATCTGATCATCGCGGATGGTTTGACCGGCGTTGTGGGGCCGAACGGCTGTGGCAAGTCGAACCTGCTTGAGGCGCTGCGCTGGGTGATGGGCGAAAACCGTCCCACGGCCATGCGCGGGGGCGGGATGGAGGACGTGATCTTTGCCGGTGCCGCCACGCGGCCCGCGCGCAACTTTGCCGAAGTCAGCTTGCACATCGACAATTCCGATCGTCTGGCCCCTGCGGGGTTCAACGATCACGACCACATCGACATCGTGCGCCGGATCACCCGCGATGTCGGTAGCGCCTACAAGGCAAGCGGTAAGGACGTGCGGGCCCGTGATGTGCAGATGCTGTTTGCCGATGCGTCCACCGGTGCCCATTCACCCGCGCTTGTCCGGCAGGGGCAGATTTCGGAACTGATCAACGCCAAACCCAAAAGCCGCAGGCGGATTCTGGAAGAGGCGGCGGGCATTTCCGGTCTGTACCAGCGCCGCCACGAGGCCGAGCTGAAGCTGAAAGGGGCCGAGGCCAACCTGACCCGCGTCGATGACGTGGTGGAACAGTTGGCCGCGCAATTGGCGCAACTGGCGCGGCAGGCCCGACAGGCGGCGCGCTATCGCGAGATCGGCACCGAGTTGCGCCGCACCGAAGGCATGTTGCTGTACCGTCGCTGGCGCGAAGCTGACGATGCGCGCGCCAATGCAGACGAAGCACTGCGCACGCGTGTGACCGCTGCGGCGCAGGCTGAGGGCCGTGTTCAAAGTGCGCTTAAGGCCCGTAGCGCGGCCGAAGACGGGTTGCCAGCACTGCGCGAGGAAGAGGCAATTGCCGCAGCTTTGGTCCAGCGCTTGATCGTGCAGCGCGACACGTTGACGGATCAGGAGGCGCAGGCGCAGCGCACTATTGAAACCTTGGTCAGCCGCATCGACCAACTGGCCCGCGACATCGAACGCGAGGGCGGGCTGAACCGCGACGCGGGCGAGACCATCGAGCGGTTGGAATGGGAACAGGCCGAACTGCGCAAGGGCGCGGAAGGGCATGAGGATCGTCTGGACGCCGCCATCGAGGCCGCTCACGAGGCCGCTTTGGTGCTGCAATCGCGCGAGGCTGATCTGGGTGGTCAGACCGAAGATGTTGCACGTCTGTCGGCGCGCCATGGTTCGGCGCAGCGGTTGCTGGATGATAGCCGCAAGACCGAAGACCGTTCGGAGAGCGAAGCGACCAAGGCACGGGATGCTGTCGCGGCCTCGCAGGAGGCGCTGGCCAAGGCCGGCACCGATTTCGAAGCAGCGGAACAGGCGTCACGCGTGGCCGAGGACGCAGCACTGCGGGCCGATGCGGCGCTGACCGAAGCAGAGACTGCCCGTGCCGACGCCCAGACCCGCGAGGCAGACGCCCGTGCCGAACGCTCGGAGGCGGAGGGCGAGATGAACGCCCTGCGTGCGGAAGTGGGCGCGCTGGCCAAGCTGGTCGAGCGGGACACGGCGGAAGGTGGTCAGATCCTGGATCGCTTGCAGGTGCAAAAGGGGTTCGAGAAAGCCCTGGGTGCGGCACTGGCTGATGATCTTCGTGCGCCGCAGGTCGAGGGGGATGGTCCGTCGGGCTGGGCCGTGTTGCCCGCCTATGACAGCGACCAGCCTTTGCCCCAAGGGGTCACGCCGATCACGCAACACGTGTCGGTGCCGGAGGTTCTGACGCGCCGTATGTCACAGATCGGGCTGTGCGATGCAGAGGATGCCGCCCGTCTGCAACAGCAGTTGAAACCGGGCCAGCGGCTTGTGTCGCCCGAAGGCGATTTGTGGCGCTGGGACGGTTTCCGTGCATGGGCAGAAGATGCACCTTCTGCGGCGGCACTGCGGCTGCAACAGTTGAACCGGCTGGAAGAATTGAAACAGGGGCTGGAGCATGCCAGCCAGCGGGCCGAAGGGGCGCGATCGGCGCATGAGACCCTGACAGCGCGGCTGGTGGAGCTGTCCAACGCCGACAAGGCCGCCCGCGAGGCGCGGCGCGAGGCCGATCGTCTGGTGGCTGACGCGGGCCGCGCGCTGAGCCGCGCCGAAGCTGACCGCAATCTGGCCGAGGGGCGTTTGGAATCGCTGTCGATGGCGGTGAAACGCCACGAGGAAGAAGCAATGACCGCCCGCGCCCGCGTGCTTGAGGCGCAACGGGCGCTGGACGAGTTGGACGATGTGGACGAAGCCCGCGCCGCTGTCGAAGACCTGCGGATGACGGTCGAGGCGGCGCGTATTACAATGATGTCGCGCCGTTCCAATCAGGACGAATTGCGCCGGGAGGGCGAGGCCCGCACACGCCGGTCGCAAGAGGTGACCAAAGAGCTTTCGGGCTGGCGGCACCGTCTGGAGACCGCCGAGAAGCGCAGCACCGAACTGGTTGAGCGCAAGGCGCAGTCAGAGGCCGAATTGAAAGCCGCACAGGCGCTGCCCACTGAACTGGCAGGAAAACGCGCCGAACTGTCCGAGATGATGTCCGAGGGTGAAGCACGCAAAGCCGCGGCGACCGATGCGCTGGGCGTGGCCGAAGGCGTGCTTCGTGAGGCAACCGTGGCCGAGCGCGAGGCAGAGCGCGCTGCCTCGGAGGCACGTGAGGCGCGTGCTGCATCGCAGGCCCGTGCCGAAGCTGCCCGCGAAACGGTGCAGGCCGCGGCAGAGCGCATCGCCGAAGAACAACAGCAAACGCCCAACCAGTTGCTGACCGCATTGGATGTCGATCCCGGCCAGATGCCCCGTTCGGAGGTGCTTGAGGCCGATGTGAACCGTCTGAAACGCCAGCGCGAAGCCTTGGGCGCTGTGAACCTGCGGGCCGAGGAAGACGCACGCGAGGTGCAGGAAGAGCATGATACGCTGGTCAGTGAAAAGGCCGATCTGGAAGAGGCAATCAAGACCCTGCGCGCGGGGATTGCCAGTCTGAACCGCGAGGGGCGCGAACGGTTGCTGACGGCATTTGAGCAGGTGAACAGCAACTTTTCGCTTTTGTTCACGCATCTGTTTGGCGGCGGCGAGGCCAATCTGGTGATGGTGGAATCTGATGACCCGCTTGAGGCCGGTCTGGAAATCATGTGCCAGCCGCCCGGCAAGAAACTGTCGACGCTCAGCCTGTTGTCGGGGGGCGAACAGACGCTGACGGCGATGGCATTGATTTTTGCGGTGTTTCTGGCCAATCCGGCGCCGATCTGCGTGCTGGACGAGGTCGATGCGCCACTGGACGATGCGAACGTGACGCGCTTTTGCGATCTGCTGGACGAGATGTGCCGCCAGACCGATACGAGGTTTCTGATCATCACGCACCATGCGGTTACGATGGCGCGGATGGACCGGTTGTTCGGAGTGACGATGGGCGAACAAGGTGTCAGCCAGTTGGTGTCAGTTGATCTGAAAAAGGCCGCGAAGCTGGTGGCCTGACCCCCGCCCACGAGAACGCCCGCCCCCGAAGGGACGGGCGGAATATTCAGTCAAAAGCGTGAATTATTTGGTTTCTTGCATCGCTTTCAGGCTGTCTTCGGTCATGTCGACATAGACGCGAACTTCGCCGCCGTCGTTACCACGCTGGATGTTCAGGCTTGCCATATCCACACGGACATGGTCTTCGCCAATACCGAGGAAGCCACCGATATCCAGCAGAGCGCCGGTCAGCTTGCCGTCTTCCGAGACATACAGCTCGCCCACTTCGCCGATGCCTTCCATCTGGGCGTCAAACACTGCGGCACCGGTCAGGTCTTCGGCTGTCAGGTCATCAAACTCGACCTGTGCCCAGCCGTCCATCGCAACGGTTGGAGGATTGGCGGTAAAGGTGTCATTGTTTTCCGACGCATCCATGTCCGCACCGGTTTTCATGTCTTTGTCGGCCGTCATGTCGGCAGTCGCTGCGGTGTCGGTGTTGTCGGTTGCTGCGGCATCTGCATCGGCTGCCTGTTCAGTGTCAGCCTGCATATCCGTCGCGGCGGGGTCTGTGGCAGCCGTGTCCGTTGTCATGGTGCTGTCCGTGGCATCGGCGTTGTCAGTTGCCGCGCTGTCTTCGGCCCACATGCCGATTACGGATGTGTCATATTCGGGGGCATTTTCCAGCGTCTCTGCTGTGCCTTTGAATACGACATAATATTCGCCGCGATCGCTCATGCCGCTGACCAGATTCAGTTGGTCAATATTTAGCGCAACGCTGCGTTCGCCAACGCCAAGAAAGCCGCCGATGTCCAGCAGAACGGCGTTAACTTCGCCGTCGGGGCTCATGATAAGATCATTCACGTCGCCCACGCGTTCCCATTCGATCGCATCTGTATCGATCTCTTGGGTCGTTACGTCTGCTTGGGTGACATAGACGGCCTTGCCGATCAAATCGGATGCGCGAACGGTCTGTGCGCTGCTGACTGCTTCAACTGTAGAGTCGACAAAAGGCGACTGCATCTGGGTTTGTGCAAAAGCCGAAGTTGCCAACAGGGCTGCGGCTGCGGTGGTTGCTAGAAACTGTTTCATGTGATCCTCCTGATCGTGTGACTTGATGTGGGAAGAACACGATGGAGTGAGACTTGTTCCCGCTATTTTCCTTTAAAATCGGTTCCTTATGTCATTTGATGTAGAGCGGATTTTAGCCGATGCAGAGGTGGGGGCAGGATTTACCTCTTGGTTTCAACGGGTCCGCCCATTTTCACCCAATCCGAGAAACCGTTTTTCAGGTGTGCAGATTTGAAACCCATGTCATTTAATGTGTCGACCGATATCGCCGAGCGCCATCCCGAGGCGCAATGAAAGACGAATTTGCGGTCCTCGGCGAAGATTTCCTTGAAGTAGGGGCTGTCGGGATCAACCCAGAATTCCAGCATTCCGCGCGGGCAATGAAAGCTGCCGGGGATAAAGCCCAGACGTTCGCGTTCGCGCGGGTCGCGCAGATCGACGATTTGCACGCCGGGGTCATCCATCATCGCAATCAGATCCGCAGTTTCGATTTCTTCGATACGGGTGCGGGCGTCGGCGACCATCTGGGCGCTGGTTTTTTTAAGAGCCATGTGGGGTGTCCTTTAGAGTTGGTTCAACAACGCCGGTGTCGGCCATGCGTCGGCGGGCAGGCCAAGGCGCTTTTGTTCGGCTTTCACTGCGCTGCGGGTGCCCGCGCCCAGAATGCCGTCAATCTTGCCAACATCATAGCCCCTGTCGCGCAGTGTTTGTTGCAGCTGTTTCATCTGGGCAGTATCCAGTCCGGCATCGGGGTTGCCCGCATCATAGATGTCGGCGCCTCCCAGACGGGTGGCGAAATAGGCGGCTGTCAGCACATAGGTGAACGACTGATTCCATTCGAAATAGACGCTGAAGTTGGGATAGGTGAGGAAAGCGGGCCCTTTGTGGCCTTGGGGCAGGATCAGCGATGCAGGCAGATCGGCCAAGGCGCCGCTGCGGGCAGTCACGCCCAAGGCCTGCCAGTCGGCAGCAGGTTTGACGGTGTCCAGCCCGCTTTGCGACCAATCCATCGTGGTCGGCACGCTGACCTGTTGCAGCCATGGTTGGTCCGGCTGCCAACCCAGGCTTTGCAGCATCTTTCCCCCCGAAGTCAGCGCGTCAACGGGCGAGGTTTTCAGCTCGATATGACCGTTGCCATCGGCGTCGACACCGTTTTCGATGATGTCCAGCGGTAGCATCTGCACCATACCGATTTCGCCGGCCCAAGCGCCGGTGGTGGTGCGTGGGTCGAATTCGCCGTCAGAGTGCAGGCGCATGGCGGCCAGCACCTGCGGGCGGAACAGATCGGGGCGACGGCAGTCGTGCGCCAGTGTGGCCAGCGCGTTGGCGGTGTTAAAGTCGCCTTGGAACGCACCATAATCGGTCTCGAACGCCCAGAAAGCCAACAGCACTGTGCGGTCCACGCCATAGGTCGCTTCGATGGCATCAAAGGTGCTGTCGTATTGCTGGGCCAGTTGCAGCCCTTTGTTCAACCGCTGGGACGAAATCAGTTGCCGCGAGAATTCGATAAAGGGTTTCTGGAACACACCTTGCGCCTGATCGGCCCTGAGAACGGCAGGATCCTGACGCACACCTGACAGGAACGCATCAGCCGAGGCTGCGGGGATACCCATGTTGACGGCTTCGGCTTTCAGCCCCGCTTTGAAGTCGGCAAAGGATCCACCGCATTGGGCAAAAGCCGCCGCAGGCAGGGTCAGGGCAAGAGCGAGAAAAGCAAGGCGCAACATAAATGGTCCAGTTCAGAGTAAGAATACGAGGGCTGTAAGACCCAGAAAAGCACCCCATGTCTTCCATAGGATCGCGCAGGCCGCGTCAATGTCTGCCGGTTTCAACGGCACACGACCGCCTGCGTTCACCCAGGCGAGCGGCTGGATCGCGCCATCATAGCTGCGGGGGCCTGCCAGTGCGATGTTCAGGGCGCGGGCCATTGCGGCCTCGGGCCAGCCTGCGTTGGGGCTGCGATGGCGGCGGGCGTCGGCGGTGATGGCGGACCACTGGTGCAAGCCGCCGGAGAGGGCGGCAATCAGCAGGGCGGTCAGACGTGCGGGAATCCAGTTCAGCACATCGTCCAGCCGTGCGGCTGCCCAGCCAAAGGCGCGGTATTTCTCGGTGCGATACCCTATCATGCTGTCGGCAGTATTCACGGCCTTGTAGATCACCAGCCCCGGCAAGCCGCCGATCAAAAACCAGAAGGCGGGTGCGATTACGCCGTCGCTGAGGTTTTCAGCCGCGCTTTCGATGGCGGCGCGGGCGGTTGCGCTGGTGTCCATGTCGCGGGTGTCGCGGCTGACGATCATTGCGACGTTGCGGCGGCCTTGTTCCTGCGACATTCGCAAGCCGTCGGCCACTGCGCTTACATGCTGCACCAGCGACCGCTGCGCCAGCAGGGTCGCGGCAGCGATTGTGACGATCACGGGGCCGAACAGGTTCAGCACTGCGCCAACAGCGCCGCCGCCCAGCACCAGCACCGCCACAGCCGCGACGCCGCGCCATTTGCGATGGGGGCCGGTGTTCAGCCGCGCGTCAAGCGCACCGACAGCGCGCCCCATCAGCACGGCAGGGTGCGGCAGGCGCACCCACAGCCATTTCGGTTCGCCCAACGCTGCGTCCAGCAGCAGGGCAAGGATCAGCAGCAGGGGCGTGTCCATTAGGCGGCCTCGATCCGGGCCCAGCAGTGGGGCGCGGGCAGGCCAAGACGCAGCCATGTGTCGGAATAGGGAAAGATGCGGCTCCAGATTTGCGCATCGGCAAGGCGGTCGCGCCAAGCAGTGGCATTATCGACGTCATAGAGGCGGAACAGATCGGTGCCCCCGACAACAGACGCGCCCTTGGCCGCCATGATCGTGTCCAGCCGTGCGGCATCCTGCGCCAGCCGCGCCCGCGTTTGCGCCGCCCAGTCGGGATCGGACAGCGCTGCGGTGCCCGTCGCCAGCGCGATGCCTGACACAGGCCACGGTCCCAGCATGGTGCGCAATGCGCCGATCAGCTTGGGATCACCAATGGCAAAGCCCAACCGCAGCCCTGCCAGCCCCCAGAATTTTCCAAAGCTCTTCAGGATCACCGTGCCCGAAGCGGCCGCCTGCGCCATCAGCGAAGCATCGGGGGTGACGTCGCAAAAGCTTTCATCGATTACTCGCAGGTCGTTTTTCAGATCATCAATGGTCCAGATCCGTCCGTCGGGATTGTTGGGGTTCACCAGAACCTGCGCCACGCCCCTTTGGGTGACCTCCCATCCATGTACCTGAAAGGCGGCAGCGTGTTCGTTATAGGTCGGCCCCGGGATCGCAACGCTGCCCGCTGTGGCCAGCCGTGGCATCTGCGCGATCAGCGCCGAGGCGCCGGGTGCGGCCAACACGTCGGCGTGATCTGGCACATTCCAGAACGCGCGTGCCGCGGCCTCGAGCCGGGCGGTTGCGGTGGCATCGGGCAGGGCGGTCCATGCCTCGGGCGCAAGCCGTGGCACCGGATAGGGCACGGGGTTGATCCCCGTGGACAAATCCACCCAATCGCTGTGCGCGCCGCCAAAGCGGGCAAGCGCTGTGTCCAGATTGCCGCCATGATCCCGATTTTGTGCCACTCAGGTGTCCTTTTGCCGTTTTTGGCTGATTGTCGCCCTATTCACACGGCCCCAACGGCGAAAACAAGCCGGTTTAGGATTGATTTACGACTTGTCAGGATTTGGGAGCTGTCATTAACACTTTGTTAAGGTGTTGGGCAGATTGCTGAGGTCAGGCCTAATTGGCGCCGGGGATTATGCGGATGATGGATGTTTTGATTGTCGAAAGCGAAGCGGGTTTGTGCGATCTGTGGCGCAAGCATCTTGTACGTTCGGGCATGAACGTGCGCGTGGCAACCACACAAGAGGATGCAACGCAGCAGATCGTAGAAGCCTGTCCCGACATTATTATCCTTGATCTGGTGCTCAGGGACGGCAGCGCGCTGGCGGTTTCGGATTTCGCCAGCTACCGCTGCCCCGACACGCAGGTGATCTTTGTGACCAACACGTCGTTCTTTTCCGATGGGTCGATCTTTGCCCACGCGCAGAACGCCTGCGCCTTTGTTCAAAGCCGGACCCCGCCCGAGGATCTTGCCGCGATGGTCGAACACTATGGTCTGAAAAACGTAGCTCACTCTGCCTGATCTAGCCGCGCCCGTGCGGTGCGTTGAAATCGGGGTTGGGGTTGATCGGGATGATCCGGTTCGGATTTATGGTGTCGTGGCTGTAGTGGTAGTGGCGCACGATGTGATCAAAGTTGACCGTCTCGGCCACGCCATCCCATTGATATAGCTCGCGCGTGTAGGCCCATAGGTTAGGGTAATCAACGATCCGCGCGCGGTTGCACTTGAAGTGGGTGTGATACACTTTGTCGAAACGGACCAGCGTGGTGAACAACCGCCAGTCAGCCTCGGTGATCTGGTCACCCATCAGATAGCGGTTCTGGCCCAGCCGTTCTTCCAGCCAGTCCAGCGTGTCGAACAACGGATGCACGGCCTCGTCATAGGCCTCTTGGGTGGTGGCAAAGCCTGACTTGTAAACGCCGTTGTTCAGTGTGTCGTAGATGCGGTGGTTCACGGGTTCGATCGCGGTGTGCAATTCCGCGGGCCAGTAATCGTCGGTGTTGCCGGTGATCGCGTCAAAGGCACTGTTCAGCATCCGGATGATTTCCGCGCTTTCGTTGTTAACGATGGTTTCGCGCTGCTTATCCCATAGGATCGGCACCGTGACGCGGCCCGAAAACGTCGCATCAGCGCGGGTGTAGATGTCGCGCGCATAGGGCAGGCCGAACAACGTGTCGCCGGTGGCACCGTCAAAATCTGTGTCAAAGGTCCATCCTTCGCCCAGCATCTCGGGATGCACGACGGACAGGCCGATGTGATCCTCCAGTCCCTTGAGCTTGCGAAACACCAGCGCGCGGTGCGCCCACGGGCAGGCAAGCGAAACGTAAAGATGGTAGCGCCCCGATTCGGCGGCAAATCCGCCCTCGCCAGATGGGCCGGCGGACCCGTCTGCGGTGATCCAGTTGCGAAACTTGGGCTGGGTGCGTTCGAATTTTCCACCCGAGGAATCCGTATCGTACCACTTGTCCTGCCACTTGCCGTCCACGAGCAAACCCATATCTATCTCCTTTGCTGGTTGACCCAAACCTAGGGCGCGCACGGGCAAAGGCACAGCGCAGTCATCGCGCAGCCCCCCTGCGCAGGCGCACATTTCGGCAACAGCCGCAGTGCAGCATTTTGAAGATCATGGTAAATTTACTTGATGCTAAGCAAAGATGCGCCAAGTTTTAACCCGACAACATTGGGGACGACCATGACGACATTTCTGCCAAAAGAGGTACAGGCCGGTCTGGACAGCGCCCGTTTGGCCAGTCTGAAGAAGGCTTCGCGCCTGCGTGTGAACATTGATGGGGTGACCCATCCGGTGCTGCGCATGTGGAAAACCGGCTTTTCGGTCGATGCGTCAAGTGCGCCTTATTTGCGTGGTTATGTCGATCTGTATGATGGTGCGATCCATCTGTTCCAGTGCCTGATCGTTGCCACAGACGAAGAGGCCGGCGAGATGATCTATGAATTCAAACGCGCGACCGCCGTCGCGGACAAGCCTGCGCTGGATTTTGAAAAGGTGCCGGATGCGCCTGTCGCCCTGCTGACCGACCGCCCTGTCGTCGAAATGTAATCTGCCGGAGTGCGGACGGCCTGTTGGGGTGTTTGACCGCGCCCCTGTCGGAGCGCAATCATGACCGTTCTGTTCAGGCGCATGCGCCTGAACGCCAAAGCCTTACTGCAAGTCGCCAAATGCCTTGGTCAGACGCGCCACAGCCTCTTGCACGCGGCTGCGCTGGGTGGCGATGTTGAAGCGCATGAATGTCTCGCCACCCGCGCCAAAGGTGGGTCCGTAGTTGGCGGCAATCTGCGCGTCTTTCTCGATACGGCGGGTGACTTCTTCGCGGCTCATGCCGGTGCCGGAAAAATCCACCCAGCTGAGGTATGTTGCCTGCAACGGCATCGACTTCAGACCCGGAATGGCGTTCACGCCCTCGTCGAAAATCCGCGCGTTTCCGGCGAGGTATTCCATCAACGCGTCAACCCAAGCTGCCCCTTCGGGCGAATAGGCCGCCGTTGCCATAAACAATCCGAATGCGTTGGGCGACAGGCCAAGGGCCCCCATGCGTTTGGCGAACTTGGCCCGAAGCGCTTCGTCCTGAATAATCACGTTGCCGACATGTGCACCCGCGATCGAAAAGGTTTTGGTGGTGGCCGACATCATTACCAGACGGTCCGCAATGCCGTCGATCTGGGCCATCGGGATGTGTGTATGGCCGGGCATTACCAAATCGTGGTGGATTTCGTCCGAGACGATGATCAGATCGTGCCGCTTGGCAAAGGCAGCGACGCCTTCCAGTTCGGCCTGCGTCCAGACGCGACCACCGGGGTTGTGTGGGCTGCACAGCAGCAACAGCGTTTCCGATCCGTCCATCTGCGCATCCCACGCGTCGAAATCCAGCGTATAGCGGCCATCGGTCAGGGCCATCTGGCATTCGACAATGCGGCGGTCGGCGGCCTCGATCACGCGGGCAAAAGCATGATAGATCGGCGTGAACATGACCACGCCGTCGCCCTGTTTTGTATAGGCGTCGATGCACATGGCGGCACCGTTCACCAATCCGTGGGTGCTGAAGATCCACTCGGGCTGGATGTCCCAGTTGTGGCGTTCTTTCATCCACCACTGGATCGCGGCGCGATAATCGCTGTCGTCACCGAAATAGCCGAACATACCGTGATCGACCCGCGCCTGAAGGGCGTCGATGACACATTTTGGGGGCTGGAAATCCATATCGGCCACCCACATTGCAAGACCGTCATCGGCAGAGACACCATATAGCTTCTCCATCATGTCCCATTTTGCGCAATGGGTGTCACGGCGGTCTATGATGTCGTCAAAGCTCATGGGGTCTCTCCTGTGATTGTGCCCGCATTGCTAACGTCCCTGCGGCCAAGCGCAAGGGGCCGTTGCACCGACGCCCGTGTTGTCCTACATGACCTGCCATGAAACGCCCTATCCTTTTGCACCCCGATCCACGGCTCAAGAAGCTTTGCGCGCCCGTCACTGATATGACGGACGAATTGCGCAGCTTGGGCGACGATATGCTGGCCACCATGTACGATGCGCCGGGTATCGGGCTGGCCGCGCCACAGGTGGGCGTTCTGGAGCGGCTGATCGTGCTGGACTGCGTCAAGGCCGAGGGTGAAGCGCCCCGCCCGATGATCATGTTCAATCCCGAAATTATCGCCGCATCGGACGAGACGAATGTCTACGAGGAGGGCTGTTTGTCGATCCCCGAGCATTTTGCCGACGTGACCCGCCCCGCTGAAGTACAGGTGCGCTGGATCGATCGTGACGGCAAGGAGCACACCCAAGAAATGGACGGACTGTGGGCGACTTGCGTGCAGCACGAGATCGACCATCTGGATGGCAAGCTGTTTATTGATTACCTCAAGCCGCTGCGCCGCCAGATGATTACCCGCAAAATGACCAAGCTGAAACGCGAACTGGCGCGTGACAAATCATGAGCACACGCCCGATTTTGACATGGCCCGATGCGCGCTTGACGGAAGCCTGCGCCGATGTTGGCGCGGTAACCGCAGATGTGCAGATACTGGCCGCTGATATGCTGAAAACGATGTACGCCGCACCGGGGCGTGGGCTGGCAGGGCCGCAAATTGGTGTGATGCAGCGGATTTTTGTCATGGACACCGGCTGGAAAGAGGGCGCGCCTGATCCGCTGGTGTGTATTGACCCGCAGATCGAGATACTGGACCAGACGCCTGCGACGCACAGCGAAGGCTGTTTGTCGATCCCCGGCGTTTCCGCCGAGGTCATGCGGCCTTCGAGCGTACGGCTGTTTTATACCGGCCTTGACGGCGTGCGGCAGAGCCGTGATCTGATCGGCTTTGATGCGGTCTGTGCGCAGCATGAATATGACCATCTGGACGGCGTTCTGACCTTTGACCGCATTGATGCAGAGGCGCGCGCCGCATTGCTGGCCGAATATGAAGCGATCGCTACATGACCGTGCGCCCGTTTGTCCCATGGCCGGACAAGCGTTTGCGCACGGCCACAGCGCCGGTCGAGACGATCACCGACGAGATTCGCGCACTGTGGGCCGATATGGTCGAGACGATGGACGCAATGCCCGGCGTCGGTCTGGCTGCACCGCAGATCGGGGTGATGCTGCAAGTGGCGGTGGTCGATGCCACACCGGACCGCAGTCGCCGTATTCTGCTGGCAAACCCGATGATCCTGACAGCGTCGGACGAGGTTGAAGCGGGCACAGAAGCCTCGCCCAATCTGCCCGGTGTCCATGCCGAGATTATCCGCCCCAAAAATGTGACTGTCCGGTTTTTGAACCCGCAGGGCATGATTGACCGCCGCGATTTCGAAGGGCTTGAGGCGCGTTCGGTGCAACACCAGATCGACCATCTGGCGGGGCGGATGTATTTTGACAATCTGGGCCGTGTGAAACGCGATATGCTGATCCGCAAGGCGCGCAAATCGCGTTAGTGCCTGACGGACAGGAAAGGACACCCTATGCGTATTATCTTTATGGGCACGCCTGATTTTTCGGTGCCGGTGCTGGACGCGCTGGTGGATGCAGGCCACGAGATTGCAGCCGTTTATTGCCAGCCACCGCGTCCGGCGGGGCGTGGCAAAAAGGATCGGCCCACACCTGTTCACGCCCGCGCCGCCGCGTTGGGGCTGGAGGTGCGTCATCCGGTGTCGTTGAAAGCGCCCGAAGCACAGGCGGAATTTGCTGCGTTGCAGGCAGATGTGGCCGTGGTTGTCGCTTATGGATTGATCCTGCCCCAAGCCATTCTGGATGCACCGGCGCGCGGGTGCCTGAATATTCACGCAAGCCTGTTGCCACGCTGGCGCGGGGCGGCACCGATCCACCGTGCGATCATGGCGGGCGATGCTGACACCGGCGTGTGCATCATGCAGATGGAGGCAGGGTTGGATACAGGGCCGGTGCTGCTGCGCGAGGTGACGCCAATTGGCGAGACCGAGACGACGGCCGAGTTGCACGACCGGCTGAGCGCGCTGGGCGCGGGCGCCATCGTCGCGGCGCTGGAACAACTGGACGGGTTGGAACCACAGGCGCAGCCCGAGGAGGGCGTGACCTATGCCCACAAGATTGACAAGGCCGAGGCGGCGTTGGACTGGTCGCGTGATGCGGTGGACGTGGACCGCCAAATTCGCGGGCTTTCGCCGTTTCCCGGCGCGTGGTTCGAACGGGAGGGCGTGCGCATCAAGGTGTTGGGCAGCCGTCTGGCAGAGGGGCAGGGTGCTGCGGGGGTGGTGCTGGACGATACGCTGTGCGTTGCGTGTGGTACGGGCGCCGTGCGATTGACCCGCTTGCAAAAGGCAGGCCGCGGGGCGCAGGATGTCACAGAGTTCCTGCGCGGTACGGCGTTGCCCGCAGGTACGCAGCTTTAGGAGAGACGCGATGTTTCCCGTCCTGATAGGCACCGTGGTGATCGCGGGCATCGTCGGCTATGTCTCGGAGCGTTCGGGCTTTACCCACAATGGCATCTTGCAAAGCATCATTATCTGCATTGGTGGTGCGTTTTTGTTTTATTTCGTGCGGCTGATGTTCGGGTTCGGGTTTTCCAGCGCGGGGCTGAACGCGATTGTGTCCAGCATCGGGGCGCTGGTTATTGTCCCGACCCATTGGCGCAGATAGCTGGCCGATTGCTGGGGTTCAGGATTTTGGCGGGGTTGACCGATAGGTTGGCAGTTGCCAGCCAAAGGCGAGTGATCCTGCACGCAAGATCCATGTGATACCCGCACCTGCGGCCAACGCAGGCAGCCCTGTTGCCACATAGGTTGACGTCACCCACAGCGCCAGCGCGCCGCCAAAGGCAGCCGAGACGTAAAGTTCGCCCTGCTTCAGTACAACGGGCACGTCACCCACTACGACGTCCCGCATCAGGCCACCCATGCAGCCGGTGATCATGCCCATCAGGACTACGATGGGTGCCGGCGCGCCAAGGTCCAGCGCAACACCGGCCCCCGCAGGCACGGCGATGGCCAGCGCAAAACTGTCCAGCCAGACCAGCGTGCGCAGGCGGCTTTCCAGCAGGTGGGCGGTAAAGAACACCACGATGGCCGCCCCGCAGGCGACGGCGATATACGTGGGCTGGGCAATCCAGAACACCGGATTGCGGTCCAGCAACACATCACGCAGGGTGCCGCCGCCCATTGCGGTCAGGCAGGCGATGAACAGAAAGCCGACGGGGTCCATCTGGGCGCGGCTGGCAACCAGTGCGCCGGTCAGCGCAAAGATCAGCACCGAGCCGAAATCGAGAAGCGCCAGCCAGCTCATAATGCACCCCTGATCCAGTCGAGCGCACGTTGATATACCTGTGCGATGTCGTCAGGTGCGGTGCCATCCAGCGCCAACCATCCGAAGCGTCGCAACTCGCCGTCCGGGTCTGCGTTTTGCCACAGGTCGCGCACAGGCGGTACAGTGCGGCACAGCGCAAAGTGCCAGCGCTCGGCTTTGACGATGTTGTCAGAGGTGCCCAGCAGCAGGGCTGCGCGTGTTTCCAGCCCGCCGACGGCAAAAAGCGCCTGTGCGGCCGCATTTTCAGGGCGTGCAGCCTGCGGTAGGGTGCTGTGCACCAGCGCAATTTGCGGGTGGGTCGCGATGGCCAGACGGCGTGGCGCACCATCGGGATGCAGGGCCACGGGGCAGACAACGGATTTCATTTCGACTTGGTCTTGTAAGGAGCCATCCCGGCGCGCGCCAGTGCATCGGCGCGTTCGTTTTCGGGGTGGCCTGCGTGGCCCTTGACCCATTTCCATGTCACGTCATGGCGGGCTTGGGCCTGATCCAGTCGCTGCCAAAGTTCTGCATTGGCCACCGGCTTTTTTGCGGCATTTTTCCAGCCGTTCTTTTTCCAGCCGAAGATCCACGACGTTATGCCGTTTTTGACATAGTTGCTGTCGGTCACCACGGTGATCTTGCTGGCGCGCTCCAGCGCCTCGAGCGCGTTGATCGCGGCCAGCAATTCCATGCGGTTGTTGGTGGTCGCAGCTTCGCCGCCGTGCAATTCGCGTTGCTTGACCACAGTCCCGTTTTCCATTGCCAGCATCAAGGCACCCCAGCCGCCCGGGCCGGGATTGCCGCTGCACGCGCCATCGGTATATGCAAATAAATCAGCCATGAGCGCGCAGACATAGCCAGTTGGCATAGGTGCCGTCCAGCCCCTTGTCACGTCCATGCGCGCGGGCGTCGATGACAAAGCCTGCCTGCGTCAGAAGTTCGGTCAATTCGTCTTCGGGATAGTAGGTGTAGAGCCGCCCGATGCTGTCGCGGGCCGCGCCGGTACCCAGTTTCATGCCGATGTGAAACAGCCCGCCGCTGCGCAGAGCCGTCTTGATCGCGGCCAGATGGCGGGGCATGTCAGCGCGTGGGGCGTGTAGCAGGCTGAAGTTGGCCCAGATGCCATCATAATGGCCGTTGATATCTTCAAAAGTGCCAAGTTGCGCCGTCACGCCACTGTGTTGTGCAGCCATTACCACCATTTCGGGAACTGCGTCCATTGCGACCACATCAAAGCCTGCCCGCGCCATTCGACCCGCCGCGCGGCCCGGACCGCAACCCAGATCCAGAATGCGGCCCCGTCCGAGGGCCGCCATGAAATCGGTCAGTTGCGGATCTTTGTGGTCGGTCATGGCGGCGTAATTTGCCGCTTGGGCCGCGTAGACTTCCAACGTGGCTTTGTCGCTCATGCAAAGACCCCGATGGCCAGACATATCAGCACGATGCCGGTCAGCAGAACCCGCAAGGGCATCCACCACACAGGGGCCAGCCCCCAACGCCAAAAGGCGAAATCAAGCAGCAGCAGCCCCGTGAAGCCCGCCATCAGGTTCAGCCCAGCCGCGACAGGTCCGTTGCCAGTCATTAGGAACGCCCAAAGTGCAGGGATCACTGACAGTGCATAGCCAGTGGCCGCTTGGGCCCCTTCGGCTTTGGTGGCAAACCCCCAAAGAACGCCCGACATAAACGACAGGATCACAGCGCCATAGAACAGCTGCACATAGGGGCCGACGAACCGCGACCCCAGCGTGCGCATGGACCATTCGGCAAGGTCGGCATTCAGGACAGTGGCCGCGCCCCAGACAAAGGGGATCAGGCCCAAAAGGCCCAAGATCAGCGGTGCTCGGGGGGGTGTGGTCATCGGGGGGCGTCCTGTCATGACAACCGGTGGCGAGGTGATGGGTCTCCGTCCCATACCAGTTCCATCGCGACGCCGCCCGGTTCGGCGAACATCATATGCTGTGCGGGGCCGTCGCCCACCGCTTGGGGCATGATGTCGACGGTGACACCGGGCCAGCCTGCGACCAGCTTTGCAGTTTCGATCAGGCTGTCTTGGTCGGGTACGGACAGCGCAAGTTGGTGCAGGTCGATCTGGGTGCGCCGATTGAACGACGTGGCGGCTGGCTGTGTCTGCCACAGGGTCAGGTGCAGATTGCCGTCAGAGACCGTGTTGCTTGGATAGGACAGGTCTTGGGCGATTTGCAGCCAACCCAGACATTTGACAAAGAAACCCGTTGTCGTGTCGAGATCGCGCACAGCAAGTCCGAGGTGGCTAAGGCCAGTGGTCTTGGGCATTCGGGTCTCCTTCGGGTGGGTCAGGCAGGGGTGCGTAGCACGCGCGGCACTTTGAACTCCACGTTTTCCACGGCGGTTTCGACCATTTCGGTGGTCACGTCGAACCGTGCTTTGAGGGCGTCGATCACCTCGTTAATCAACACTTCGGGTGCGGATGCGCCAGCGGTGATGCCGATAGATGCGATGCCTTCCAGGCTGCGCCAGTCGATGTCGTCTGCGCGTTGCACCAGTTGCGCATAGCCACATCCTGCGCGGGCGCCCACTTCGACCAGACGGCGCGAGTTGGAGGAGTTCGGCGCACCCACTACCAGCATGGCGTCGCATTTGGGTGCGATGGCTTTGACCGCTTCCTGACGGTTGGTTGTCGCGTAGCAGATGTCTTCCTTGTGCGGGCCGATGATGGTCGGGAAGCGTGCCTTGAGGGCGGCGACGATGTCGGCTGTATCATCCACGCTCAGGGTGGTCTGGGTGACGTAGGCCAGCTGCGCGGGGTCGCGCACGTCGATGCGGGCCACATCGTCGGGGGTTTCAACCAACAGCACCTCGCCTTCGGGCAACTGCCCCATCGTGCCGACGGTTTCGGGGTGCCCGGCGTGGCCAATCATGATCATTTGCAAGCCTGCCTCGGAATGGCGCTGGGCCTCGATGTGGACCTTGCTGACCAGCGGACAGGTGGCGTCGACATAGACCATTTTGCGGCCTTCGGCGGCGGCTGGCACTGCTTTGGGCACGCCGTGGGCTGAAAAAATCACGGGGCGGTCATCGGGGCATTCTTCCAGTTCTTCGACGAACACGGCACCTTTGTCGCGCAACCCGTCCACGACAAAGCGGTTGTGCACGATCTCATGGCGCACATAGACGGGCGCGCCCCACTTCTCCAATGCCATTTCGACGATCTTGATGGCGCGGTCCACACCTGCGCAAAATCCGCGCGGCGCGGCAAGATACAGGGTCAGGGGCGGTTTGGTAGGCATGGTCGGCTCCGGTCAGGATGATAGATGACAGGTAGGTCGTTGCACGGGCCACGTAAACCCCGCTCTGCGACAGTCGGTTGCTGGGCCGTCAGATCAGGCGTGCAACCTTGGTGCGGTTCGCCACGCCCGACTCGTGATTGGCGGGCGGAGGTGTTTCGGGGCAGCATGTGGCGAGATTTCAGCCATCTGCGTGCAATCTTTGTGGAAATTATCAAGAAAAAACCGGACCACTGTGCAAAGAGGTCCGGTTTCATTGATGCACCAGCAATGCCTGAAAAAGCCGCGTAAAACCGGTTGCGCCAGCTTGACAGCGACGCAGCGGCTTAGCGTTCGTTCGCAACCGCGCTGGGGCGTGGGGCGGGTTCTTCGCGGGGTGGGCGACCGATCACGTCGCGCAGCTCGTCCAGTTCGATGAAGTTGTCGGCCTGACGGCGCAGATCGTCCGAGATCATCGGAGGCTGGCTGCGGATGGTCGAGACGACAGAGACACGCACGCCCTGACGTTGCAGGCTTTCGATCAGCGGACGGAAATCACCATCGCCCGAAAACAGAACAATGTGATCCACACGCGGAGCAAGCTCCATCGCGTCAACGGCCAGTTCAATGTCCATGTTGCCTTTGACCTTACGGCGGCCCATCGAGTCGGTGTATTCTTTGGCCGGTTTGGTCACCATGGTGAAGCCGTTGTAGTTTAGCCAGTCAACCAGAGGGCGAATAGGTGAATACTCTTCATTCTCCAGAAGTGCGGTGTAGTAGAACGCGCGAAGCAATTTGCCACGACGCATGAACTCTTGTCGTAGCAGTTTGTAGTCGATGTCGAAGCCTAATGCCTTCGCAGCCGCATACAAATTGGACCCATCGATGAACAGCGCGAGCCGTTCGTCCTTGTAAAACATAAAACGTCCTTTCGAAAATCGCCCAGTCTGCCTGTTTCCGTGAGTGTATTGTTGAGTTAGGACAGGGCGTATCGCGCGAAAATAGGTATTTTTGAATATGTCGCAAGGCACCCGAGGGGTCAAAAGAGACATTGAGTTGTTACAATTCCGGTCAGATATACTGCTTGCCTTGGGGTCAAATCAGCGATCTTCCGCCGGAACGCCGCAGGAAACGCTGAATTCAGCCTGTGCGTGCATTGTAAATGCGGGTGGAGTGATTCGCGCGATAAGCCCGTTTTACGCCACGCCCTGCTTTCCCGCAGGCGCAGGGCCGGACTATGTAAACGCAGCCGTTGCGCTGAAATGGGATCGCACTGCCAAAGAGGTTCTGACCGCCCTGCACCGGATCGAGGCCGAGTTGGGTCGCAGCCGTGTCCAACGGTGGGGTCAGCGCACCGTCGATCTGGACCTGATTGCAATAGGCGATCAGGTAATGCCGGACGCGCAAACCTTTGCACATTGGCGCGATCTGCCGCTGGACCAGCAGATGAAAGAGGCGCCGGACCAGTTGATCCTGCCGCATCCACGGATGCAGGACCGGGCCTTTGTGCTGGTGCCGCTGGCCGATGTCGCGCCCGATTGGGTGCATCCGGTGTCGGGGTTGAGCGTGGTTCAGATGCGCGACGCGCTGGACCCTGCCGTGCGCGCCGAGGTGGTGGCGCTTTAGCCAGCGTCGCTGCGTCGCTATGACCCCTGTTTTCGCCTTGTCTTCGGGTGCGGATGCGCATAGATACACGTCTTCTGATGATATTATCCGATGCAGGAGCACCCAAATGGCCCGCGTAACCGTAGAAGACTGCGTAGATAAGGTTCCAAACCGCTTTGAGCTGGTGATGCTTGCCGCACACCGGGCGCGCGAGATTTCGGCTGGCTCGGCTGTGACTGTGGACCGTGACAACGACAAGAACCCTGTCGTGTCCCTGCGTGAAATTGCAGAAGAAACACAAGGTGCCGACGACCTGCGCGAGCGGATGATCGAAAGCAACCAGAACCAGATTGAAGTCGATGAGGCCGAAGAAGATGCAATGGCGCTTTTGATGGGCCAGGAAACAGCTGACAAGCCCGACGAAGACAGCATGACCGAAGAAATGCTTCTGCGCCAGTTGATGGCGGCTCAGGGACAAGGCTAACGCCTTAAGGTGCGGACCAAATGATCTCTGCCGATGACCTGATCGCGCTGGTCCGCAACTATAACCCCAAGACAAATGAAAAGCTGATCCGCGCCGCCTATGATTATGGCGGCGAGATGCACGAGGGGCAGTTTCGCCATTCGGGCGAGCCGTATTTTAGCCATCCGGTGGCTGTCGCCGCGATCCTGACCGAACAGCAACTGGATGATGCCACGATCATCACCGCGTTGCTGCATGACACGATCGAAGACACCAAAGCCTCTTACAAAACCGTGTCGGAACTGTTCGGCGATGATGTCGCCACGCTGGTTGATGGCGTGACCAAGCTGACCAATCTTCAGCTCAGCTCGTTGGAAACCAAACAGGCCGAAAATTTTCGCAAGTTGTTCATGGCCATGTCCAAGGACATGCGGGTGATTCTGGTCAAGTTGGCAGACCGCCTGCACAACATGCGCACGATCAAATCCATGCGCGTCGACAAGCAGGTGCAAAAAGCCCGCGAGACAATGGACATTTTTGCGCCTTTGGCGGGCCGCATGGGCATGCAGTGGATGCGTGAAGAGCTGGAAGATCTGGCCTTTCGCGTGCTCAACCCCGAGGCGCGCGCGTCGATCATCCGCCGTTTTGTCACCCTGCAACGCGAGACAGGCGATGTGATCCAGCGGATCACCAATGACATGCGCCACGAACTGGAAAAGGCCAAGATCGAGGCTGATGTTTTTGGCCGTGCGAAAAAACCGTTTTCGATCTGGCGCAAGATGCAGGAAAAAGAGCTGACCTTTTCGCGCCTGTCCGACATTTACGGATTTCGCCTGATCACCGAAAGCGAAGAAGATTGCTATCGTGCGCTGGGCGCGATCCACCAGCGGTGGCGGGCGGTGCCTGGACGGTTCAAGGATTACATCAGCCAGCCCAAGACCAACGGCTATCGGTCGATCCACACCACCGTATCGGGGCGCGACGGCAAGCGCGTCGAGGTGCAGATCCGCACCCGCCAGATGCACGACGTGGCCGAAAGCGGCGTGGCGGCGCATTGGTCCTATCGTGACGGGGTGCGGTCGCAGAACCCGTTTGCCGTCGATCCGGTCAAATGGATCGCGGGGCTGACAGAACAATTCAATGACGAAGACGATCACGACGATTTCCTCGAAGCGGTCAAGCTTGAGATGTATTCGGATCAGGTGTTCTGTTTCACGCCGAAAGGCGACGTGGTGAAGCTGCCGCGCGGGGCGACGCCGATTGATTTCGCCTATGCCATTCACACACGGATCGGCAACGCATGCGTCGGCGCCAAGGTGGACGGGATGCGGGTGCCGTTGTGGACGCGGGTGAAGAACGGCCAGTCGGTCGAGATTATTACCGCCGAAGGGCAGACCCCGCAGGCCACATGGCTGGAGATTGCCACAACCGGCAAGGCCAAGTCCGCAATCCGCCGTTCTTTGCGCGAAGAAGACCGCGAGCGGTTTATCAAGCTGGGTCAGGAACTGGCGCGTTCGGCGTTTTCCAACGTGGGCCGCAAGGCCACCGACAAGGCATTGGACACTGTGGCCAAACACCTGCGTCTGTCTTCTGGTGACGAGGTTCTGGCGCGTCTGGGCAGTGCCGAGCTGACGGGTCGCGAAGTGGTGCAGTCGATCTATCCCGATCTGGCCCCGAAGGCGGGCAAAAAAGTCGACAAACGCCGCGCGGTGATCGGTCTGCTGCCGGGGCAAAGCTTTGACCGTGCGACCTGTTGCCAGCCCTTGCCGGGCGAGCGCATTGTGGGCATCACCTATCGCGGTCAGGGCGTCGTCGTGCACGCGATCGACTGTCAGCGGCTGGTGGATTTCGACGACCAGCCCGACCGCTGGCTGGACCTGCACTGGCACGACGGCAGCCATCCGGCTGTTTATGGAGCAACACTGGATTTGACGATTGGCAACGATGCAGGTGTTCTGGGCCGGATCTGCACCCTGATTGGTGACAGCAGCGCAAATATTTCCAATCTTGAGTTTCTTGACAGGAAACCGGACTTTTACCGGCTGCTGATAAATGTTGAACTGCGGGACGTGGAGCATTTGCATTCGCTGATGCTGACACTTGAAGCCGAAAGCGAGGTTGCGTCTATCGAACGCTTCCGTGATGTCACCAAAGGTGCGGCCGATCCGGCACGCGCCCACTGAGCCCGAACGGGAAGGATCCAGCCCAGGTGATCTTCAAACGTCGAGATCCCAAACCGTTCCTTCGCGCACTGGCCGAGGCCTTGTGGCCGCGCGGAGGTTGGACACGGGCGTTTCACTATGTCAAACACCGGATGCGGCGCCTGCCCGACACGCCCGAGTGCATTGCGCGCGGCATCTGGGCAGGGGTTTTTACCACCTTTACGCCATTCTACGGGCTGCACTTTGTCGTAGCCGTGATTGTCGGCAAGGCGATGCGGGGCAATCTTCTGGCCGCACTGATGGCCACATTCTTTGGCAATCCGCTGACCTATGTTCCGATTGGCATCGCGTCGCTGCAAACGGGCAACTGGTTGCTGGGCACCAAAGTGGATCCTGACGCGCACCGGTCGTTCGGCGGTAAATTCTACGACGCGGCTTCGGACTTGTGGGGCAATCTGATTGCGGTGGTGCAGGGGCATCCAACTGACTGGAGCGGGCTGGAGCGGTTTTTCCACGAGGTGTTTTTTCCCTATCTGGTCGGCGGTATCATCCCCGGTATCATCTGCGGCACAATCGCCTATTACATCGCCGTGCCATTGCTGCGCGCCTATCAAAAGCGGCGCAAGGGGGCGATCAAGGCCAAATTCGAGGCGTTGAAGGCCAAGGCTGTGGAAAAAGCGGCGGCCAAGGCGGCCAGCAAATCGGACTCGTGGCAGGAACGGGATTAGTCGGGGGCGCTGCCCCCGCGCCATGCGGCGCTCCCCCGGAGTTTATCTGGCAAGATGAAGCAACGATGTATCGGTACAAAGAAGCCCTCGCGCTTGGGCTGTGGCGGTATTAGGCTGCGGCGCAAACAAGTTCTGGAGTAGCATTATGAAACCGCTCGGCCCCTTACGTCTTGGTGTGAACATCGACCACGTGGCCACTGTGCGCAACGCCCGTGGCGGTGACACGCCCGACCCGTTGCGGGCCGCACGGATCGCGCAAGAGGCGGGGTGTGACGGGATCACAGCGCACCTGCGCGAAGATCGCAGGCATATTTCGGACGCGGACATCGAAGGGTTGATGGACATGCTGAGCGTTCCGCTGAACTTCGAGATGGCGGCGACCGACGAGATGCAAAAGATAGCTTTGCGACATCGTCCCCATGCGGTGTGCATCGTGCCGGAAAAACGCGAGGAACGCACCACAGAAGGCGGGTTGGAAGTGGCACGCGAAGAGAACAAGCTGGCGCATTTCATAGCGCCGCTGCGTGAGGCGGGGTGCCGTGTGTCGATCTTTATCGCCGCGGACAAACGCCAGATCGAAGCGGCGCACCGCATCGGCGCGCAGGTCATCGAGTTGCATTCAGGGGCCTATTGCGATGCCCATCACGAAGGGCGTTTCGACGATCGCGACCGCGAACTGGAGGCATTGCGCGAGATGTCCGGTTTTGCGCACGGGCTGGGGCTGGAGGTGCACGTGGGTCATGGGCTGACGTATGAAACAGTGCAGCCGGTTGCCGCCTTTCCCGAGGTGATGGAGTTGAACATCGGACATTTCCTGATCGGCGAGGCCATTTTTCGCGGCTTGCAGCCCGCCATTGTCGAAATGCGCCGTCTGATGGAGGACGCCCGTGGATAACTATCGTTTCAACATCCCGCGCTTTGCCACCTTTTATCTGGGGTTGAGCATTGGCCTGCCCGTTCTGATTTATCTCATCCGCCAGTACGTTGGCATTAATCTGAGTTCGGGCGGGGTGTCGCTGATCCCGATCATGCTGACCACATTGAACGAAGGCGCGCGATTTGTACGGGCGACGGGCCGACGCCCCGAAGGCCGCGAGGCGTGGAAGATGGCAGGATTGTTTGCGCTGTTCGGTGTTATGTTGTCGATGCTTTTGGCGGCCGTTGTGCTGGTGGTGGCCCCTGCAATGCTGGGCGATCTGTCCAGCCTTGGATTCGGATTTGTGGCGGCGATGGTGGTGGTGATGGCTGTCGTTTATGTGCTGGTGGCGCGGGTTTTCTTTGGCTTGGGCGCACGCAGCGAAGCGCGGCGGCTGCCCTGAGTTGGCTGTGGCGCCGTGCGGCGCTAGACTGGTCAGAACGCTTGTGACCTATGGAAGGGTGATGACATGATATCTGCTGTTCTGCGCGCTGTTCTGGCGCAGGGTTTGATGGCGTGATTATGGCCGTTACGATCAATCCGGCCACCTGCGCGGACACCGCGCGATGATATTGGGCATCGGTACGGATCTGGCCAATATCGAACGGATTCAGGGCACGTTAAATCGCTTTGGCGACCGCTTTCGCAACCGCGTGTTCACCGAGGTCGAACAGGCCAAGTCCGAGCGGCGCAGGGATGTTGCGGGCACCTATGCCAAGCGATGGGCCGCCAAGGAGGCGTGTTCAAAGGCGTTGGGCACCGGATTGCGCATGGGTATTTCGTGGCGAGATATGGCGGTCAGCAATCTGCGCACCGGGCAACCGGTGATGCATGTCACCGGATGGGCCGCCGAGCGGCTGGCTGCCATGACCCCTGCGGGGCACGAGGCGATCATACATGTGACCCTGACGGACGATCACCCTTGGGCGCAGGCCTTTGTGGTGATCGAAGCGCGGCCCTTGGCAGGTTGACGCATTGGCCGCATCTGGCCTGCCTTGACACCTTGTCGCTGCACCCGCATGTAGCATGCTGACCCAAGCAGGAGCGCCCCATGGCTGCCAAGGAAAAGTCCGGCAACGGATTCGTCGAAACGATCAAGACAATTGTCTATGCGCTGCTGATCGCAGGTGTGTTTCGCACCCTGTTCTTTCAGCCATTCTGGATCCCGTCCGGTTCGATGAAAGAGACGCTGCTGATCGGTGATTTCCTGTTTGTGAACAAGATGGTGTATGGATATTCCTATGCCTCTTGCCCCAGTCTGATCCTGCCACGCTTTGGTGTCAACGTAGACGCCGAGGATATTTGCGGGGTCTTTGACGGTGACAACACGCGTCTGTTTGGCGGCACGCCGAAGCACGGCGACGTGGTCGTGTTCCGCCATCCGGTGTCGGGCCGCGACTATATCAAGCGGTTGATCGGGCTTCCGGGGGATACTGTTCAGGTCAAGAATGGCGTCGTGATCCTGAACGGCGAACCTTTGCCGCAGGAACCTGCAGGCACGTTTTCCGAGCCGATGCTCCGGCAGGGGCCGCAAGGACTGGTGCCACGCTGTGAAAACGGACCCGTCGGCGAAGGCGGCACCTGCACCAAGTCGCGTTTTACCGAGACGATGCCCAATGGTGTCAGCTATACAGTTCTGAATATGGCCAATCAGGGGTCCGACAACACCAATGTCTACCAGGTGCCCGAGGGGCATTATTTTTTCATGGGCGACAATCGCGACAACTCTGCGGACAGCCGGATTGCGCAACTGGCCGGTGGCGTCGGTTTCGTGCCCTATGAAAACCTGATCGGGCGTGCGGACCGGATCATGTTCTCGTCTGCGGGTCGTTCGATGCTGTTCTTCTGGACATGGCGTGGCGACCGGTTCTTCAAAGGTATTTACTAGGCGATTTGATGAAGATTTCGAGCGAGCTCAAAGACTTTCAAAAACGTATCGGACACGAGTTCGCCGATCCTGCACTGCTGACCGAGGCGGTGACCCACGCGTCGATGTCGTCGCCGACGCGTGGCGACAACCAGCGGCTGGAGTTTCTGGGCGACCGTGTGTTGGGTCTGGCGATGGCGCAAGCGCTGCTTGAGGCCGACACCGAAGCCGCCGAGGGCAAGCTGGCCCCGCGTTTTAACGCGCTTGTGCGCAAGGAAGCCTGCGCCGATGTCGCCCGCGAGATTGACGTGGGCGCTGTGCTGCGTTTGGGCCGGTCAGAGATGCTGTCAGGGGGGCGCCGCAAGGAGGCGCTGCTGGGGGATGCGATGGAGGCAGTGATTGCCGCGGTCTATCTGGATGCAGGCTTTGACGTGGCGCAGGCGATGATCATCCGGCTTTGGGGCAAGCGTATTGGCGAGGTCGACGCGGACGCCCGCGACGCCAAGACCGCCATGCAGGAATGGGCGCAGGCCCAAGGGTTGCAACCGCCGCGTTATGTCGAAGTGAACCGCGAGGGGCCGGATCACGCGCCCGTCTTTACCATTGCCGCGCAGCTGACCACTGGGGCCGCTGCCCAAGCCACTGCCAAATCGAAACGTCAGGCCGAACAGGCCGCCGCCGCCGCGTTGCTGGCGCAAATGGAGAAGTCCCAATGAACACCCGCGCCGGTTTCGTCGCCCTGATCGGAGAGCCGAACGCCGGCAAATCCACCCTGTTGAACCGGATGGTTGGGGCCAAGGTGTCGATCGTCACCCACAAGGTTCAGACCACCCGCGCCCGCATACGCGGTGTCGCCATCGAAGGTGATGCGCAGATCGTTTTTGTGGACACCCCCGGCCTGTTCCAGCCGCGCCGCCGTCTGGATCGCGCGATGGTTGCTGCCGCATGGGGCGGGGCTGCGGATGCCGACGTGGTGGTGCTGATGGTCGAGGCGCACCGGGGCGTGTCCGAGGGCGTCGAGCGTATTCTGGAAGGGTTGGCCACCATCGGCGACGGCCGCAAGGTGGCGTTGGCCATCAACAAGATCGATCGCGTGGAATCGCAAGTTCTGCTGGGACTGACCAAGGATATGAACGACCGCTATGCCTTTGCCGAGACGTTCATGATCTCGGCTGAAAAGGGCTTTGGCGTTGACGCGCTGCGCGCCTGGCTGGGCGGGCAGTTGCCCGAGGGGCCGTGGCTGTACCCCGAGGACCAGATCGCCGATCTGCCTATGCGTATGATTGCCGCCGAGATGACCCGCGAAAAGCTGACGCTGCGATTGCATCAGGAACTGCCCTATCAGTTGACGGTCGAGACCGAGAATTGGGAAGAGCGCAAGGATGGCACCGCGCGGATCGACCAAGTGGTGTATGTCAGCCGCGATGGCCACAAGGGCATTGTGCTGGGAAACAAAGGCGAGACGATCAAGTCGGTCTCTAAGGCCAGTCGCACCGAACTGGAAGAATTTCTGGGCCGTCGCGTGCACCTGTTCCTGCAGGTGAAGGTGCGCGAGAAATGGCAGGAAGAGGCCGAGCGGTATTCGCAGATGGGGCTGGATTTTAAAGATGGCAACGTCTGAAATTTTGGCAAACCGATCCTCCGGGGGGAGTTTCTCGGGCAAGATGAAGCTATGAGCCGTCTGACCGCACGGTTTTGGGTCGATGCCTATCTGACGCGGCTTCGTCTGTTTGATATTCCCGCTTTTGTGGTCTCGCACGGCGACGACACTGGTGGCGCTGTGCTGGTCAAGCTGAACACGCTGGACGGTCAGGCGACATTATTCCACCGCAGCTTTGATCTGGAGAGTGACGCACGGGTCTGGACCGAACTGGCCAAGGGGCCCGAGGCAGAAGTGGATGCTGTGCTGACGCGCCAGCGCGGGTTCGATCCCGATCTGTGGGTTATCGAGGTCGAGGACCGCGCGGGCCGGCATCTGCTGGATCACGACGGGCTGGCCTGAGCATGGACTGGCGTGGAACAGGCATTTTGCTGGCCGCACGCAAACATGGCGAGACGTCGGTGATCATCGAGGTATTCACCGAGGACCGGGGGCGTCATGCGGGCGTGGTGCGCGGTGGCACCAGCCGCAAGATCGCGCCGATCTTGCAACCGGGCGCGCAGCTGGATGTGGCGTGGCGCGCGCGGCTTGAAGATCATATCGGCAGTTTCACCGTCGAACCTGTGCGCAGTCGGGCGGCGCAAGCAATGGGCGACCGGATGTCGCTGGCGGGTCTGAATGCGGTGACGGCACTGCTGTGCTTTTGCCTGCCCGAGCGTGAGGTTCACGCCCCGCTGTACCGGCGGACCGAGGTGCTGTTGGACCTGTTGGGGCAGAACGATCTGTGGCCGCTGGCCTACCTGCGGTGGGAGTTGGCTCTGCTGGAAGAGATGGGTTATGGGCTGGATCTGTCAGCCTGTGCGGTTACCGGGGCGACCGAGGGGTTGGCCTATGTCTCGCCCAAGTCGGGGCGGGCTGTATCGGCTGAGGGTGCTGGTACATGGGCCGACCGGATGCTGCCCTTGCCCGATGTGCTGCGCGGACGCGGTGATGCGCCGGATGTCGAGATTGCACAGGGTTTACACACCACAGGGCATTTTCTGGAGGCGCATCTGGCAGCGGATCAGGGCAACCGCGCCTTGCCTGTGGCGCGTGCGCGATTTGTCGAAGCGTTCAGTCGGCGGCTCTGAACAGCATTTCGCGGCCTTTTTCGTTCTTCAGGATCATCACGTCACCCAAAACCTCGATCAGGGTCATGTCTTCCAGTGCGGTGAAGAAGCGGGCCTCGTCTGCAAGCGCGGGGCAGGCGCGGCGGGTTGCTTGCAACGGGCCTGCGTCAAACCACGGGTAGGGCGTGGTCATGGTGCCAGCAAACCCGTTACAGGGCCCTTGGCCTGCGATCTTGCCGGTTTCGGGAAAGCGCAGCGTCGCCGCGGCTTTGAATGCCTGACCGTCGATTTCGGTCAAAGTCCAGGTTTTGCCGCCCGCACCATAGGCACGTGCGGTTTCATCTGCTTTGCAGGACATGGCGAAGGTCAAGGCGAGGATGAGAAGTATGCGCATGGCGCTGACTAGCGCAACGCCAGCACAAGGTCGATCAACGCGGTATAGGCGTTGGCGGAATCGTGCCGTTTGGATTTGGGCAACATCGGCATTCCGATCAGCGCCCCATAGGCGGCGCGGGCGAAATCGGGGTTTTTGAGGCCCAGCTGTGTCAGCAAGGTCACCATATATGTCAGACGCTCGGCATCGACCTGCGCCAGCGCGTCGGCGGCGTCTTTGTTCTCTTGAGCCCAAGAGCGGATTGCGGGTGCTGTAGTATCGTCGAGAACATGCTTGCCAAATTCCTGAAGACGGCCGGCGGGGGTGCCATCACCTTCGAGCTGTGCGACCACGTCGGCAAAAGCCTGACTTTTCCAGTGATCCAACAGCGCCTGATGAAAGGCGGGAACATCGGTGAAGTGCCAGTAGAACGACCCTTTGGTCGTGCCCATCCGGCGGGCCAGCGGTTCAGCGCGCAACGCGGGTGGACCATCGCTGCGCAAGGCGGCGATGCCTGCGGTGATCCATTTCTCGCGATTGAGACGGGCGTGTTTCATGCCATCGGGTGTAGAGCGTCACAGGCCCCCTGCCAAGCGGCATATGCTGCAAGTGCAGCATATGCGCGGAAGCTTGCAGGGCATTTGGGCAGGTTGCCCGATAAACGGGCTGTTCGGGGTGGCGCTACCCCAGCAAACGGCGCGCGATGACCTGTGCCTGAATCTCGGCGGCACCTTCGAAGATGTTAAGGATTCGGGCATCGCACAGCACGCGGCTGATCTTGTATTCCAGCGCAAAACCGTTGCCACCGTGGATTTGCAGGCCGTTGTCGGCAGCAGCCCATGCCACGCGGGCCCCCAGCAGTTTGGCCATGCCCGCCTCGACGTCGCACCGGCGACCTTGGTCTTTTTCGAAGGCGCTGAAATAGGTCAGTTGGCGGGCGATCATGATCTCGACGGCCATCATCGCCAGCTTGTTCGCAACGCGCGGAAATTCGATCAGCGATTTGCCGAACTGTTTGCGGTCTTGGGCGTATTGCATCGAAATATCCAGCGCCGACTGCGCCACACCAATGGCGCGTGCTGCGGTCTGGATGCGGGCGGATTCGAAGGTTTCCATCAGCTGCTTAAAGCCTTTGCCCTCCTCTCCGCCCAGCAGGTTCTCGCCCTTCACGTGGAAGTCGTCGAAGGCCAGTTCGTATTCCTTCATGCCACGATAGCCCAGCACTTCGATCTCGCCGCCTGTCATGCCGTCGGAGGGGAAGGGGGTTGCATCGTCGCCCGGTGTTTTTTCGGCCAGAAACATCGACAGGCCTTTGTAGTCTGTGGTGTTGGGGTCGGTGCGCGCCAGCAGCGTCATCACATGGGTGCGCGCGGCGTGGGTGATCCACGTCTTGTTGCCTGTCACCTTGTAGTCGTTGCCATCCTTAACGGCGCGGGTGCGCAGGCTGCCAAGGTCGGAACCGGTGTTGGGTTCGGTAAAGACCGCTGTTGGCAGCTTTTCGCCCGACGCCAGCGCGGGCAGCCACTTGGCTTTTTGCGCGTCGGTGCCGCCGGCGATGATCAGTTCGGCCGCGATTTCCGAACGGGTGCCCAGCGAGCCAACGCCGATATAGCCGCGCGAGAGTTCTTCGGAGACAACGCACATCGACGCCTTGGACAGGCCAAGGCCGCCGTGCTCTTCGGGAATGGTCAGGCCGAAAACACCCATTTCGGCCAGCTCGTTGATCACTTCGATGGGGATCAGTTGGTCGTTTAAGTGCCAGTCGTGGGCAAAGGGTTCGACCTTTTCCAGCGCATAGCGGCGGAATTGTTCGCGGATCATTTCCAGTTCTTCATCCAGACCGGAGGCACCCACGGTGATTTCGGCGCTGCGTTCTTGCATCAGCTCGACCAGCCGGATGCGCGCGGCTTGGGTGTTGCCGTTCTGGACCAGTCCGGTGATCGCTGGTGTGGACAGGCCCGTCATGTCGGCAGCAGTCAGGCCCATATCGTGGGGGCGCAGCACTTCGCCCTGGTTCATGGGGATGCCGCCCTGAATTTGGGCAAGGTATTCGCCAGCGCCGATTTGCAGCAGCAACTGTTCCACTTCACCAAAGCGACCATTTTCGTTCAGTGCAGTGGCCCATTTGTGCATTTCATGCAGGGACTGCGCATAGGTTGCCAACCAAGCCAGCCCGTGGGCGGCTGTCTGGTTCTGTTCGACAAGGGTGGCTGACACGCGGCCGTTTTCGCTGAGCAGGACGCGCAGTTTGTCTTTGGCAATATCGAGAATGGCATCGACGGGCGCGATTGCGGCGCCGGTTGCTCCCAAAAGATCGTCCATAATCACCGAAGTCGCCCCAGTCATGTCTTGTCCATCGTGTGCCATGTTTCGCATCCCCTTGTTTGCTTGCCGGTTGGGATAGGGCCTTCGCAGGTGCAGCGCAACTTATTTGCGTTTAAGTGCGTCAATTTGATCGAAAGTTACGTCGTGTTTTTGAAGGTGCAGCCAGGAATGTGAGTGATATAGCGTCCATATGGACATTCTACTGACACTTCTCACCCCCGCGCAACTGGGCCTTGCCCTTGGGATCGCACTGCTGGCAGGGTTCGTCAAAGGGGTCGTGGGCTTTGCCATGCCTATGGTCTTTGTGTCGGGTCTGTCGACCTTTCTGGCGCCTGATTTGGCGCTGGCGATGCTGATGCTGCCGACGCTGGCGACCAACGGCATACAGGCATTGCGTCAGGGCCCCCGGGCGGCGTGGGAATCGATCGCCAAGTTCAAAGTTTACATGGGGGTTGGAGCGGTCGTGCTGATCCTTAGCGCGCAACTGGTCAGCGTGCTGCCCATGCAAGTGATGCTGGTGATCATTGGCGTGCCGGTGACGGCCTTTGCCCTGATGCAAATTGTCGGGTGGACGCTGGTGTTAAATGGTCAAAGCACCACGTTCGAGGCGGTCATTGGCATGGTTGCCGGTTTTTTAGGCGGAATCTCGGGGATTTGGGGGCCGCCGACGGTGATGTATCTGACGGCGCTTGGAACGCAGAAACACGAACAGATGCGTGCGCAGGGCGTGATCTACGGGCTGGGGGCGGTATCGCTGGTGGGCGCGCACATCGGATCGGGGGTGCTTAACGCGACCACTTGGCCGCTGAGCGCTGCGATGATCGTACCGGCGTTGATCGGGATGTTCTGCGGGCGTCAGGTCATGGACCAGATTGACCAGGTGGTGTTCCGCCGCGCGACGCTGTTCGTTCTGCTTGTGGCAGGGTTGAACCTGTTGCGTCGCGCGCTGGTTGGATAGCCCTTAGGCAGATTTGGCGACAGTGCGCCCCGATACGTCTTCGATAAAGGTGACGATACGGGATTTAACCTGTTCGTCTTTGATCGAAGCCACGGCACTTACGATATCAAGGCCGTGATCACGTGCCCCGACTTCTGGCGCATCGCCGAGACCTTCAAAGAAGTAGGCGGTCGGTACATCCAGAATACGCGACAAGTCGTAAAGACGGCTTGCTGCAATGCGGTTGGACCCAATTTCGTATTTTTGAATTTGTTGAAAAGAAAGTTTCAGGTGCCGAGCAACATCTGTTTGCGACATACGTCGCAGTGTGCGTGCCTGTTTCAGCTTGCGACCAACATGAATATCCACTGGATGAGACATCTGTCTTAGTACCTCCGGTTGTATGCGGGAAGTGATCCAGGAATTTCAGCCCATAATCAAGTGCATAGATTTTTACACTTAGGGTATATCTATGTTGCATTGTTGGGTGATTTATATACAGTCACTGTTAGTTAAGGTTGAAAAGAGGTGTAAAATCACACGCAGAGCCACTGATTTGCAGGCGGATCATCACCCGCTTTTGTTTGAAATGCTGCGGTCATTCACCACGTTGGCGCGACATTTAAATTTGTCACACGCGGTAGAAGAGCTGGGCAGCACACGTCAAACAGTGCGACGGCACATCACATTCCTTGAGCAAGCCAAGGGATTCGAGCTGTTTCGAATCAGGGACCGGCGTTACGAGCTGACCGAACGCGGCAAAAGCGCATTGCCCGAAGCATTGACCTTGTTGGCGCGTGGCAATGCATGGCTGACCTCTGAGGTCGGGTTTGAGTATGGCATGCTGCGCGTGTCTAAGGATGACGGTGATTGGCGGTTTTTCTTGCAGCAGCGGCCCTTGGCTGATCTGTGGCAAACCGGATCGAATTTCATGCGCGATTGTATGCGCTGCTGGGCAGAAGCGGGGGGGAACATCGAACACCCTGCGTTCCAGCCCGTGCGCCCCTATGCGATGGTATTTCGCCCGAACGAGCAGCAATGGGTCTGCGTGGACGTGGGGCGAGACTCTTCCTTTGCCACGTGGTTCGGATGGGAATGGCAGAGCAGTTCGATCGGCCGCCCACTTGACGCGCTGCCCGGCGGACCGGTGATCGGTGACCTTATGGAAGGCACGTTTCAAGAAATCGCCGCCAATAACGCGCTGCGGTTCGATCATATTCACACCACAGTTGCCCGGAAACCGGGCACTCCGCTTGTTCCGCTCAGCTATACGCGTTTGTTGCTGGGCGCGCGGTTTCCCGATGGCACATTTGCCTTGGTCAATATTATCGAGCGGACGAATGACCTGAAAATTGATGATTTGCCTGACAAATTCGTCAACGCGATGGATCCAGAGTGGGTCATGAACGTCAGCATCTAGCCACGTGGCCTCCTCTCTGGCAGGGCCTCGCAGGATCGGGCGCACCTTCTAAGCGATGCAAATGACACAGATTTGGTGTATGCCAAACTGTGGGCTGTGGCTGATGCGGACCCGACAGGATTTTCCGTGCCTCACCGTTCATCCCGTTTATGCGTCAAACTAGGAGAATCCTGATGAGCATACATGACGTTTTCGAGGGTTCGCGTCTGCTGACCGAAACTGTCGAATTGTTGGCGCAACGCCAGCTTTACCTGACAGTGGGTGACGACTTTAACGAATATAAAGCACTGATTTCACAAAGCCGCCCAAACCAGCCGGTCGGTTTGCCATTTGACCCGGCGCATTCAGATTTGTCCGGCGGCAAAGGTTTTTGGGCGGTCGGTCGCAACCCCCAAGGCAAGATCGTGCAAACCCAAGCAGTGCGTCTGATCGACCTGGAGGGGCAAACACTGGCCGATCATATGGAGCGCAACTTTCGCGCCTATCCGCCGTCGGGCGTGCCGATTGATCTGGACGATTCGTGGTATAAATCCGGCCCCGGTGCGCGCCGTATGTCGGGGCAGGTCTGCTATCACGGCGAGATGTGGATCAATCCCGAAGATGGCAATTACCGCGGGCGCGGCATCGTCGACATCCTCGCGCGCTTTGCCTTTTTGTCCAGCATGCTGCAGTGGCAGCCCGACTATGTATTTGGTTTTATGCCGCGCTCGATCGCGCGCCGTGGTCTGGCCGAGCGCGAGGGATATATGCACGTCGATCCCTTTTGCCTGAGCTGGAAGATTATCGGTCAGAACAAGCCGGTAGAAGGCAATATGGTTTATATGGGCAACGAAGACATCCAGCATATCATCCATGTCCCGCTGGATCTTGCGGCCTGATCCCTTTGTGTCGTATGAAAAAGTCCCCGCGCCTTCGGGCAACGGGGGCTTTTGTCTTTTGCGGCTGTGAAGCGCGGGCTTAGCCGATGGCCGCAGCGCGAACGTCATCGTCGATGTGCGGCAGATACTGTTCGAAATTCGATGCGAACATTTCAACCAGTTTGGTGGCTTGACGGTCATAGCTGTCGGCGTCGTCCCATGTGCGGCGGGGGTCCAGCAGGATATCGGCCACGCCGTCAACCGCGACGGGCACTTCAAAGCCGAAGTTCGGGTCTTTGCGGAACTTTGCCTTGCTCAGGCTGCCGTCCAGTGCTGCGGTCAGCAGCGCGCGGGTGGCGCGGATGGGCATACGGCTGCCTGTGCCATAGGCGCCGCCGGTCCAGCCGGTGTTGACCAACCAGCATGTGGCGCCGTGCTGGGCGATCTTTTCGCGCAGCAGGTTGCCGTAAACCTCGGGGCGGCGCGGCATGAAGGGCGCACCGAAACAGGTCGAGAATGTGGGCTCGGGTTCGGTCACGCCGCGTTCTGTTCCGGCTACTTTGGACGTGAAGCCTGACAGGAAGTGGTACATCGCCTGTGCGGGTGTCAGGCGCGCGATGGGAGGCAGCACGCCGAAGGCATCGCACGTCAGCATGATGATGTTCTTGGGGTGACCGCCCAGAGCATTTTTCGACGCGTTCGAGATGTAGTGCAGCGGATAGGCGCAACGCATGTTCGCGGTCAGGCTGTCGTCTGCAAAATCCAGATCTTTGGTTTCGTCGTCGAAGATCATGTTTTCAATGACTGTGCCGAACTTTTCGGTCGTGGCGTAGATTTCCGGCTCGGCTTCGGCGCTCAGGTTGATCGTCTTGGCGTAGCAGCCGCCTTCGAAGTTGAAAGTGCCGCGATCCGACCAGCCATGTTCGTCATCGCCGATCAGCGTGCGCGACGGGTCGGCGGACAGCGTTGTCTTGCCGGTGCCGCTGAGGCCAAAGAAAACGGCGGTATCGACAGGATTGCCGGTGGCGTGGTTGGCCGAGCAGTGCATCGGCATCACGCCCTTTTCGGGCAGCATGTAGTTCAACAGGGTAAAGACCGATTTCTTGTTTTCGCCCGCGTACTCTGTGCCGCCGATCAGGATAATCTTGCGGTCGAAGTTCAGCGCAATGACGGTATCGGACTTGCAATCATGCTTGGTCGGGTCTGCTTTGAAGGAGGGGCAGTTGATAATGGTGAAGTCTGCGACGAAGTCTTCCAGATCCTCGCGTTCGGGGCGACGCAGCAGGTGGCGGATGAACAGGCCATGCCATGCCAGTTCGGTCACCATGCGGACGTTGATCGCATAGGCCGGGTCGGCGCCGCCAACCAGATCCTGCACGAAGTAGTCGCGGCCCTTCATGTGGGCAACCATGTCGTCATAGAGGGTGTTAAAGCCGGCCTCGGACATCTCGGCGTTGTTTTCCCACCAGATGTTGTCGGTAACGCTTGCGGTTTTGACCACGTGTTTGTCTTTGGGCGAACGGCCAGTGAATTTGCCGGTGGTCACCAGAAAAGAGCCACCTTTGCCCAATGTGCCTTCGCCGCGCGCCAGCGCGGTTTCGACCAGCGCAGGCTCGATCAGGTTGTAATAGACATTGCCCAGCTCCCCGATCCCTTGATCTTCAAGCCGGAAATTCGGGTTCACCCGTCCAGATGTCATGTGTCGTCTCCCTGTCGCCGCCGCGGGCGGATGGTGCAATTACGACGCGTTTGCGCCGCGACCGTCATGGTCTGATCGCTCATAACATGACGTTTCCAGACATGAACAGGACGCTTTGGCACAGTTAGCGCCATCACTGCGATCTTTGGCTCATGCGCCCCATTTGCGCCCTTTTCCCGACTTCCCCCATTTAGGGAAAGTGCGTCAATTTAGCCATTCCTAACCAAATTGTGGCGCAATTGCGGCGTTAGTGCAGAATGATTCGCACTTAAGGATTGATTCGAACCAGTTAAATCTGGATGTATGAACGAAAAACTATATTGAGCAGCATAAAGGGGACAGGCAATGTCAAAGATTGCACTGGTGGACGACGACAGAAATATCCTGACGTCTGTTTCGATGACCCTCGAGGCCGAAGGCTTTGAGGTGGAAACTTATAATGACGGGCAGGCGGCTTTGGATGCCTTTAACAAGGGGCTGCCGGATATGGCGGTTCTGGACATCAAGATGCCGCGCATGGACGGTATGGACCTGTTGCAGCGGTTGCGTCAGAAAACCTCGATGCCGGTGATCTTCCTGACCTCCAAGGACGACGAGATCGACGAAGTCTTGGGCCTGCGCATGGGCGCTGACGATTATGTTAAGAAACCTTTCAGTCAGCGTTTGCTGGTGGAACGCATCCGCGCGCTGTTGCGTCGGCAGGATGCCGTCGCCACCAACGAAGTGGGCGACACCGAAGAGACCAAAGTGATGGAGCGCGGCGAACTGCGTATGGATCCGCTGCGCCATTCGGTCAGTTGGAAGGGCAACGATGTGTCCCTGACCGTCACCGAGTTCTTGCTGCTGCAAGCGCTGGCCCAACGGCCGGGTTTCGTAAAATCGCGCGACCAGTTGATGGACGTGGCCTATGATGATCAGGTCTATGTGGATGACCGGACCATCGACAGCCACATCAAGCGTTTGCGTAAAAAGATGCGCACAGCTGACGATTCCTTCTCGGCGATTGAGACGCTGTACGGGATCGGTTATCGTTATAACGAAGAGTGATGCGGGCAAATGGCGCTGGCCGAAAGGGACTTCTTGCGGGACATTGCACAACCTCCATCGCGTGACGGGGACGTTGTGCTTGGCGACGACTGGGTCGCGCCCGACCGGTCGGAAACCGGCAAGGAAATCCGGGCGAACCGCGCGCGGCGCGGGCTGTTGTCGCTGCGTGCATCGCCATTGACGCGCAAGATCATCACTTTCAACCTGATTGCGCTGAACGTATTGGTCGCAGGCATTCTATATCTGAATTCCTCGCGTGACAGCCTTGCGGTGCAGCGCGCCACGTCGATGGTCAGCGAAGCCGAGCTGATCGCAGATGTGATCGAGGCGCAATTGCCCGCAGGCGCGCCTGTTAATCTGGCCACCGGCGATGGCGTTGATGTTGTGGCAACCCTGCAAGGGCTGGACCTGCGCAGCGGGGTTGAGGTGCTGGTGTTCGATCCGACCGGCACATTGGTGTCCAGCGTTGATCGCGCGGAAAGCCAAGGTGCCCCCACGCAACCCGGCACAGGGAATCGTACGGTTCTGACTGACGGACTCAGCTGGCTTTGGGAAAAACTGTCCGCGCCTTTCGGATCTGACGCCGCCGATGGCGCCCCCACGGTCGAAGCGCAACTGCGCAAAATGGTCGCTGGCAGTCTGACCGGTGGCACCCAGGTGCACGACAGTCTTGATACCGCAGGCGGCACCCTGTTCAGCGTTGTCACGCCCATCATGCAGGATGGCACGGCTGTGGGTGTGGTTGGCATTACGTCTGCGGCGGGCGAGATCGACAATCTGGTCCGCAGCGAGCGCGAGCGCGTGTTACAGATGTTCGTGGTCGCCACGCTGGTGTCCGTGGGCCTCAGTCTTGTGCTGGCCTCTACCATTGCCAATCCGCTGGCCGATCTGGCCGCTGCCGCTGAACTGGGCCGTGATCGCAATCAACGCAAGGTCAATCCCGGTCGCATTCGTATTCCTGACCTGACTGCTCGTCCCGACGAGATTGGCCGCCTGTCCGGCGCGCTGCGCGGCATGATTGCCGCCCTCTATAACCGCATCGACGGCAACGAACAGTTTGCAGCCGACGTGGCCCACGAGATCAAGAACCCTCTTGCGTCCTTACGCTCGGCTGTCGGAACGCTGCGCCTGATCAAACGCGAGGACCAGCGCGAAAAGCTGCTGGACGTAATTGATCACGATGTGCGTCGCCTTGACCGTCTGGTCAGCGACATTTCCAACGCTTCGCGGTTGGATTCCGAACTGGTCAAGGAAGAAGAAGAACCTTTTGACCTGCTCAAGATGCTGGGCAATCTCAGCGAATATCTGGGCGAGGATGCCAAATCCAAAGGCATCGACTTTATCACAGATCTGCCCGCGCAACCCTTGCAGGTACACGGGCTGGAGGCGCGGCTGGCGCAGGTGTTCGTTAACCTGATCACCAATGCGATTTCCTTTTGCGAAGACGGTGACGCCATCCGCGTCTGGGCACGCAAGAAAGAAAATCGCGTGCTGGTGGTGGTCGAGGATACCGGCCCCGGCATTCCTGATCAGGCGCTGTCGAAAATTTTCAAACGCTTCTATTCCCAGCGCCCAGAAGAGCACTTTGGCAACAACTCCGGCCTTGGCCTTGCCATCTCAAAGCAGATTGTCGAAGCGCATGGTGGCGTGATCTGGGCCGAAAACATTCGTCCTACTGACGCGGATATCAGCAGCGAACCTTTGGGTGCGCGTTTCGTCGTGGGCCTGCCGGTCTGATATGTCGACCGCTGCGGACCCGGTCACGATCCACGCAACGACAGTGGCAGTACAAGGCCGCGCCGTCGTGATCACCGGCGCATCAGGTGCGGGCAAGTCTTCACTGGCGCTGCGTCTTCTGGCGTTGGGCGCGGTGCTTGTGGCTGACGACCGCACTGTCTTACGCCGCGATTCTGACCAGATCATCGCTGAGGTCCCTGACACTCTGCGCGGAATGATCGAAGCTCGTGGGGTGGGCATTCTGAACGCCACCGCAGCTGGGCCGACCCCTGTTGTGCTGGTGGTTGATCTGGACCAAACCGAAACCCGCCGCTTACCCCGGCCACATCACTACAAGCTGCTGGATGTCGCAGTGCCCTGCCTTCACAAGTGCGATACTTTGGCTTGGCCCGCTGCGATCGTGCAGTATCTTAAGGGCGGAGCCGCTCAGATATGAACCCGACAGAACCCACACACCGCCGCCTTGTGCTGATCACCGGACCGTCTGGGGCCGGGCGGTCCAGTGCGATCCGTGCGCTTGAGGATCTGGGGTTCGAAGTGATCGACAACATGCCCCTGCGTTTGATCCGCGCCCTGCTGGATGATCCGTCCAGCACGCGGCCACTGGCCTTGGGCATTGACCCGCGGACGCGCGACTTTTCCGTGAATGCGGTGATGGACGCCATCGGCCAGATCGCGGCCATTCCGGGTCTGGTGCCGGAACTACTCTATCTCGATTGCGATACCAATGTGCTTTTGCGCCGGTTCTCGGAAACGCGCCGCAGGCATCCGTTGGCCGATGGTGACCGCCCCGAGGCAGGCATCGCCCGTGAGATGGAGATGCTGGGCCCGCTGCGCGCCCGTGCCGACGTCCTGATCGACACCTCGCAACTGAACGTCCACCAGTTGCGTGCTGCGGTCGAAGAATGGTTTGCCCCCGGCGAGCAGGGGCACCTGTCGGTCTCGGTCGAGAGCTTCTCCTATAAACGTGGCCTGCCGCGCAGTGTCGATATGGTGTTCGATTGCCGGTTCTTGAAAAACCCCTATTGGGAGCCGTCCCTGCGTGCCGCCAATGGCACCGAAAAGGTGGTGCAGGATCATATCGCGACAGATTCGCGCTATGCGGAATTTGTCGCGAAAACCACAGATCTCGCGTTATGGTTGTTGCCAGCCTTCGCGGAAGAAGGGAAATCGCACCTGTCGATTGCATTTGGGTGTACTGGCGGGCAACATCGGTCGGTTGCCATGGCGGAAACCTGTGCTGTGGCCCTTGCGAAGGCAGGCTGGCAGGTGTCAATTAGGCATCGCGAATTGGACCGCCGGAAAAAGGACGGGGCAGAGTGATCGGAATTGTGATTGTGGCGCATGGTGGACTGGCACGAGAGTATCTCGCTGCCATCGAGCATGTTGTCGGATCGCAGTCAGGCGTCCGCGCCATCGCGATCGAGGCCAACCATGACCGTGCCGAAAAACAATCCGAGATTTGCACGGCAGCCGATGAGGTCGATGATGGCGACGGTGTGGTTGTGGTCACCGATCTGTATGGCGGTTCCCCGTCCAACCTGTCGTTGCTGGCCTGTCAGCCACAGGGGCGCCGTATCCTTTATGGCGCAAACCTGCCGATGTTGATCAAACTGGCGAAAAGCCGTCACAAACCTGTCGGCGATGCTGTACGTGCGGCACTGGATGCTGGCAAAAAGTACATCGACAGCCAGAACGTCAGTGCAGAAAGCCCAAACCACGTATGACCAAATGCACTTTGAAGATCGTCAACGAAAAGGGACTGCATGCACGTGCCTCGGCCAAGCTGGTCGAAGTTGTTGAGGCATTTGACGCGCAGGCCGAAGTGGCCAAGGACGGAATGTCGGCTTCAGGGGACAGCATTATGGGTCTTTTGATGTTGGCAGCCTCCAAAGGAACCTTTATTGACGTTGAAACCTCTGGGCCGGACGCCGAGGCGCTCGCAGAAGCGCTGACTGCACTGGTCGCGGACAAGTTCGGCGAAGGCGCCTGAGACATCGGCGACCTCAGACCTCACGGCATGACAAAGGGTGACACAGACGTGGTTGACAGCTCGCAGAGCGTAGCAGGCCTGACGCAGACGCAGGAAGAAACGGTCACGTTCACCAAATATGACCGCCGTAGCCTGTCTTATGCTTCGACCTTCGATGACCCGTGGAAAGCGCGCTTTATCCGTTTGATAGAGGCCTTCACCGGCAAGTTGACTATCCTGCGTCTGATCCGCAAATTCGAACGCCGTGGCGCACCGCAGGGTCAGGCGTTCTGGCGTGCTTGTCTGGACGTGATGGGGATCGAACTGACAACGCCGCAGTATCAGTTAGACCGGATCCCCAAAGAGGGTCCGGTGATCGTGGTGGCGAACCATCCGCACGGCATGGTTGACGGCATGATCTTTGGCGATCTGATTGGCCGCGTGCGCCCCGATTACCGCATTCTGACCCGCTCGTTGCTGACCGCTATCGACGAAGTTGCGGGCAGCTTCATGATCCCCGTGCCCTTCCCGCACGACCCCGACGCACAGCGCAAGGGCGTAGAGATGCGCGCCAAGGCGATGAAACATCTCAAGGAGGGCGGCGTCGTGGCGCTGTTCCCCTCAGGGCAGGTTGCCGCGTCCGAGGATTATTGGGGCCCCGCAATCGAGGCGGAGTGGAACGTTTTCACAGCTGCGCTGATCCGCAGGTCTGGCGCCACTGTCGTGCCGATGAAATTCCCCGGTCAGAACAGCCGTGCCTACCATATTGCCAACAAGCTTTCGCCTATGCTGCGTCAGGGCTTGTTATTGCACGAGATCGTCCATTCGCTGAACAAACCCCAAGGCCCCATTGTCGGTGACCCACTGCCTGCGGCAGACGTTAAGGCATGGGCCGACGACCCGCGCGGCTTTATGGCGTGGCTGCGCGAACATACCCTCAACCTCAAGGCCTGAGGCCAGTCAGACTTCATCTTGCCAGATAAACTCCGGGGGAGGCGCGAAAGCGCCGAGGGCAGCGCCCCCGCCCCCCTAGCGTGTGGGAACAGGTGTCTCGCCGCGATAATCGTAGAACCCACGTTCGGTCTTGCGCCCCAGCCAACCGGCTTCGACATATTTGGTCAGCAACGGGCAGGGGCGGTATTTGGTATCTGCCAAGCCGTCATGCAATACGTTCATAATCGCAAGACAGGTATCCAAACCGATAAAATCGGCCAACTCCAGCGGACCCATCGGGTGGTTGGCACCCAGCTTCATCGAACTGTCGATCGACTGCACACTGCCGACACCTTCGTAAAGGGTATAGACCGCCTCGTTGATCATCGGCATCAGGATGCGGTTGACAATAAAGGCGGGGAAATCTTCGGCACTGGCGGCGGTCTTGCCCAGTTTGTCCACGACCTTTTTGCACGCATCATAGGTCTCTGCGTCGGTGGCGATTCCGCGGATCAGTTCGACCAGTTGCATCACCGGCACAGGGTTCATGAAGTGGAACCCCATGAACTTTTCGGGCCGGTCCGTGCGGCTGGCAAGGCGGGTGATCGAGATCGACGATGTGTTCGACGTCAAAATGGTGTGCGGTTTCAGGTGTGGCAGCAGATCTTCGAAGATTGCCTGCTTGACGGTTTCACGTTCCGTCGCGGCCTCGATGATCAGATCGCTGGGGCCCAGATCTGTCAGCGTCACGGTTGTGGTGATCCGCGCCATGGCTTCAGCCTTGGTCTCGGCGCTGATTTTTTCGCGGCTGACCTGCCGTTCCATGTTGCTGTCAATCAGCGCGATGGCGGTTTTCAGCGCGTCATCGCTGATGTCTGTCATTGTCACGTCATAGCCCGCGAGCGCCATAACATGGGCAATCCCGTTGCCCATTTGACCCGCGCCCACAATTCCGACCGTTTTGATGTCCATGAAATGCCCCTTTTGTGTTAGCGCACCATATGCGTCCCGCCCGTCTGGCCGCAAGGTGTGAACAGCCGCGCGGTGGTGTCAGACCAAGTTAGCATTTCTTAAGGACCTGTTCGTTATACCCGACCTCGGGTGAAATTGAGAGGTGGGTGTAATGACCTATGATGCTGTGGGCCAAGGGTCCCTTGACTATCTTCCGTGCCGGTACGGCACATCCAAGGTGCTGTTTCGGGGGCCACGAAAGTCACTGAAAAAACCGTATATCGCATTTTTTGGCGGGACTGAAACCTACGGGAAATTTGTGGCCAAGCCGTTTCCGGATCTGGTCGAGGAACAAATCGGGATGACCTGTGTGAATCTGGGTTGCACCAACGCGGGGATCGAGGTGTTTGCATCGGATTCGTATCTGACGGAAATCGGGGCAGGGGCAAAAGTGACCGTCCTTCAGGTGCTGAGCGCACAAAATATGTCGAACCGGTTCTATTCGGTGCACCCGCGCCGCAATGACAGGTTCCTCAAGCCGTCTGGCCTGTTGGAGGCGATCTTTCGCGATGTTGATTTTGCCGAGTTCAATTTCAACAAGCATATGCTGACCCATTTGAATGCCGTGTCTCCCGAACGGTTCCGTACTGTTCGGGAAGAACTGCAAATCGCATGGGTCGGGCGGATGCGCCACTTGTTGGGCCGTATTCCGGGCAAGACTGTTTTGTTGTGGTTCGGAGAAGCTGACCCCGACAACCGCGACAACGGGATGACCCACGATCCGTGGTTGATCACCCGCGAAATGATCGAAACCTTGCGCAACGAGGTGACCGAAATGGTTGAGGTTCAAGCCTCGGAACATGCCCGTAGCCAAGGCACGATTGGCATGGTGTTTTCCGAAATGGAACGACCGGCGGCGCAGACCATGCTGGGCCCCGTGGCACATCAAGAGGCGGCAGCCGCGTTGGTTCCGGTGCTTGGAAAGCTGGTGGGGCACATGGTTTGAAACAGTGCTTGAAACGCAAAAAGGCCCGCCATTTCAGGCGGGCCTTTTATTGCTTCAGATGGGCGCGGCCCGTCCGTTTACAGTTTTTCGATCAGTTCCGGCACAGCCGTGAACAGGTCGGCCACCAGGCCATAATCGGCAACCTGGAAGATAGGGGCTTCTTCGTCCTTGTTGATCGCAACGATCACCTTGGAGTCTTTCATGCCCGCAAGGTGCTGGATCGCACCCGAGATACCAACCGCGACATAAAGTTCAGGAGCCACAACCTTGCCGGTCTGGCCAACCTGCCAGTCGTTCGGGGCATAGCCACTGTCAACCGCTGCACGCGATGCGCCAACGGCGGCGCCCAGTTTGTCGGCCAGTTGCTCGATCAGTTTAAAGTCTTCTTCCGAGCCAACACCGCGGCCACCCGAGACAACAACGCCAGCCGATGTCAGTTCAGGACGGTCGCTGGCTGCGACTTTGTCTTCGACCCACGACGACAGACCGGGATCGGCTGCTGCCGACACGGTGTCAACCGAAGCCGAACCGCCGGTTCCAGCCGCATCAAATGTCGACGTGCGGAAGGTGATGACCTTTTTGGCGTCTTTGGATTTGACGGTCTGGATCGCGTTGCCCGCATAGATCGGGCGTTCGAATGTGTCGCCATCAATAACGCCCGAGGCGTCCGAGATGATCATTACGTCAAGCAAGGCCGCAACGCGGGGCATCACGTTTTTGGCGTCGGTGGTGGCGGGGGCTACGATGTGCTCGTAGTCATCTGCCAGCGACACGATCAGCGCAGCTGTCGATTCCGCAAGGCGGTGACCCAGCGACGCATCTTCGGCGACCAGCACCTTGGACACGCCATCAATCTTGGCAGCCGCTTCGCCCGCCGCAGCGGCAGAGCCGCCCGCGCACAGAACGGTCACGTCACCCAAGGCCTTCGAGGCAGTGACAGCTTTGGCGGTGGCGTCCATCGCCAGTTCGCCATCGGTCACTTCAGCAAGAAGCAGAACAGCCATTACACGACTCCCTTTTCTTTGAGTTTGGCCACCAGTGCGTCCACGTCGGCCACGATTTCGCCAGCCGCGCGGGCTTCGGGCTCTTTCGTGCTGACCACTTCCAGATGCGGTGCCGTGTCGACGCCGTAATCGGCTGCGGTTTTCTCATCCAGCGGCTTTTTCTTTGCTTTCATGATATTGGGCAGCGACGCATAGCGCGGCTCGTTCAGGCGCAGGTCGACAGAGACAACTGTCGGCATGTTGACTTCGATCGTTTGCAAACCGCCGTCGACTTCGCGTGTGACCTTGGCCTTATCGCCGGAAATCTCGATATCCGAGGCGAATGTCGCCTGCGACCAGCCCAGCAGGGCAGACAGCATCTGGCCGGTGGCGTTCATGTCGTTGTCGATCGCCTGTTTGCCGCACAGCACAAGGCCGGGCTGCTCTTCGTCGACGATCGCCTTGAGGATCTTGGCGACGGTCAGCGGTTCGATGTCCTGATGTACGTCGTCCGCCGCAATCACAAGGATCGCACGGTCCGCGCCCATGGCCAAAGCGGTGCGCAGAGTTTCCTGCGCCTGCTTCACACCGATGGAGACCGCGATGATCTCATCGGCCTGACCGGCCTCTTTCAGACGGATCGCCTGTTCGACGGCAATCTCGTCGAACGGGTTCATCGACATTTTTACGTTTGCAAGATCAACACCCGATCCGTCCGCTTTGACGCGAACTTTCACGTTATAGTCGATCACGCGTTTGACAGGCACCAGCACCTTCATGAGCGTTCCTTCCTTGACAAAATCCGACTCACCAGATGGTAAGCCAACAATTCATTCCGCACGGTTTACCCAAGCCCGCGCTGCGGAAACAGGGTAAAATCGTCGCAATATGGGATGGCGACGCCGCGTTTTGGCCCCGCCGCCCCGTTTACATGGCGTCAGCGGTTCGCGCCGGGCACCCACAACACATCATCCTTGCCACTGTTGTTGGCGATGCGCGAGGCGACAAAGAACCAGTCGCTAAGCCGGTTGAGGTATCTAATTGCTGACGGGTTAACGGGTTCCAGTGTGGCAAGTTCCACCGCCAGACGTTCGGCGCGGCGCGAAACGGTACGGCAAACGTGCAGATGGGCCGCCAGCGCGGCACCACCGGGCAATACAAAACTGCGCAGCGGCTCAAGCTCGGCATTCATCACGTCGATCTCGGCTTCCAGCCGGTCCACCTGTGCGTCGATCATACGCAGGGGGGGGTAGTCGGCTTTGGCGTCGCTTTCCATGTCGGGGCGGCACAGGTCGGCCCCCAGATCGAACAGATCATTCTGAATGCGCGCAAGCGCGTCGTCCGTGGCGCCCGTCGCCTCAAGCCGTGCGACGCCGACAAATGCGTTCAACTCGTCCGAGGTGCCATAGGCGTTGACCCGCGCGGCGTATTTCACCACCCGCGTGCCGTCACCCAATGCGGTTTCGCCCTTGTCGCCGGTGCGGGTGTAAATCTTGTTCAGTACAACCATGTCAGCCTCCGGACTTGCGCCACAGAATGGCAATTACAATCAGAACCACGGCGGCAAACTGCGCCATGATCCGCATTCGCATCAGTTTGTTCGAGTTTTTTGATGCCCATCCGTCCCCTTTGGCAAAGCCGCCCAGTCCGGTGATCAGCACCAGAACGACAGCCGCGCAGGCCAGCAGGATCAAGATAAACATAGGATCAGAGGTCATGCCCAATTCCTTATTACGTCTTTGGTATCAGATGTAGCGGCCCACGCGACGAAAGCGAACCTGTTTGCGCCACCTCGGGTGCAAAGCCTAAGCACGGGTCAGCACCCAGTCCAGCGCACGCGTCGGCAAAATCCGTTTCAGCACACCCATCAGGTGGGTCGGCACCGTTACGAAATAGCGCGGACGCGGGCGGGGGCTTTCCACGGCGTGTATCAGTTTTTTCACCACCGCTTCGGGCGGCAGTTCAAAGGGATCGGGGCCCTTGTTTTCGGCGTAAAGCCGTTTCATCAGGCTGGTCTTGTACCGGTCGGCATGAGGCGAGGCCTGCCAGTCGATCCAGCGTTCGAAATGTTTGACAGCGTTGACGCGAAAGCGGCTGGTGACGGGGCCGGGTTCGATCAGGCAGATGTGGATGCCACTGCCGCGCATTTCGATCCGCAGCGTGCTGGTCAGCCCTTCGAGCGCGTGTTTGGACGCATTGTAGGCTCCGCGCCACGGCATGGTGACAAAGCCAAGTACAGACGAGCACTGCACAATCCGGCCGTGCCGTTGGGCCCGCATCACCGGAATAACGGCGCGGGTCAGGGTGTGCCAGCCAAAGAAATTCGCTTCGAACAGCGCGCGCAAACCATCGGTTGGCAGATCTTCGACTGCGCCGGGGGTCGCATGGGCACCATTGTTGAACAAAGCATCAAGCGTGCCGCCTGTGGCGTTTAGAACTTCGGTCAGTCCGGCGTCGATGCTGTTCGCGTCGGCATAGTCGATCTGTGGGCTGTCGAACCCCTCGGCCTTCAGGCGTGCGCAGTCCTCGGTCTGACGGCAGGCGGCAAATACGCGCCAGCCGCGTGCGCGCATCTGCTGCGCGGCGGCATAGCCGATGCCCGAAGAACATCCGGTAATCAGAATGGATTTCATACGAAAACTGCCCGCGATGATATGCGGGCAGGTGTGTCACGGGTTGTGAGTGTTGGCAATCAGCTGTTGGTCAGTAAAAAATCTGCCATCCAGCCTTCGGGGCCACCGTTCAAGGGGCGCAGCTTGACCCAGCCGTTGCCGGGGTCTTGAAGAATTTCGACCTCTTCGCCGCGTGTCAGGCTGGAGACCACGCCAAAATCCGTTCCCGGTCCGCCGCGCACGTTCACGCGGTTGCCAGAGACAGCACGCACGTCCAATGTGTTGAAATTTTCGTCTGTCATCACGTCATCCGCTGTCTGAACGGCGGGCTGTGCGGTGGGAATCAGGCTGGGAATCACGATTCTGTTCTCTTGATCTGTATCCAGAGATGCAGTGCTTAGCGTCGCGCCGTCGAATTTGGCAGGACCAGTGGTGGTCGGCAAAGGTTTGGCAGGGGCGATAATATCGCGGGTTGTTGTCAGGTTCAGGGCAACGCGGGTGACATCTGCGGTATCGCTGTTTTGCGAATCTATGCCTGCCAACAAGCTCTTAGGCGCCGACGGCGCCGCAGGAGCGGCATCTTCGATTTCGATACGCGACAGCCGCAATGCTTCACCGTCAAAACCGGCACCGCCGCTCATCTCGAAAAAGGCCCAGCCCAAAAATCCAAATGTCAGAACGATAAAACGCAGCATCATCTAGTCCCCCAGAAACACCCTGCAAGCGCGGCAGCTTTTGCGCGGGTCGGTTTATCTTATCAGGCGACCGCGAGACGCGCAGTGAGAAAACCAAGGAATTCTTCCCCGCATCCATCGCCGTGTCGAAATAACAACGCCGTTACTGCCCAAGTGGTTCCCCATTTCAGTTCGGGTGCTTTGCCCTCTTGTCCCGTTTGGGGCACATGGCTACACAGCATTTATGTCAGATATTACCCAGCCCCCCAATATGGACCTGTCCGAACCCCTGCGCCGCGCGCTGGGTGATCGGTATCTGACCTATGCGCTGTCCACGATCATGCACCGCGCACTGCCGGATGCCCGCGACGGGCTAAAGCCGGTACACCGCCGAATCCTGTTCGCGATGCGTGAATTGCGCCTATCTTCCAAAGGCGGATTCCGCAAGTCGGCCAAAATTTCGGGCGACGTGATGGGCAACTATCACCCGCACGGTGACGCCGCGATTTACGACGCGATGGCGCGTCTGGCGCAGGATTTCAACGTGCGCTATCCGCTGGTTGACGGTCAGGGTAACTTTGGCAACATCGACGGCGACAACCCTGCGGCCAGCCGCTACACCGAGGCGCGCATGACCGCCGTGGCCGAGGCGCTGCTGGACGGGCTGAACGAAAACGCGGTCGATTTCCGTGACAACTATGACGGCACGCTGACCGAACCGGTCGTGCTGCCCGCGCAGTTTCCCAACCTGCTGGCCAACGGTTCTTCGGGCATTGCGGTGGGCATGGCCACCAACATTCCACCGCACAACATCGCCGAGCTGTGCGATGCCTGCCTGCATCTGATCAAGACTCCAGATGCGCGAGACGACACGCTGCTGAATTTTGTCAAAGGCCCCGATTTCCCCACCGGCGGGATCATCGTCGAGCCACCCGAAAGCATTGCCGAAAACTATCGCACCGGCAAAGGCGGCTTTCGCCTGCGCTGCCGCTACGAAGTCGAGGATCTGGGTCGCGGGCAGTGGCAGATTGTCGTCACAGAGATTCCCTATCAGGTCCAGAAATCCAAGCTGATCGAAAAGCTGGCCGAGGTCATCCAGACCAAAAAGGTTCCGATCCTTGGCGATGTGCGCGACGAAAGCGCCGACGACATTCGGCTGGTGCTGGAACCGCGTTCGAAAAACGTCGATCCCGATGTGCTGATGGGAATGCTTTACCGCAATTCCGATCTGGAAGTGCGGTTCTCGATGAACATGAACGTGCTGATCGACGGCGTCACGCCCAAGGTCTGCTCGATGAAGGAAGTGCTGCGGGCCTTTCTTGATTTCCGCCGCGAAGTGCTGGAGCGGCGCAGCCTGCACCGCATGGAAAAGATCGACCACCGTCTGGAAGTGCTGGAAGGGTTCATTGTCGCCTTCCTCAATCTGGATCGTGTGATCGACATCATCCGCTATGACGACGAGCCCAAGGCCGCGCTGATGCGCGAAGACTGGGGCCGCGATCATGTGCGGGCGACGGACGAAAAAGACTATCAGTCGCCGCCCCTAGCCACCGAAGAATCGCTGACCGAAGTGCAGGCAGACGCGATCCTGAACATGCGTCTGCGCAGCTTGCGCCGTCTGGAAGAGCTGGAATTGCTGCGCGAGCAATCGGCCCTGATGGAAGAACGCGCAGGTCTTGAGGATCTTCTGGACAATCCGCATCTTCAGTGGGACGCGATCAGCGAACAACTGAAAGAAACGAAAAAGCAGTTTGGCAAGGACTGGGCAATTGGCGATACGCCGAATGCAGGTGCGCGCCGCACCACATTTGCCGAGGCCGGACAGGTCGAAGATGTGCCCCTAGAAGCGATGATCGACCGGGAGCCGATCACCGTTGTGTGCAGCCAGATGGGTTGGATCCGCGCGATGACCGGCCACATTGATCTGAACCGCGAACTGAAGTTCAAGGACGGCGACGCGCCGCGCTTTGTTTTTCATGCTGAAACCACCGACAGGCTGCTGGTCTTTGGATCAAACGGGCGGTTCTATACTTTGTCCGCCTCGAACCTGCCCGGCGGGCGCGGCATGGGCGAACCGCTGCGCCTGATGGTCGATCTGCCCAACGAGGCGCAGATCGTTGATCTGTTTATTCACAAACCCGACGCACGCCTGCTGGTTGCCTCTTCTGCGGGTGACGGTTTTGTAGTGCCGGAGAACGAAGTTGTCGCCCAGACACGCAGCGGCAAACAGGTGCTGAACGTGCGCGGCGATGTCTTTGCGCTGATCTGCAAACGGGTGACCGGCGATGCTGTGGCCGTGGTCGGCGAGAACCGCAAGGTTCTGGTCTTTGATCTGGACGAACTGCCCGAGATGGCCCGTGGCAAAGGCGTGCGTCTGCAAAAATACAAAGACGGCGGCCTGTCCGACGCCATCACCTTTACGCTTGCGGACGGTTTGACGTGGCTGGACCCTGCAGGCCGCACCCGTACCCAAGCGGAACTGACCGAGTGGCGCGGAAAACGCGCCGGTTCAGGCCGCATGGCACCTCGCGGATTTCCACGCGACAACCGATTCAACTAAAGGTATTCTTGCCATTGCAAGCCGTTGTATTGCTAGAACGGCGAACGCAGAATGCGCAGAAAACATGCGCACAAAGGCAAGCCTGGTTATAACGAAGGACATATAAAACAATGAGTGCGACCATTCACGGCCAGTATCATGGCAAAGCGGGGCCTTTGTTCTCGCTCTATTTCAAAACCGCAATTCTGACCCTGATTACGCTGGGCATCTATCGTTTCTGGGCCAAGACCCGCATTCGCAAATACATCTGGTCCGCGACAGCTGGCGACGGCGACAGCTTTGAATATACCGGCACCGGACTGGAAAAGCTGCTGGGCTTTCTCTTCGCCATCGTGGTGCTGGCGGTTTATCTGGGCATTGTGCAGATGGCGCTGTTCTACTTCGGCCTCAACCTGTTCTCCGAGCCGCGCAACGACATCGAAGTGATGGCGCAAGTTGGGGCGATTTATATCTCACTACTGGCAGTCTTGCCGCTGCTGTTGTTCGCCGTGTATCGCGCTCGTCGCTATAAAATGGCACGTACACGATGGCGCGGGTTGCGCTTTGGCATGGAGAACGGCGCGTGGGGATATGTCTGGCGGGCGCTGGGCCACGGGTTTCTGACAATCATCACTTTGGGCATTCTGTTGCCGCGCCAAACCTTCTGGCTGGAAAAATATATGACCGACCGCACATGGTACGGCGACGCCAGATTCGAACAGACCGGGCGCTGGCAATCTCTTTATCCGGGGCTCAAGCATGTGCTGTTCGCGGTACTGCTGATTGTAATCGGCAGCGCGCTTGCCGTGGTGGTCGAAATTCCTGTGTTGGCCGTGGTTTCGGTTCTGGTTGGCTATATCTGGCTGATCGTGGGGGGTGTCTATTACCGCATTTACGCATTCAATGTGCTGACCCGCGCCAAAATGCTCGACGGGGCTGTGACCTTTGATTCCGGCGCACGCACAGGCCGCGTGATCGGCATTACGCTGACAGGCATCGCTGCGATCATCGGCGCCGCGATCATCGGCTTTTTGTTCATGGGGCTGGTTCTGATGGCGACCCTAGGCATGAGCTTTGGCGCGTTGGGGGCGCTTTTTGGTGGCTATGCCAGCCCGGATGATTTCAACGCAGCCGGTGGTATTCTGGGCGGTATCGTGGTTGCTGTGCTTTACGTGGCGCTGATCCTTGCGCTGGGCGGGCTGTCGCTGGTGATGATCACACAACGCATCATCGACCATGTGGTTTCTTCCGTGGTGGTGGCCAACGCCCCGCATCTGGATCACATCAACCAGCGTGCCCCCGATCCCGGTGCCGACGCCGAGGGCTTTGCCGACGCGCTTGACATCGGTGGAGCGATCTAGGTGGAGGCGCAAGCGCGGTATTTCGATGGCGAAACAGGTCTGCGTCTTGACGTAGACCTGTCGATCGATCCTGCGGCGCTGATGCTGACCTTGCACCACCCCGATCTGCCGGGCGGTGTGCAGCACTGGCCGATGGGTGCGCTGCGTGCCTTGGGGGGGCAGGCGCGCACCGACCAGTTGGTGATCAGCCTTCAGGCCGCCCATTCCCATGACAGCGCGCTGATCGTTACGGCCCGTCTGACGGTGTTAGACCCGCAGATGGTTCAGGACATCACGCGGCTATGCCCCGACCTGCAGCGACGCGACATCGCACCGGGCACCACGCGGCGGGTGCTGACCCGTCTGGGGCTGGCGGCTGGTGCGCTGGCGGTGATGATCTTTGTCATCCTGCCCGCGATGGCCAGCACAATGGCCCTGATCATTCCAATCGAGAAAGAGGTCGCTTGGGGCAAGTCCATAGTGCGCCAGATGGAACGCTTCTTGGGCGGCAACGAGGCTGGCACGCTGGTCTGCTCCAGCCCCGAAGGGGATGCCGCACTGACCAAGCTGACAAATACGCTGACCACCTCTACGGGTGTCGAATATGACCTGAACGTCGTGGTGATGAACCACGAGATGGTGAATGCCTTTGCCGCACCGGGCGGCCAGATCGTTCTGGTAAACGGCTTGCTCGCTGCAGCCGAGACACCAGAAGCAGTTGGTGCTGTACTGGCGCATGAAATCGCCCACGTCGAAAACCGTGACAGCACGCGCGGTGCCTTGCGCGCGGCAGGATCGGCGGGGCTGTTGGGGCTGGTGCTGGGCGATTTCGCAGGCGGCACTGTCGCCGTGGCGATGGCCGAATGGATGCTCAATTCCAGCTACACCCGCGAGGCCGAGGCCAAGGCCGACCTTTACGCCCTGACCATGCTGGACAAAGCCGGTGTCACCACCGAAGGCTTTGCCGATTTCTTTGACAGTCTGGCCGATCTCGAAAGCATCATGCCCGATCTGCCTGTCTATATGTCCAGCCACCCCGAAACCGCTGCCCGCGCTGACGCCGCCCGCACTTTTGCCGCAACGCAGGGCCCGACAAAACCGCTTTTGACCAAGGCCGAGTTCAAAGCCCTGCAAGACATCTGCGACTGACCTCCCTTCATCTTGCCAGAAAAACTCCGGGGGAGGCGCATAGCGCCGGGGGCAGCGCCCCCGACCTTAAACCGCCTCAGCCGTCAGCCAGACACCGCCTTCGGGCCGCAGGGTCAGGATCATCACCGGCTCGGGGTCACGCCCCGCCACAGGTTTGAAGCGGAACCGTGATAGCAGTGTCGCCAGTATGATCACCGCCTCTTGCAGCGCAAAAGAGGCTCCGATGCAGATACGCGGCCCGTCGCCAAAGGGCAGATAGGCATAGCGGTCAATCGCCTTGCGGTTGGCAAACCGTTCGGGCCGGAAAGCGTCGGCGTCTTCCCACAACAGCTTTGACCGCCCCAACGCATAAATCGGGATCATCACCGTATCGCCGGGCAAAATCTCGCGTCCGCCCAGGGTGTCCTTTTTCAAAGCAGTGCGCGATACGATCCCCGCAGGTGGATACAACCGCAGTGCCTCGTCGACGATCTGGCGGATATAGGGCAGATCGGCCACGTCCTCGGCGCCTGCCGCGCGTCCTTGCAGCACCGATTGTGCCTCGGCGCGGGCGCGGTCCTGCACGTCTTGGTCAAAAGCCACCAGATACATCGACCATGCCAATGTCAGCGCGGTCGTCTCGTGGCCCGCTACGATAAAGGTCAAAAGGTTGTCGCGCAGTTCGGCGGTGGACATGGTGCGACCCGACTTGGGGTCTTCCCCTGCCAGCAGCAGGTCCAGCAAATCGGGCACCGCGCTGGTGCCGCGTGCGGCGCGATCTTCGATCGCCTTGTCCGCCACCGATTTCATTTCTTTCAGGGCTTTGCCCGACATCACCCGGCCCGGGCGCGGCACCCAGTCGGGAAAGCCCAGAATATCAAACAAAGAGATCTTGCCCGCCTCGGCGATATAGCTGTCGATGGCGTTGTGTACCCCGTCGCGGTCAAAAGTATCACCGCCCGAAAACGTCACATCGGCGATCACGTCAAAGGTTGTTGTCACCATCTCGTCCAGCAGATTCACCGCACGTGGCCCTGCCGCTGCGATCCGGTCGCAGGCCCGCTCGGCTGCGGCTGACATGATCGGTGCCAGCGCCGAGACGTTGCGATGCGAAAACACCGGTGCCGCCGTGCGTCGCTGCCAGCGCCAGTGCGCGCCTTCGGCGATGAACAGCGATTCTCCGATGGCGGGCTTCAGCAGGTTCTTGGTAACCAGAGATTTGGGGTATTGATCCAGCCGGTCCAGCAACATTTCGCGTATGGCCTGAGGGTCCATCACCATATGCCAGCGTTTGCCGGTCTTGCCTGACACCATTGGCTGGGTCGTTGCAATCTCAGGGATGATCGACAGCACGTTGCGCCGCGCCTCTTGCAGGCTTTTCAACAGGCCCCACGGCTCGCTGACCAATGGTACGCGGACAGGAAGCGGGCTTTGGGCGGCTTGTGGTAGAACCGTGTCGGGCATCGTGCTCTCCTTGTTCTACCATGATATAAGTGCATCTGCGCGGCCTGCAATCGCACAGCGGCCAATTGCGCCTGTGACGATCATCCGTTAGGCCTTGGCTGAACAATCCTTTTGGGAGGACTGCAATGCTGCGGCTTGCGATGATGATGTGTGTGATGGGTCTGCTGACGGCTTGTGGTGGCGCCAATGATATTAACGACAAACCCGTGCCGCTGGGCAATTTTAACCTGTTGCACAATGTCGTTGTCGCCCCGAAGGCGCAAAAAGGTCCGCTCAGCCGCGATGCCACAGAAGAGCAGCTGACGACCGCTGTGCAAAAAGCCATCGCCCAGCGGTTCGACCGTTATGACGGTAACAGCAACTATCACTTTGGTGTGTCGGTCGAAGGCTACGTGCTGGCCGCCCCCGGTGTACCTCTGGTGTTGTCGCCAAAATCGATCCTGATCATCAACTTGACGGTCTGGGACGATGCGGCGGGCAAAAAGTTGATGGACAAACCCCATACCATCACCGTGCTGGAAACATTTGGCACCGGCACGGTGGTCGGGTCGGGCTATACCCTGTCCGCCGAGGAACAACTGGAGCAATTGTCCGAAAACGTGGCCAAGGCGATCGAGCGTTATCTGGTTAAACAGATGAAAGAAGAAGGCTGGTTTGTCACGACCGGGGCTGGTCGGGTCAGCGCGGATGCGGACACGGCTGTACCAGAGGCGGCGATCGCTGCCGAGTAAGCCACGCAAAGGCCGCTTTGCATGCTGCGGACCGCGCGCGGAGATTTGTACCGAAACGCGGCAGATGTGTACATCTGCGCAACTCCAAAACCGTGAAGACCGCTTGATTTTCCTGCGCAATGGCAATACATGCCCCGCGGAACGCATTGGGTCTGCAAGGATTCCACTAACAAAAAGGGCGCCGAGACATGGCTAAGGAAAAGTTTGAACGCAATAAACCGCACGTTAACATCGGCACAATCGGCCACGTTGACCACGGTAAAACGACGCTGACAGCTGCGATCACCAAATACTTTGGTGACTTCAAAGCCTACGACCAGATCGACGGCGCGCCCGAAGAAAAAGCCCGCGGCATCACCATTTCGACCGCACACGTCGAATATGAAACCGAAGCGCGCCACTATGCGCACGTCGACTGCCCCGGCCACGCCGACTACGTCAAGAACATGATCACCGGTGCTGCCCAGATGGACGGCGCGATTCTGGTTGTGAACGCAGCAGACGGCCCGATGCCGCAAACGCGCGAGCACATCCTGCTGGGCCGTCAGGTGGGCATCCCCTACATGGTTGTCTACATGAACAAAGTGGACCAGGTGGACGACGAAGAACTGCTGGAACTGGTCGAAATGGAAATCCGCGAGCTTTTGTCCTCGTATGATTACCCTGGCGATGACATTCCGATCATCCCCGGCTCGGCTCTGGCCGCTATGGAAGGCCGCGACCCCGAGATCGGCGAAGAGTCGATCAAAAAGCTGATGGCCGCTGTTGACGAGTACATCCCGACACCCGAGCGTGCCGTGGATCAGCCGTTCCTGATGCCCGTCGAGGACGTGTTCTCGATTTCGGGTCGTGGTACAGTTGTGACCGGTCGTATCGAGCGTGGCGTGATCAACGTTGGCGACGACATCGAAATCGTCGGCATCCGTGACACCAAGAAAACGACCTGCACAGGCGTTGAAATGTTCCGCAAGCTGCTGGATCGTGGTGAAGCTGGTGACAACATCGGCGCCCTGCTGCGCGGTATTGACCGTGAAGGCGTCGAGCGTGGTCAGGTTCTGTGCAAACCCGGTTCGGTGAACCCGCACACCAAGTTCGAAGCCGAAGCCTATATCCTGACCAAGGATGAAGGTGGGCGTCACACGCCGTTCTTCGCGAACTACCGTCCGCAGTTCTACTTCCGGACGACAGACGTGACCGGCACCGTGAACCTGCCCGAAGGTACGGAAATGGTTATGCCCGGTGACAACCTGAAGTTCGACGTTGAACTGATCGCGCCGATCGCCATGGAGCAAGGCCTGCGCTTTGCGATCCGTGAAGGTGGCCGCACAGTGGGCGCCGGCGTGGTGTCGAAGATCACCGAATAAGCCGCTGAGCGGGCCACCGGCCCGCCATCGCTTCAATAGAAAAGGCCGCAGCACTAGCTGCGGCCTTTTTTGTGCGGTGTCGCTGCTGTGTTCTTCAAGGACGCAAGCTGTCGCGCGAAGGGGGTGCAAAAGGCTGTTGGTGGTTCGAGAGCGACGCAGACCATGTGCAAAAGGACCAGCCGCTGATGACTGACACAACGTCCCCCGCCGATCTTCGGCTTCGGGATTGCCCGAACTGGACCTATTTGCTGCGCGAGTTCGATGTGCTGTACCGCAACGGCACCGCAGGGGGCAGCCCGTCGATCCGCAGTCACCGCAAACGGGTGCGCGACAGGCTGTCGGCCTGTGTGGCATCCAACCCCGCGATTTTGTCCCGTCCGCACGAGGTTAAGCCTGTGACCGCACATTTCGCCCGTGCGCTGGATCTGGGTGAGCGGTCGGCGATGCAGGGCATGGCGCGGGCTTTGCGCGAAGTGCGCGGCGATCTGGCGTGGGAATATGGCTATGACAAGCTACCCAAGGCGCTGGCGCAGAAATACGCCTATTGCGAGGTTTTGGGCCCGAAGGGGCCGGTGCAGTCCGACGGGTTGATTTTGGGCTTTGTGCTGTTCGCGCCCGCCACCACCTATCCCCAGCACAGCCATCAGGACATCGAGGAAAGCTATATCTCTGTTTCGGGTGCGTGGTCTGAAAATGACACGGCCGTTTACGCGCCGGGGTCGTTGATTCTGAACCGTTCTGGCGACGAACATCGGATCACCACAGGAGAGCTGGACCCCTGTCTTCTGGCCTATGCGTGGACAGGTGCAGCAGGGCGGTTGGCCGAGCCGATGATGAAGCTTACGGCCACGCGCAAGGCAGGGGCGATCACGGCCAAATCACGTGGGCCATACTGAGCGGTTTGACACGAAAGAGGCCAGCGCGATGTCTGGCCTCTTTTCGAACGGTTTTGAAACCGGTCAAGCTGCGGCTTTGTTAACGCCGCCGGTGGCGATTTTCGTCATGTGGCGGTCGCCATCATACGTATCGTCCAGAAGTTTTTGCAGCTTGGCTGCGTCCTCGTCCAGACCAAGACGGTTGGCAAAGGCGACGACACTGCCGTAACCGGCAAGTGCATAGTGCACCATGCGCTGATACTGGGTGATGATCACCGCATCGCGCGCGTCGTGGTCGGAAATGTCGGCTTTGACGCCGTGGGCACGGGCTTCGGTTGCCAGACCTTCGGAAATGCCATTCACACCAGCGATCAAGGCTTTGCTCAGCTCTTTGTCTTTTGCGGCACGGCCCAGATCGGCGGTGGCTTCCATCGATTGGTTGCAGGCACTGTGCAGGTCTTGGAGTTGATCGAAATAGACGTCTTTGAGATTGTTAATGGTCACGGTGATCTCCTCATGTGATCTGTTTTGTTGGGTTCGGTGTCTCAACACATCGTGGCGCATTGCGGTTCCCGAGGGACGCTGCCGCGGGTGGCAATCCGCGCAAGCGCAGACCTGACCCTGATCCATCCCGCTATGCTGACCAAGAGGGCGCCATCTGCAGGCGCGCTGGTCGTAAAACCTGCGCTGGCGCATGCGGGTGTGACGTTCCTTGGCATTTGTGCTCAAATCGGACTTGCAATGCTGCCGCGTGCCGCGTAATCACGCAGCGATCGCGTAGGGGTATAGCTCAGCTGGTAGAGCGACGGTCTCCAAAACCGTAGGTCGAGGGTTCGAACCCTTCTGCCCCTGCCATCATTGTCCATACATCGGAAATACCGCCTTTGTTCTGCTGCAGTCTTGCCGCTGTGGCTGCGCATTTCGCCTTTATGTCGGCATGGTTCGTTCATCCTGTTCAAAAGGTTCTCCTATGTCCGATTCTGCCAAAGCGGGACTTGGTCCTGAAACCCTGTCGTTGATCCGTGAACTTGTATCCGGCGAAGCCGTCACCCTGCCACCCGAAGCGCCACGCGGGCCACTTGCGCACAGGATCGTGTCACCGCAGGAAGCATTGCCCGCGCGCAGGGGAGTGCCCGACGTTGTCACGCAGCGGTTTGCGCGCTTGCGGGCCTTGCGCCCCAGCCGTCGTCAGAGTGTTTGGGCCGCCGTTGCGTTGATCGTGCTGCTACGGCCTGCTTGGGTTGTGCTGACGCTGGTGCTGGGCGCGTTCGTGATGTTGGGCATGGTTGTGGCCTTTGGCGCTGATCGCGTCTGGTCCGGATCGGTTGGTTTATTGAAATGGTACACGGGCCGCGCGCCCGAACGTGGGGTGCGGCTGGCAGCACGCATTGACAGATTCGCCTGTCGCTGGGACAGTTTGCTTGACCGGTTTCCCGATGGCTGGGTCGATGGATTGTACTTGCCTGACCTGCAATCGCTGCTGGACGCCGAGGACCGGCACGATGCCGTTATGGCCACCCGTTTGCAGCGGATGCACGACCAGTTGCCTGACCGCGAGGCCACCGTTTGAACCCGCGGCCCCGCAAGGGGCCTTGAAATCACGGTCGCAGCCCGTTACATGGGCCGGACCAATCCGATAGGAGCCTATTATGGCCACCACCAATCCGCTACAGTTTATCCAGCAAGTGCGCACAGAAGTCAGCAAGGTCGTTTGGCCCACGCGGCGCGAGGTGATGCTGACCACTGTTATGGTGTTCATCATGGCGGCACTGGTTGCCGTGTTTTTTGCGCTGGTCGACATTCTGATCCGCGGTGGATTGCAGCAGATTTTGGGATTTTTCGGCTGAGCCTTTCGTGCTTTGTTGATCCCGGTCAAATGACCCACAAAACCGATCAAGGCCTTGAAACTCTGCGACTGTCGGAGTAGATGGCAACCCTGACCTGACAGAGGGCGTGCGGCGATTCGTGTTGCGCGCCGATTTTTTGTTCAGGTTGGTCAGGCTAAGTGTCTGAGAATTATCAAGAATTTGACACGTTGTCGTGTCGCACCAAGAGAGGCAGACGAGCTTATGGCGAAACGATGGTATTCGGTCAGCGTTCTTTCGAACTTCGAAAAGAAAATTGCCGAACAAATTCGTACAACCGCCGTCGAGCAGCAGCTCGAAGGTGAAATCGACGAAGTTCTGGTGCCGACCGAAGAGGTCATCGAGGTGCGCCGCGGCAAGAAAGTCACGACCGAACGGCGCTTTATGCCCGGTTATGTGCTGGTCCACATGGAGATGTCCGACCGCGGGTATCACCTGATCAGTTCGATCAACCGCGTCACCGGTTTTCTGGGCCCGCAAGGCCGCCCGATGCCGATGCGCGATGCCGAAGTGAACCAGATCCTGAACCGCGTTCAGGAAGGCGAAGACAGCCCGCGCACTCTGATCCACTTCGAAGTGGGCGAGCGCGTCAAGGTCAACGACGGTCCGTTCGAAGATTTCGACGGCATGGTCGAAGAAGTGGACGAAGATGCGCAGCGCCTCAAGGTGACGGTATCGATCTTCGGGCGCGAAACGCCCGTGGAACTGGAATTCACTCAGGTCACCAAACAGTCCTGAGTGCAAATTGTGGGAGGCGAGGGTGCCGCGGCATCCGGACCGGACCACACAACATAAAGCCCCAAGGGACGCGTCCTGCGGGGGTTGAGATAGGAGAAGGCCCATGGCCAAGAAACTCGTCGGCACTATGAAGTTGCAAGTGCCCGCCGGTCAAGCAAACCCATCCCCGCCGGTCGGTCCGGCGCTGGGTCAGCGCGGCATCAACATCATGGAATTCTGCAAGGCGTTCAACGCCAAAACCGCAGACCTGGAGCCCGGTGCGCCGTGCCCGACCGTGATCACGTATTATCAGGATAAGTCCTTTACGATGGACATCAAGACGCCCCCGGCGTCGTATTTCCTGAAAAAAGCGGCCAAGGTGAAGTCTGGTGCAAAAACGCCCAGCCGTGAAACCGTCGGTACTGTGACCACCAAGCAGATCCGCGAAATCGCCGAAGCGAAGATGAAAGACCTGAACGCCAATTCGATCGAAGCGGCGATGCAGATCATCCTGGGCTCTGCCCGCTCTATGGGCATCGAGGTGAAGTAAGATGGCAAAATACGGAAAACGCACCACCGCTGCTCGTGAAGCATTCGCTGGCAAAGAGAACCTGTCGGTTGAGGATGCCGTTGCGCTGATCAAAGGCAACTCCAAAGCCAAGTTTGACGAAACTGTTGAAATTTCGATGAACCTGGGCGTCGACCCCCGTCACGCTGACCAGATGGTTCGCGGCGTGGTTGGCCTGCCCAACGGTACAGGCAAAGACGTGCGCGTTGCTGTCTTTGCTCGTGGCCCGAAAGCCGACGAAGCCAAGGCAGCCGGAGCCGACATCGTTGGCGCCGAAGACCTGATGGAAATCGTGCAAGGTGGCAAGATCGAATTTGATCGCTGCATCGCAACACCCGACATGATGCCGATCGTTGGGCGTCTGGGTAAGGTTCTGGGTCCCCGCAACCTGATGCCGAACCCCAAAGTGGGTACGGTCACAATGGACGTGGCGGACGCGGTCAAAGCTGCCAAGGGCGGCGAAGTCCAGTTCAAAGCCGAAAAAGCGGGCGTCGTGCACGCTGGCGTTGGCAAGGTATCGTTCGACGCGGCCAAGCTGGCTGAAAACATTCGCGCCTTTGTTGGTGCCGTGGCCAAGGCGCGTCCCGCCGGTGCCAAAGGTACTTACATGAAAAAAGTTTCGCTTAGCTCCACTATGGGCCCGGGCGTGTCGGTTGACGTGGACAACGCTGTCACCGAATAAGCATTTCGGGGCGAGGAATACCTCGCCCTGTTACGAGATCCCGCGCAAGCGGGTTGGCGGGGACGCCTTTCGAGGTTCCCCCGTTCTGTCCGAGACGGAGGGTGGTTGCTGACGCATCCATAATTCCTTCCTGAGATGGGAAACGAGATTTGAAGGATCCGCATTGCGGTGATTTTGGCCTCGGTCCCTGAAACGGACCTAAGTGGTGGCCCCTCGGGGTTGCTGAATTGAGCCGGGGGGAAACCCCCATACTTGGAGTGAAACTGTGGATAGAGCCCAGAAAGAGAAAGTGGTCGAGGAACTCGGCCAAATCTTCGAAAGCTCTGGCGTCGTTGTGGTTGCCCACTACGCCGGTCTGACAGTTGCGAACATGCAAGAACTGCGTGCCCGTGCCGCCGAGCACGGAAGCGCAGTGCGTGTTGCCAAAAACAGGCTCGCCAAAATCGCCCTTGAAGGACAGCCTTGCGCAAGCATCGGTGAATTCCTGACGGGTATGACCGTTCTGACCTTCTCTGAAGATCCCGTGGCTGCGGCCAAGGTTTCCGAAGGCTTTGCCAAAGACCACGACAAATTCGTGATCCTTGGTGGTGCAATGGGTGAGAACGCTCTGGACCGGGCTGGTGTTACAGCTGTGTCGAAAATGCCTTCGCGCGAGGAGCTTATCAGCACCATCGCGGGCATGCTTGGCGCACCTGCAAGCAACATTGCCGGGGCCATTGGCGCACCTGCAAGCAACATCGCATCCATCTTGTCCACAATTGAGGACAAGGCGGCTGCATAAAGCAACGTCATACTGGCGTGTGGTTACCCCATCACGTTGGAACACACATATCGTAACGGAAAGAGCTGAACATGGCTGATCTGAAGAAACTGGCAGAAGACATCGTTGGTCTGACCCTGCTGGAAGCACAAGAACTGAAAACAATCCTCAAAGACGAGTACGGCATCGAGCCTGCAGCCGGTGGCGCAGTCATGATGGCGGGTCCTGCTGACGCCGGTGGCGCAGCTGAGGAAGAGAAGACTGAATTCGACGTCGTTCTGAAAAACGCAGGCGCATCGAAAATCAACGTCATCAAAGAAGTCCGCGGCATCACAGGCCTGGGCCTGAAAGAAGCCAAAGACCTGGTCGAAGCCGGTGGCAAGATCAAAGAAGGCGTGTCGAAAGACGAAGCCGAAGAAGTCAAAGCCAAGCTGGAAGCAGCTGGCGCCGAAGTCGAACTGGCGTAAGCCATTTCGTGGGGCCTGTCCCCGCGGTCTTAACTTAGGGCTGGATCCGGAATTTTCCGGGTCCAGCCGAACCTGTCTTGGCAAGGGCTTCCGAGGAAGCGTTTTCCAGGATGTGGTTTCAAAGGTCGGGAGGCACTCGGTGGGACGAGGGCCATGAATTGACCGAAACCCAACCATCTCGACTGGGCGGTGTACCGTGGCCCGACGGTGCGCGCGCTCGCAGAGAATCTGAAAGGTGACAGTTCACATGGCGCAATCCTTCCTTGGCCAGAAACGTCTTCGTAAATACTACGGCAAAATCCGCGAAGTGCTGGAAATGCCGAACCTGATCGAGGTTCAGAAATCCTCGTACGATCTTTTCCTGAATTCCGGCGATGCTGAGACCCCCACCGATGGTGACGGGATTCAGGGTGTGTTCCAATCGGTGTTCCCGATTAAGGATTTCAACGAAACTTCCGTTCTGGAATACGTCAAATACGAGCTGGAAAAGCCGAAATATGACGTTGAAGAATGCCAGCAACGTGACATGACCTATAGCGCACCACTGAAAGTGACGCTGCGCTTGATTGTGTTTGATGTCGATGAAGACACAGGCGCGAAATCGGTCAAGGACATCAAAGAACAAGACGTGTTCATGGGCGACATGCCCCTGATGACGCCGAACGGCACATTCGTCGTGAACGGCACCGAACGTGTTATCGTTTCCCAGATGCACCGTTCGCCCGGCGTGTTCTTTGACCACGACAAAGGTAAAACCCATTCTTCGGGCAAACTGCTGTTCGCTTGCCGCATTATTCCCTATCGCGGCAGCTGGCTTGACTTTGAATTCGACGCCAAGGACATCGTCTTTGCACGGATCGACCGCCGTCGGAAGCTTCCGGTCACCACCCTGCTTTATGCGCTGGGGCTGGATCAAGAAGCGATCATGGACGCCTACTATAAAACCGTCACGTTCAAGCTGGAAAAGAACAAGGGCTGGGTCACGCCGTTCTTCCCCGACCGTGTGCGCGGCACCCGTCCCACATATGATCTGGTGAACGCAGCATCGGGTGAAGTGATCGCCGAAGCGGGCAAGAAAATCACCCCTCGTGCCGTCAAGCAATTGATCGACGCGGGCGAAGTCGAGAACCTGTTGGTTCCCTTCGATCACATCGTTGGCAAATTTGCTGCCAAAGACATGATCGACGAGGAAACCGGTGCGATCTACATCGAAGCCGGTGACGAACTGACGCTGGAATACGACAAAGAAGGCGAGTTGATCGGCGGCACCGCGAAAGAGCTGATCGACGCAGGTATCACCGAGATTCCCGTGTTGGACATCGACAACATCAACGTCGGTCCGTACATGCGCAACACGATGCACAACGATAAGAACATGAACCGCGACACCGCGCTTATGGACATCTACCGCGTGATGCGTCCGGGCGAACCGCCCACCGTCGAAGCGGCGTCGAACCTGTTCGACACGTTGTTCTTTGACAGCGAACGCTATGACCTGTCCGCTGTTGGCCGTGTGAAAATGAACATGCGTCTGAACTTGGATGCAGATGACACCCAGCGCACGCTGCGCCGCGAAGACATCGTGGCCTGCATCAAGGCGCTGGTCGATCTGCGCGATGGTCGTGGCGACATTGACGACATTGACCACTTGGGCAACCGTCGTGTGCGTTCGGTCGGCGAACTGATGGAAAACCAGTACCGCGTGGGCCTGTTGCGCATGGAACGTGCGATAAAAGAACGGATGTCATCGGTCGAAATCGACACCGTGATGCCTCAGGATCTGATCAACGCCAAACCGGCTGCTGCTGCTGTGCGCGAATTCTTCGGCTCCAGCCAGCTGTCGCAGTTCATGGACCAAACCAACCCGCTGTCCGAAGTGACACACAAACGCCGCCTGTCGGCGCTTGGGCCGGGCGGTTTGACCCGCGAGCGTGCAGGCTTTGAGGTGCGTGACGTCCACCCGACCCACTATGGTCGGATGTGCCCGATTGAAACACCCGAAGGTCCGAACATTGGTCTGATCAACTCGCTGGCCACTTTTGCCCGCGTGAACAAATACGGTTTCATCGAAACTCCCTATCGTGTCGTCAAAGACTCGGTGGTGACCGATGAGGTTCACTATATGTCCGCGACCGAGGAAATGCGTCACACTGTGGCGCAGGCGAACGCCAACCTCGACGCGAACATGCGTTTTGTGAACGATCTGGTGTCCACGCGGAAATCGGGTGACTACATGCTGTCGCCGAACGAGAATGTCGATCTGATCGACGTCTCGCCGAAACAGCTGGTTTCGGTTGCCGCCTCGTTGATCCCCTTCCTTGAAAACGACGACGCCAACCGTGCTTTGATGGGCTCGAACATGCAACGTCAGGCCGTGCCGCTTTTGCGGGCCGAGGCGCCGCTGGTCGGCACCGGCATCGAAGAAGTTGTGGCGCGCGACTCGGGCGCTGCGATCATGGCGAAACGGGCCGGTATCATCGATCAGGTCGATGCGACCCGTATCGTTGTGCGCGCCACGTCCGATCTGGAACTGGGTGACGCGGGTGTGGACATCTACCGCATGCGCAAATTCCAGCGTTCGAACCAGAACACCTGTATCAACCAGCGTCCACTGGTAAAGGTGGGTGACACCGTTCAGAAGGGCGAAGTGATTGCCGATGGTCCCTCGACCGATATGGGCGAGCTGGCCTTGGGCAAAAACGTGGTCGTCGCGTTCATGCCGTGGAACGGCTACAACTACGAAGACTCCATTCTGATCTCGGAGCGCGTGTCGCGTGATGACGTTTTCACCTCGATCCACATCGAGGAATTCGAAGTTGCGGCCCGTGACACCAAGCTTGGGCCAGAGGAAATCACCCGCGACATTCCCAACGTCGGTGAGGAAGCGCTGCGCAACCTCGACGAGGCTGGCATCGTCTACATCGGTGCGGACGTCGAGCCGGGCGATATTCTGGTGGGCAAGATCACACCCAAGGGCGAAAGCCCGATGACGCCGGAAGAAAAGCTGTTGCGTGCCATCTTTGGTGAAAAGGCATCGGACGTCCGCGATACATCGCTGCGTGTGAAACCGGGCGACTTCGGTACAGTTGTCGAAGTGCGCGTGTTCAATCGCCACGGCGTTGAAAAAGACGAACGTGCCCTGCAAATCGAGCGCGAAGAGGTCGAAAGCCTTGCTCGTGACCGTGACGACGAACTCGCGATCCTTGACCGCAACATCTATGCCCGTCTGGGCGACATGCTGCTGGGCAAAGAAGTGGCCAAGGGCCCCAAAGGCGTCAAAGCCGGCAGCACAGTTGATGCCGACACGCTTGAGGCTTACCCGCGGTCCGCTTGGTGGCAGATTGCTCTGAAAGATGAGCAATCGGCACAGGTGATCGAGGCCTTGAACGAGCAATATGAAGTGCAAAAGCGCACTTTGGATGCCCGTTTTGAGGATAAAGTCGAAAAAGTCCGTCGCGGCGACGACCTGCCGCCGGGCGTGATGAAGATGGTCAAAGTCTTTGTCGCGGTGAAGCGCAAGCTGCAGCCGGGTGATAAAATGGCGGGCCGCCACGGGAACAAAGGGGTTATCTCCAAGGTTGTTCCCATGGAAGACATGCCATTCCTTGCCGATGGTACACCTGTCGACTTCTGTCTGAACCCGCTGGGCGTGCCGTCGCGCATGAACGTCGGTCAGATTCTCGAAACCCACATGGGCTGGGCCGCACGCGGTTTGGGCATAAATGTGGACGAGGCATTGCAGGAATACCGCCGGTCGGGTGATCTGACGCCGGTGCGCGAAGCGATGCATCTGGCCTATGGTGATGATGTCTATGACGAGGGCATCAAGGATATGGAAGAGCAAGTGCTGCTGGAAGCGGCGGGCAACGTGACCCGCGGCGTTCCGATCGCCACGCCCGTTTTTGACGGTGCGAAAGAGGCGGACGTGAACAACGCGCTCAGCCGCGCAGGCTTTGACACATCGGGTCAGTCGATCTTGTTCGATGGTCGCACAGGCGAGCAATTTGCACGCCCTGTAACTGTCGGCATCAAGTACCTGCTGAAACTGCACCACCTTGTGGACGACAAAATCCACGCGCGTTCGACCGGGCCGTACAGCTTGGTTACCCAGCAGCCGCTGGGTGGTAAGGCGCAGTTCGGTGGCCAGCGCTTTGGTGAGATGGAGGTCTGGGCTCTGGAAGCTTATGGTGCCGCCTACACCCTGCAGGAAATGCTGACCGTGAAGTCGGACGACGTTGCCGGACGGACGAAAGTCTATGAAAGCATCGTCAAAGGCGAGGACAACTTTGAAGCCGGCGTGCCGGAGAGCTTCAACGTTCTGGTCAAAGAAGTCCGTGGCCTCGGCCTGAACATGGAACTCCTGGACGCTGAGGAAGACGAATAATGGCGGCGGGCGGGAATTCTCCCGCCCTCCCGTTCGCCTCTTCCAATGCCTCCCTTTCAAGGATTTGAAAATGAACCAGGAACTTACAAACAACCCGTTTAATCCGGTCGCTCCGGTCAAAACGTTCGATGAAATCAAGGTCTCGCTGGCCTCGCCAGAGCGGATTCTGTCGTGGTCCTTTGGTGAGATCAAAAAGCCCGAAACCATCAACTACCGCACGTTCAAACCTGAACGTGACGGTCTGTTCTGCGCACGTATCTTTGGCCCGATCAAAGACTATGAATGCCTGTGCGGAAAATACAAACGCATGAAATATCGCGGCGTTGTCTGCGAGAAATGCGGCGTGGAAGTCACCCTGCAAAAGGTCCGCCGCGAGCGGATGGGCCACATCGAACTGGCGTCGCCGGTTGCACACATCTGGTTCCTGAAATCGCTGCCCTCGCGCATCGGTCTGATGCTGGACATGACACTGCGCGATCTGGAACGCGTGCTGTATTTCGAGAACTACGTCGTGATCGAGCCCGGCCTGACGGACCTGACTTACGGTCAAATGCTGACCGAAGAAGAATTCATGGACGCGCAAGATGCCTATGGCATGGACGCTTTCACCGCCAATATTGGTGCCGAAGCGATCCGTGAAATGCTGTCGATGATCGATCTTGAAGCAGAGGCTGACAACCTGCGCGCGGATCTGAAAGAGGCCACAGGCGAGCTGAAGCCCAAAAAGATCATCAAGCGTCTGAAAGTCGTGGAATCTTTCCTCGAATCCGGCAACCGCCCCGAGTGGATGGTTCTGACCGTGATCCCCGTGATCCCGCCGGAACTGCGCCCGCTGGTGCCGCTGGACGGTGGCCGCTTTGCGACCTCCGACCTGAATGACCTGTACCGCCGCGTGATCAACCGGAACAACCGCTTGAAGCGTCTGATCGAACTGCGTGCGCCCGATATCATCGTGCGTAATGAAAAGCGCATGTTGCAGGAATCCGTCGACGCGCTGTTCGACAACGGCCGCCGTGGCCGCGTGATCACTGGTGCCAACAAGCGTCCGCTGAAATCGCTGTCGGACATGCTGAAGGGTAAGCAAGGTCGCTTCCGTCAGAACCTTCTGGGCAAACGCGTCGACTTTTCGGGTCGTTCGGTCATCGTGACTGGCCCCGAACTGAAGCTGCATCAATGTGGTCTGCCCAAGAAGATGGCGCTGGAGCTGTTCAAGCCGTTCATCTACTCGCGGCTTGAGGCAAAAGGTCTGTCTTCGACCGTGAAGCAAGCCAAAAAGCTGGTTGAAAAAGAACGTCCCGAGGTCTGGGATATTCTCGACGAGGTCATCCGCGAACACCCTGTCATGCTGAACCGTGCGCCAACGCTGCACCGTTTGGGCATTCAGGCGTTCGAACCGATCCTTATCGAAGGTAAAGCGATCCAGCTGCACCCGCTGGTTTGTTCGGCCTTCAACGCCGATTTTGACGGTGACCAAATGGCGGTTCACGTGCCCCTTTCGCTGGAAGCCCAGTTGGAAGCACGCGTTCTGATGATGTCGACCAACAACGTTCTGTCGCCCGCCAACGGCGCGCCGATCATTGTTCCTTCGCAGGATATGATCTTGGGTCTGTATTACACGACCCTGGAGCGGACCGGCATGAAGGGCGAAGGCATGGTCTTTGGCTCGATCGAAGAAGTTCAGCACGCGCTGGACGCCGGTGTGATCCACCTGCATTCGAAGATCGTGGCACGTGTGCCGCAGATCGACGACGACGGTCAGGAGATCATGAAGCGTTACGAAACCACTGCGGGCCGTGTCCGTCTGGGCGCGCTTCTACCGTTGAACGCCAAGGCACCTTTCGATCTGGTTAACCGTTTGCTGCGCAAGAAAGAAGTGCAGCAGATCATTGATACCGTTTATCGGTATTGTGGCCAGAAAGAGAGCGTCATCTTCTGCGACCAGATCATGACGATGGGCTTCCGCGAAGCGTTCAAGGCCGGTATTTCCTTTGGCAAGGACGACATGCTGATCCCCGAAACCAAGTGGACCATCGTTGATGAGACACGTGACCTGGTCAAGGACTTTGAACAGCAGTACATGGACGGCCTGATCACTCAGGGTGAAAAGTACAACAAAGTTGTCGACGCATGGTCGAAGTGTAACGACAAGGTCACCGACGCCATGATGGGCGCAATCTCGGCGGTTCAGATCGACGAAACGGGTGCTGAAATGGAGCCGAACTCGGTCTACATGATGGCCCACTCCGGTGCGCGTGGCTCGGTTACCCAGATGAAACAGCTGGGCGGGATGCGCGGTCTGATGGCGAAGCCGAACGGCGACATCATCGAAACGCCGATCATCTCGAACTTCAAGGAAGGTCTGACCGTTCTTGAATACTTCAACTCGACTCACGGTGCGCGTAAGGGTCTTTCGGATACGGCGTTGAAAACGGCGAACTCGGGTTACCTGACCCGTCGTCTGGTGGACGTGGCCCAAGACTGCATCGTGCGCATGATCGACTGCGGCACCGAAAAATCGATCACGGCTGTTGCGGCTGTGAACGATGGTGAAATTGTGTCGTCGCTGGCGGAACGTGTTCTGGGTCGTGTCGTGGCCGAGGACGTGCTGAAACCCGGCACCGACGAGATTCTGATCGCACACGGTACGTTGATCGATGAACGCATGGCCGACTCGGTTGATGAACACGGTGTTGCATCCATGCGCATCCGTTCGCCTTTGACCTGCGAAGCCGAAGAGGGCGTTTGCGCCACCTGCTACGGTCGTGACCTTGCGCGCGGTACGCGCGTCAACACCGGCGAAGCGGTCGGCATCATCGCCGCCCAATCCATCGGTGAACCTGGTACACAGTTGACGATGCGGACATTCCACATCGGCGGCGTTGCACAGGGTGGTCAGCAATCCTTCTTGGAAAGCAGCCACAGCGGTAAGGTCCGGATCGAGAACGGCATCACCATCGAAAACGAAGCTGGTGAAGTCATGGTCATGGGTCGGAACATGAAGCTGTCGATTCTGGATGAAAACGGTGAGGAACGTGCCAGCCACAAGGTCGGCTATGGTTCCAAGCTGTTCGTCAAGGACGGTGACACCATCGTGCGCTCGGCCAAACTGTTCGAATGGGATCCCTACACCCTGCCGATCATCGCCGAGAAATCGGGTACAGCCAAGTTTGTCGATCTGGTCAGCGGTATCGCCGTCAAAGACGAGACCGATGACGCGACAGGCATGACCCAGAAGATCGTGATCGACTGGCGCGCGGCCCCCAAAGGCAACGAGCTGAAACCGGAAGTGATCCTTGTGGGTGAAGATGGCGAACCGGTCCGCAACGATGCGGGCAACCCGGTGACCTATCCGATGTCTGTGGATGCGGTTCTGTCGATCGAAGACGGCCAAGAGATCAAGGCCGGCGAGATTGTTGCGCGTATCCCGCGTGAAGGCTCTAAAACCAAGGACATCACCGGTGGTCTGCCGCGTGTGGCCGAACTCTTTGAGGCACGCCGCCCCAAAGACCACGCCATCATCGCGGAAATCGACGGCTATGTGCGCTTTGGCAAGGACTACAAAAACAAGCGTCGCATCGCGATCGAAAGCTCGGAAGATCCGGACCACAAGGTCGAGTACATGGTGCCCAAGGGCAAGCACATTCCCGTTGCGGAAGGTGACTTTGTCCAGAAGGGCGATTATATCATGGACGGCAATCCGGCACCGCACGACATCCTTGCCATTATGGGTGTCGAAGCGCTGGCGGACTACATGATCGACGAGGTGCAGGACGTTTATCGCCTGCAAGGTGTGCGGATCAACGACAAGCACATCGAAGTCATCGTGCGTCAGATGCTGCAAAAATGGGAAATCCAGGACAGTGGCGACACCACGCTGCTGAAGGGCGAACACGTCGACAAGCAGGAATTCGATCAGGCTAACGCCAAAGCGATTTCCAAAAAGGGCCGTCCCGCAACGGGCGAACCGATCTTGTTGGGCATCACTAAGGCAAGCCTGCAAACCCGCAGCTTTATCTCGGCGGCGTCGTTTCAGGAAACCACACGCGTTCTGACTGAGGCATCGGTTCAGGGTAAGCGCGACAAACTGGTTGGCCTGAAAGAGAACGTCATCGTGGGCCGTCTGATCCCTGCGGGCACCGGTGGTGCAACGCAACAGATGCGCAAGATCGCCTCGGACCGCGACAACGTTGTGATCGAAGCACGCCGCGAAGAGGCCGAAAAAGCCGCTGCGTTGGCCGCACCCGAGCCTTCTGCACAGGACGACGTGGTTGGCGGCGACGTCTTCAACACCGTCATCTCGGACGAAGACAGCCGCGATTGATCGCACAGACATGACATTGCAAAATCCCCCGGTGCGCCGGGGGCTTTTTGCGTTGGGGGGCAGGGCGGTAACGGTTTTACGGTCGGCTGCCCTGAAATCGTGCATAAAGGCTTTTTCGTTACAACATCATCGCTTAGCGTGATGTCGAACAAGGCAGGGCGCGGCATGGCGAAGAACAATAAGGTACAGATCAAAGGTTTGATCCGGTTTTCCTATCTGTCCGAAAACGGTTTCGCCAAATCCAAGCAGGGCGTCGATAAAATGCGCGAGATGCTCTATGATCCCGACCGGCTGGAACGTCGGTTCGCGTGGTTCGAAAAGCTCGCCTTTTATACGCTGGCCTTGCAGGACGACACCGATTTTTCCGCCGCCATCTTGATTGGTGACAGTTTCCCTGACGCAGCACGCACCCGGCTGGAAAATCTGGTTGCGGGGTTTGCCCCCGTGCAGATCGTGGCGCTGCCGCCGATGACCCATGTGCAGGCGGTCAAACAGGCCTATTTCGCGCTGCCTGATGATCCGGACGCCACGCACATCGCCACCTTCCGTCAGGACGATGACGACGGAATGCACCGCACCACCACCGCCCGTATCCGCAAGGTCGCCAAGGCCCTGCTGGGCGTCCGCTCGGGCGATGCGCCCTTTGTTATTGGCTTCAATCGCGGGTTCTACCTGAACACCAAGGCCGACCCGATGCTGACCGAGCGGTTCGAGAGGACGCCTCTGGGGATCGGTCTGACACTGGTCGCCCGCAAGGGGGATCATGCCACTGTGTTCCGCCGCAACCACCGGCAATTTACTCAATACTACGACTGCTACACCGAAGTGAGCGAACCGATGTTCATCCGTTCGGTGCATCAGGATAATGATTCAGGCGCCGAACCTTCAGGTCGCGAAGGGACGTTGCAGCCGCGTGCGATCCAGCGTGTTTTACGCAAGGGATTTGGGCTGACACCCGAGATGCTGGAAGGTCTTTGATGTCACCGAATGTTTTTGGGGCGCTGCTGATGATGGCGTCGATGGCGTGTTTCACTTTCAACGACACCGTGATCAAAATGACCGACGGGGCGCTGCCTCTGGGCCAGCTTCTGACATTGCGGGGCATCTTTTCCACGGTTCTGATCTTTGCGCTGGCCCGCTATCTGGGGGCGCTGCGGTTTGATCTGCGGCGGCGGGACTGGATATTGGTTGGCATCCGCTCTACCAGCGAAATCTCGGCGGCCTATTTCTTTATCACGGCGCTGATGAACATGCCCTTGGCCAATATCTCGGCCATCATGCAGGCGTTGCCGTTGACCGTGACCTTGGGCAGCGCACTGGTGTTCCGCGAGTCGGTGGGCTGGCGGCGTGCGGTGGCGATCGGGGTGGGGTTTGTCGGCATGTTGCTGATCGTGCGCCCGGGCACCGACGGGTTTAACGTCTGGTCGCTTTACGGGCTGCTGGCTGTTTTGTCGGTGACGGTACGCGATCTGTCGACACGGCGGCTGTCACCCGATGTGCCGGGTATGACTGTTACGCTCAGCGCCGCGTTGGCCGTCTTGCTGTTCTTTGCGGCCTTCAGTTTGGGAGAAACCTGGCAACCGGTGACGCCGCGCTTGTGGGCGATGCTGGCAGGATCGGCGGTGTTTGTTTTTGGTGGTTACTATTTCAGCGTGCAGGTGATGCGCACGGGCGACATCGCGTTTATCGCGCCGTTCCGGTATACAGGGTTGATCTGGGCGCTGTTGCTGGGCTGGCTGGTGTTTGGCGACTGGCCTGCGCCGCTAACCCTGTTGGGGGCGGGCATTGTGGTGGGCATGGGGCTGTTCACGCTGTACCGCGAGCGGCAGTTGCTAAAGCGCTGAATACACGCGGCGGACATGATCCGCGTCAATGTTGAAGACGTCGCGCAAATACGCTTCACCGTCGGCATCCAGCAGGTCCAGTGGTACGGGTTTGACGTTGCTCTTTTGGCGGCTATCGTTGAAGTCATTATGTCCGCGCAGCACCATGTCTTCGTTGGTGATCGTCACCGTGGGCATGTTCTGTGCAACTTTGACGTGGGCAAAGTTCATCACGCTCATCACAATCTTGGGTTTGAACATCAGGGCCAGACCGGCAGTGGTATAGGGCAGTTTGGTTGGCATCGCTTCGATCCCTTTGGCGCTGGCACGCGCGACAAAGCCCTGATTGAAATCGATGGCCAGGTATCTGTTCTTGGCAGCCAATCCTTTGACATCCTGCGCCACCTCGCGCAGTCGCTCGACGTAACGCACACCGACAGCATCGTCGTCATCCATGCGGAATTGCAGGCAGTGTTGCCCGTCAAAGGCGCGCACTTCGTTGATTGCATCCTGCATGATCTTGCGATGGCGAAGTGGCGGATAGGCGGCGATGACTGCTTGGGGAATGTCCCTCAGCAATGCTTCAAGCCGTTGACGGTAGTGATCTGGCAGGCTGTCACCAATCACGACCAGAAAGGTAAAGTCAGGGTCGGTCTGCGCACGCAAAGGGGGCAGGGTGATCGTCTCGAATGTGGCAAAACGCTCTTCCATCCGTGCCGGCGCATACAGATATGCAATGCGCTCTTCCATCGTGGGGTGATCCACCTGAAAACCGCCGATGGCGGGATAGGAAAACCGGCACAACCCGATCACTTGCATTGCAACGCCCTTTTGTTCAAATACACTTGGCCGACCATACAAGCGGTGCATCGCGGCGCAAGACGGTGGATGCGGGAGCGCGGCACCTGCCAGGTACTGTTGACACCCGTTGCGACTCCCCCTATACGCGCGACATCTCGGTGAGGGAGCGGCCTGCTCTCGTCCCGAAATCAGATTTGATGTGCTCACGAACCGGCCTCCTATGGGCTCGTTCCTCTGGTAACACACCGCAACGTTCGCCTCGGTACGGGAACGTCGCGGTCATTTCTGCATTGGCGTGTTATGCGCAACGTATATCGCATCTTTCGGGATGCATCAGAGTTGGTCCGTGGACGCGCGGACGATTGAATTGAAACCGCGGGGTTCTCCCGCAGCACATGTGTAAGACGGGGAAAAAACCGGAATGCCAACGATCCAACAGCTGATCCGCAAGCCGCGCCAGCCTAAAATCCGACGTTCGAAATCGACGCACCTGCAAGAATGCCCGCAAAAGCGCGGCGTTTGCACACGCGTTTATACAACAACGCCCAAGAAACCGAACTCGGCCATGCGTCGCGTTGCGAAGGTTCGCCTGACCAACGGTTTCGAAGTCATCAGCTATATCCCGGGTGAAGGCCACAACCTTCAGGAGCACTCTGTGGTTCTGATCCGTGGCGGCCGCGTAAAAGACCTTCCCGGTGTCCGTTACCACGTTCTGCGCGGCGTATTGGACACCCAAGGCGTCAAGGACCGGAAACAACGCCGTTCGAAATACGGCGCGAAACGTCCCAAATAATGCTCGGCGCTTTCACCATGCCTACCGCACTGGTGAAAGCGCTTTGGGTCTTGTGGCAACGCAGGGCCTTGCACGGTCTGAATGCAGATTAACTGCATGCTAGATTGGAAAAATTCGCTCTCGCATCTTGCGATACATATCAAAACACCGCCACCGCAGTCATGAGACACGTTGTGCGGCCACCGAAGAGGGAAGCTGAGGATGTCACGTCGTCACGCCGCTGAAAAACGCGAAGTCCTGCCCGACGCCAAGTATGGCGATAAGGTTCTGACAAAATTCATGAACAACCTGATGCTGGACGGTAAGAAATCGACCGCCGAACGCATCGTCTACAACGCACTTGAGCGCGTTGAAGTCAAAATCAAGCGCGCCCCCGTGGAAGTGTTTCACGAAGCGCTGGACAACATCAAACCCTCCGTCGAAGTGCGTTCGCGCCGCGTCGGCGGTGCGACTTACCAGGTTCCCGTCGAAGTGCGCCCCGAGCGCCGCGAAGCCCTGGCAATCCGCTGGCTGATCAAAGCCAGCCGCGCACGGAACGAAAACACCATGGAAGAGCGCCTTGCAGGCGAACTGATGGACGCCGTTCAGTCCCGCGGTACAGCGGTCAAAAAGCGCGAAGACACACACAAGATGGCCGACGCCAACAAAGCGTTCAGCCATTATCGTTGGTAATACGTCGGTTCTCCGACGCAATCTCTGAGGAAGCAGCCCAATGGCACGCGATTATCCGCTCGACCGCTACCGCAACTTCGGCATCATGGCACACATTGATGCTGGTAAAACAACCTGTTCGGAACGTATTCTGTTCTATACAGGCAAGTCGCACAACATCGGTGAGGTGCATGATGGCGCCGCCACCATGGACTGGATGGAACAAGAGCAAGAGCGTGGCATCACGATCACCTCGGCTGCGACCACCACGTTCTGGGAGCGCACCGAAGACGGTGAGACACCCGACACGCCCAAGCACCGCATGAACATCATCGACACCCCCGGCCACGTTGACTTCACCATTGAAGTCGAACGTTCACTGGCGGTTCTTGATGGTGCGGTTGCCGTTCTTGACGCCAACGCGGGTGTCGAGCCGCAGACCGAAACCGTGTGGCGTCAGGCCGACCGCTACAAAGTTCCGCGGATTGTCTTCGTCAACAAGATGGACAAAATCGGCGCGGATTTCTTCAACTGCGTTCGCATGATTCAGGACCGCACCGGCGCGACCCCTTGCCCGATCCAGATTCCGATTGGCGCCGAGACCGAGCTGGAAGGCATGATCGATCTCGTGACCATGGAAGAATGGGTCTGGGAAGGCGAAGATCTGGGCGCAAGCTGGTTCAAGCGTCCGATCCGCGACAGCCTGAAAGACCAAGCTGACGAATGGCGCGCGAAAATGATCGAAGTTGCCGTCGAAATGGACGACGACGCGATGGAAGCATATCTTGAAGGCGAAGAGCCCGATGTGCCGACACTGCGCCGCCTGATCCGTGCGGGTACACTGGCGATCAAATTCATCCCCGTTCTGTGTGGTTCCGCGTTCAAGAACAAAGGCGTCCAGCCTCTGCTGAACGCTGTGATCGACTATTTGCCGTCGCCGATGGACGTTGTAGATTACATGGGCTTCAAACCCGGTGACGAAACAGAAACACGCAACATTCCGCGTCGCGCGGATGATACGATGGCGTTCTCGGCGCTGGCGTTCAAAATCATGAACGACCCCTTCGTCGGCACCCTGACCTTTACACGCATCTACTCGGGCGTGCTGAACAAGGGTGACACGCTGTTGAACTCGACCAAGGGCAACAAAGAGCGTGTTGGCCGAATGATGATGATGCACTCGAACGAGCGTGAAGAGATCACCGAAGCGTTCGCGGGCGACATTATCGCGCTGGCAGGTCTGAAGAACACCACAACCGGTGACACGCTTTGCGCCGTCAACGACCCTGTTGTTCTGGAAACGATGACGTTCCCCGATCCCGTGATCGAGATCGCCGTCGAGCCCAAGACCAAAGCCGACCAGGAAAAAATGTCGATGGGCCTGCAACGTCTGGCCGCCGAAGACCCCTCCTTCCGTGTGGAGACCGATATTGAATCCGGTCAGACCATCATGAAGGGCATGGGCGAACTTCACCTCGACATTCTGGTTGACCGCCTGCGTCGCGAGTTCAAAGTCGAGGCGAACATCGGTGCGCCGCAAGTGGCCTACCGCGAGACCATCGGCCACGAAGTCGAACACACCTACACCCACAAAAAGCAATCGGGTGGTTCGGGTCAGTTCGCCGAGGTGAAGATGATCATCTCGCCGACAGAGCCGGGCGAAGGTTTCTCGTTCGAGAGCCGCATTGTTGGTGGTTCGGTGCCCAAGGAGTACATCCCGGGCGTTGAAAAAGGCATCCGTTCGGTCATGGACAGCGGCCCTCTGGCTGGTTTCCCCGTGATCGACTTCAAGGTTGCGCTGATCGACGGTAAATTCCACGATGTGGACTCGAGCGTTCTGGCGTTCGAAATCGCAGCGCGGATGTGTATGCGTGAAGGCATGCGCAAGGCCGGTGCGAAGATGCTGGAACCGATCATGAAAGTCGAAGTTGTGACGCCGGAAGAATACACTGGCGGCATCATTGGCGACCTGACATCGCGTCGCGGTCAGGTTCAGGGTCAGGACACCCGCGGCAACGCGATTGCGATTGACGCATTCGTGCCGCTGGCCAACATGTTCGGCTACATCAACACCCTGCGTTCGATGTCCTCGGGTCGTGCGAACTTCTCGATGCAGTTTGATCACTACGAAGCCGTACCGCAAAACATCTCGGAAGAGATCCAGTCCAAATTCGCATAACGGGATGGCGGGGCAGGCCCCGCCCTACCCACCACACGTAGGGCGGGGCCTGCCCCGCCGCCCAAACAAGACAAATAGGAGGCCTCTCATGGCTAAGGAAAAGTTTGAACGCAATAAACCGCACGTTAACATCGGCACAATCGGCCACGTTGACCACGGTAAAACGACGCTGACAGCTGCGATCACCAAATACTTTGGTGACTTCAAAGCCTACGACCAGATCGACGGCGCGCCCGAAGAAAAAGCCCGCGGCATCACCATTTCGACCGCACACGTCGAATATGAAACCGAAGCGCGCCACTATGCGCACGTCGACTGCCCCGGCCACGCCGACTACGTCAAGAACATGATCACCGGTGCTGCCCAGATGGACGGCGCGATTCTGGTTGTGAACGCAGCAGACGGCCCGATGCCGCAAACGCGCGAGCACATCCTGCTGGGCCGTCAGGTGGGCATCCCCTACATGGTTGTCTACATGAACAAAGTGGACCAGGTGGACGACGAAGAACTGCTGGAACTGGTCGAAATGGAAATCCGCGAGCTTTTGTCCTCGTATGATTACCCTGGCGATGACATTCCGATCATCCCCGGCTCGGCTCTGGCCGCTATGGAAGGCCGCGACCCCGAGATCGGCGAAGAGTCGATCAAAAAGCTGATGGCCGCTGTTGACGAGTACATCCCGACACCCGAGCGTGCCGTGGACCAGCCGTTCCTGATGCCCGTCGAGGACGTGTTCTCGATTTCGGGTCGTGGTACAGTTGTGACCGGTCGTATCGAGCGTGGCGTGATCAACGTTGGCGACGACATCGAAATCGTCGGCATCCGTGACACCAAGAAAACGACCTGCACAGGCGTTGAAATGTTCCGCAAGCTGCTGGATCGTGGTGAAGCTGGTGACAACATCGGCGCCCTGCTGCGCGGTATTGACCGTGAAGGCGTCGAGCGTGGTCAGGTTCTGTGCAAACCCGGTTCAGTGAACCCGCACACCAAGTTCGAAGCCGAAGCCTATATCCTGACCAAGGATGAAGGTGGGCGTCACACGCCGTTCTTCGCGAACTACCGTCCGCAGTTCTACTTCCGGACGACAGACGTGACCGGCACCGTGAACCTGCCCGAAGGTACGGAAATGGTTATGCCCGGTGACAACCTGAAGTTCGACGTTGAACTGATCGCGCCGATCGCCATGGAGCAAGGCCTGCGCTTTGCGATCCGTGAAGGTGGCCGCACAGTGGGCGCCGGCGTGGTGTCGAAGATCACCGAATAAGCCGCCGAGCGGGCCGGTGGCCCGCCATCGCTTCAATAGAAAAGGCCGCAGCACTAGCTGCGGCCTTTTTTGTATTCCAGTGCCTGCCGGGGCTGTGGGTGTTTACTCTTGCGACTGACCAGACAGGCGTTGTGCGTATTCTTTCTCGGCGGCGGCTTGGGCGCAGACGGGTTCACTGTTGGTAGACATTGGCGTCAGTTCAGGAAACAGGTCCACTACTTGCCCTCGGTCACTCTTGTGGCGAGCCTTGGTATTTCCGGGCTGAAAGCTGTCCGACCACACTCCGTCGCCCATCACCACGGGATGCAGGTCAAACACCAGATGGATATAGGTGACGTCGGACGCCGCGACACGTTCGACCCCGTCACGGTCCTGCAAGGCGCTGATGGCCACTAACCCTTCGGGCGCGTCGTGCGGATCATCTTCGGCGTTGATGATCAGGATCCGCTGGTTCGGGTTCAACAAGGTGTCGCACAGCGGTTGCTTTTTCGCCAGTGCGCCCTTGCGGACCAGCACAGGTTGCAACTGCGGGTTCTGGTTTAACTCAGCGGCGGTCAACTGGCTGGAGCCGATCCAGCGGATCGGCTGATAGCCACGTTCGCGGGTGATCACTTCGTCATCGACCTCGAGGTTCTCAACAGCGACAAGCCCTTTCCGGGTGGAAATACGGGTGCCGGGGGTAAAGCTGACCATGCGGCGTTCAAGGTCGGGAACGGTGGTCATTTTCATGGCGTCCGGCATTTCCGGGCCTGTGCCGGCATGGTTCTGATCAGGTGTGCTCTGTTTGGTCATCGCTGAGGCTCCACTGGTTCGAGGATGGCCCGGCAAAGCCTTGGGCTGCCGGGCGATGCGTATTCACGTCATTGCGGCCTGGCGGTTGGTGTGAGGGGCCCAGCCGTGACCGGGGCATCACCATCGGGATGATGCCCCCTGCAGAGCGCCCGATGGTGGACCGGTGCGGCAAGAGTACACGCACGGGGAAAGTGTGGCGACCCGAAGATCGCCCTATTCCCCTGAAAGGGACAAAAACAGAGCCTGTTTTTGCTGGTCGGTTTCCCGCATCGGATCAATCGTGACGATGTGGCCCCACTGTTCTGTTTTCGCGTTCCGGGTGTGTTTCGGCCCACGAATCAATTTCGTAATGCGGGGCGCAAGACGTGGTTAACCGGCCACGCTTTGGATGCCAAAAAAGATCACTGCAGACAGTGTGGCCGCAGCGGGCACGGTGATGACCCAAGCGGCGATGACCGTCATGAAATGCGAGCGGCGAACCAGCTTGCGGCGGCGGCGTTCTTCTGGCGCAAATCTGGCGCGGTCGGGCATTGCGACTTTGGCTTTTCGGATGCGCCGCTCGGCGTCCCATTCGCGGAAGAACCCGACGCCGAAAACGCCGCCCACCGCGATGTGGGTTGAGCTGACAGGCAGGCCCAGCCAACTGGCCACGATAACCGTAATCGCTGCCGATAGCGCGACGCAATAGGCGCGCATCGGGTTCAGCTTGGTGATCTGACCGCCGACCAAGCGGATCAGCTTTGGTCCGAACAGGAACAGTCCGAACGAGATCCCGAAGGCTCCCATGACCATCACCCATGTCGGGATGCTGACAGCCTCGGTAAAGTTGCCCGTGCCCGAGGCCTGAACGATTGCGGCAAGTGGCCCAACGGCGTTGGCCACATCATTGGCCCCGTGCGCAAAGCTGAGCAAGGCCGCCGAAACGATTAACGGAATACCGAACAGCACTTTTAGCGACTTGTTGCGGTTCTCCAGCCCCTCGGATTGCCTGCGGATCAGCGGGATCATAACCGCCCACGTGACCAGACCGATGCCCAACCCGATCAGCAGCGTGGTGTAAATTTCAATCTTGATGACTTTGTTCAGCCCTTTAAGCGCCAGATAGCTGGCAAAGGAACCCGCCATGACGCCCACCAGAACCGGCACCCAGACGCGCGCAGCTGCGATCTTGTCTTCGCGGTAGATGATGCGGGATTTGATCAGGGCAAGAAACAGTGCGGCCACAGCCCCGCCCAGCACCGGCGAGATCACCCAACTGGCGGCAATCTTGCTCATCGTGGGCCAGTTCACGGCGGCAAAACCCACGGCGGCAATACCTGAGCCCATCACGCCGCCCACAACGGAATGCGTGGTGGACACAGGAGCACCAATCCATGTGGCAAGATTGATCCAAAGCGCTGCCGACAGCAGCGCGGCCATCATTGCCCATATAAAGGCGTTGGCGGTGCCCATGCTTTCAGGGGCGATGATACCCTTGGCGACGGTCGACACGACGTCGCCACCTGCCAGCAACGCACCTGCGCTTTCGAAAACAACGGCAATGGCAATCGCCCCGCCCATTGTCAGCGCGTTGGCGCCCACTGCGGGGCCCATGTTGTTGGCCACGTCGTTGGCGCCAATGTTCAGCGCCATATAGGCGCCGAGGCAAGCGGCAACGACGACAATAACCGAATTGTTGGCCTGACCAAAGAACAACGCCGCAGCCAATCCGGCCATCACTACAAAGATCAGTGCGATGCCGGTGCTGACCATCGGACGTGACACATACAGTGCCGCAAGCTCCACATTGGAAAAACGCGCAAGATCGCGGTCAAGTGTTTCAAGGTGGCGCGGATCGCCTTCTGTGTCGCTCATGTGTCCGATCCCTTTTGCAATTGACCGTACTTGCCTCATGCGTCGCCTGTGATCAAGCGCAGCTAGGCATGAAGCGTCGTTACAGTTGGCGCAAAATCATCTGTAACTCGGGCTCGGCAACCATGTTGGCAGCATCGTTTGGCGACACCCATCTGCGCGTGCGTTCATGCGCTTCGGGGAAATCTTCGCTCAGCTCGGTGACGGCTACGGAATACACAAGCGTTTCCACCGGCATATCCCAACCTGTGTTCTGGCGTTTGTCATAGGTATAGGTGCCGATAGGGGCTTCGATTGCCTTGCTGTTGCGCACTCCGGCTTCTTCCCATGCTTCTTGCAAGGCGGCCTCGGATGATTTCAGCCCGCGGATCGGCCAGCCTTTGGGGATGATCCAGCGCCCCGTGTCGCGGCTGGTGACCAACAAAACCTCGGTGTTGCTGCCCTTGGTGCGGTGGCACAGGGCCGCTACTTGCAACCGCCGGGGGCGCTGCAACATTGGGGCCAGGGTATGACCCCAGATATTCTTCAGGACTTCAAACATATCAAACTGCTCAGCGATCTTCTTGTTTTTTTTGCTTTATATAGCGTGCTGGCTGGATTATGCAAATTTGACCCCGGACAGGGGCGATTTTGCGCGCAAGTTTTTGCAAGATGCCCATTGCATTTGCACACGACTCCTCGTAAACGGCCCAGATTATCAGAAGGGTGCGCCTATGCGTGCCCTTCTTGGTTCTACACAATACGCGACGAGGGGTGACGATGAGCGCCATTCCTCCAATCCGTTGAAATCCCAAGTCAAGGGATATGCACATGGCACAAAGCCAAAACATCCGCATTCGCCTCAAGGCGTTTGACTATCGGGTGCTTGATGCTTCCACTCAGGAAATCGTCAACACCGCGAAGCGCACAGGCGCTTCGGTTCGCGGCCCCATTCCGCTGCCGAACAAGATTGAAAAATTCACCGTTCTGCGTGGTCCCCACGTTGACAAGAAATCCCGTGACCAGTTCGAGATCCGCACGCACAAGCGCCTGCTGGACATCGTTGATCCGACTCCCCAGACCGTGGACGCGCTGATGAAGCTCGACCTGGCCGCCGGTGTGGACGTCGAGATCAAGCTGCAATCGTAAGCGTAGGAGGGTAATCATATGTTGCGCTCAGGCGTTATCGCGAAAAAAGTCGGCATGACCCGACTGTTCATGGAAGACGGCAAACAGATTCCTGTAACCGTTCTCCAGCTCGACAAATTGCAGGTTGTTGCCCAACGCACACCCGAGAAAGACGGCTATACAGCTGTTCAGCTCGGCGCGGGCACAGCCAAAGTCAAACGCACAAGCCAGGCGATGCGCGGTCACTTTGCTGCCGCTTCGGTTGAGCCCAAGCGTAAAGTTGCCGAATTCCGCGTCGATCCCGAGGCCATGCTGGCAGTGGGTGAGGAAATCATCGCTGACCATTACTTTGAAGGTCAGTTCGTGGACGTGGCAGGCACATCCATCGGTAAAGGTTTTGCCGGTGCGATGAAGCGTCACAACTTCGGTGGTCTGCGCGCGTCGCACGGTGTTTCGATCTCGCACCGTTCGCACGGCTCGACAGGTCAGTGTCAGGATCCCGGCAAGGTTTTCAAAGGTAAGAAAATGGCCGGTCACATGGGCGCTGCCCGTGTCACCACGCAAAACCTGCAAGTGATCCGCACCGACAGCGACCGTGGCCTGATCATGGTCAAAGGCGCCGTTCCCGGTTCCAAAGGTGGTTGGGTGACAGTCAAGGATGCGGTCAAAAAACCGTTCCCCGACAGTGCAATCCTGCCCGCCGCGCTGCGATCCGCTGCTGACGAAGCCGCCAAGGCAGCTGAAGAAGCCGCCGCCGCCGCCGCAGCCGAGGCCGAAGCAGAAGCCAAGCGTCTGGCCGAAGAGCAAGCCGCCGCAGAAGCCGAAGCGCTGAAAGCAGCTGAAGCCGATATCGCAGCTGAAGGTTCGGACGCCGACAACTCGGACGCCGAAGACAAGAAAGAAGGTGACGCATGAAACTCGATGTCATCAAAATGGACGGCGCCAAAGCCGGTTCGGTAGATCTGGACGAGGCCCTGTTCGGTCTCGAGCCACGTGCCGACATCCTGCACCGCGTCGTGCGCTGGCAGCGCAACAATGCGCAACAGGGTACGCACAAGGTCAAGACCCGCTCGGAAACCTCCTATTCGACCAAGAAGATCTATCGCCAAAAAGGCACCGGCGGCGCACGCCACGGTGACCGTAACGCGCCGATCTTCCGCAAAGGTGGTATCTACAAGGGTCCGACCCCGCGTTCGCATGGCCACGAGCTGACCAAGAAGTTCCGCAAACTGGGCCTGCGTCACGCACTCAGCGCCAAGATGAAAGCGGGCGAACTGGTTATCATCGATGCGGCAGTCGCCGCCGGTAAAACCGCCGCTCTGGCCAAACAGGTCAAAGACCTTGGCTGGAAGCGTACACTGGTGGTTGACGGGGCTTCGGTCAACGAAGACTTCCTGATCGCATCGCGCAACATCGAAGGCCTGGATATTCTGCCGTCGATGGGCGCAAACGTCTATGACATTCTGAAAAGTGACACACTCGTGCTCACCAAAGCAGGTGTCGAAGCACTGGAGGCCCGTTTGAAATGAGCGCCAAAGCAAACCACTACGACGTGATCCGCAAGCCGATCATCACCGAGAAAGCAACAATGGCTTCTGAAGCCAATGCCGTTGTGTTCGAAGTGGCGATGGACAGCAACAAGCCGATGATCAAAGAGGCCGTCGAGGCCGTCTTCGGCGTCAAGGTGAAGGCCGTGAACACGTCCATCACCAAAGGCAAGACCAAGCGTTTCCGCGGCCATCCCGGTCGTCGGAAGGACGTCAAAAAAGCCTATGTGACCCTCGAAGAGGGCAACACCATCGACGTGTCCTCGGGACTGTAAGTCGTTCGGTATAGTATCGGGAAACCCCGGCTGCGCGAGTGGTCGGGGTTTTTCTGTTCCGGTCAAGGCTGCGGGCGCGCGGTCAAAACACGGGTGGCCTATATTCTCAAGCCTTACCGCTTGACCCCGTCCCTTTGCTCCCCTAAACGACCACATCGGCACCAGCCCCGGATTCGTCCGGGGCTTTGCCTTTGTTTTCGGTCGAAGCACAGGCTTAGGCCAAAGAACATTCCAAACGGGGACCTTCGGGGCCCTACAACCACGGCGACTTTGGTCGCTGACAAGCAAAACGGAAGACAGCAAACATGGCACTTAAGTCGTATAAGCCGACGACGCCGGGCCAGCGCGGGCTGGTACTGATCGACCGTTCGGAGCTTTGGAAAGGCCGCCCGGTCAAAGCCCTCACAGAGGGTCTGACCAAAAATGGCGGACGGAACAACACCGGACGGATCACGATGCGCCGCAAAGGCGGTGGGGCGAAACGCCTCTACCGGATCGTCGATTTCAAACGTAATAAATTTGACGTGGCGGCCACAGTCGTTCGCATCGAATATGACCCCAACCGGACCGCGTTTATCGCATTGGTACAGTACGAGGACGGCGAACAAGCCTATGTTCTCGCGCCCCAGCGTCTGGCAGTGGCGGACAAGATCGTGTCGAGCCAAAAGGCTGACATCAAACCCGGTAACGCGATGCCTTTCTCGGGCATGCCCATCGGCACGATCGTACACAACATCGAAATGAAACCCGGCAAGGGTGGTCAGATCGCGCGTGCCGCAGGCACATACGCCCAGTTTGTGGGCCGCGATGGTGGCTACGCCCAGATCCGCCTGTCGTCCGGCGAGCTGCGTCTGGTGCGTCAGGAATGCATGGCCACCGTCGGTGCCGTGTCGAACCCCGACAACAGCAACCAGAACTTTGGTAAAGCTGGCCGTATGCGTCACAAGGGCATCCGCCCGTCCGTGCGTGGTGTCGTTATGAACCCGATCGACCACCCGCACGGTGGTGGTGAAGGCCGTACATCGGGTGGTCGTCACCCCGTATCGCCTTGGGGCAAGCCCACGAAGGGTGCTCGCACTCGCAACAAAAACAAAGCGTCGCAAAAGCTGATCATCCGCTCGCGTCACGCCAAGAAGAAGGGACGCTAATAGATGTCTCGTTCCGTATGGAAAGGCCCGTTCGTCGACAGCTACGTCCTGAAAAAGGCCGAAGCGTCGCGTGAAGGCGGCCGCAACGAAGTGATCAAGATCTGGTCGCGTCGCTCCACCATTCTGCCCCAGTTCGTGGGCCTCACATTTGGCGTGTACAACGGCCACAAGCACATTCCGGTGAACGTCACCGAGGATATGATTGGCCAGAAGTTCGGTGAATTTTCGCCGACGCGTACCTATTACGGTCACGCCGCTGACAAGAAGGCGAAACGCAAATGAGCAAGGATAAGAATCCGCGCCGCGTGGCCGACAACGAAGCCATGGCAAAAACCCGCATGCTGCGCACCAGCCCTCAGAAGCTGAACCTGGTTGCACAGATGATCCGCGGCAAGAAAGTCGACAAAGCGTTGACCGACCTGACGTTCTCGAAAAAACGGATCGCGCAGGACGTGAAGAAATGTCTTCAGTCAGCGATTGCGAATGCTGAAAACAACCACAACCTGGACGTTGACGAACTGATCGTTGCGGAAGCGTGGGTTGGCAAAAACCTGACCCTGAAACGCGGTCGTCCGCGCGCCCGTGGCCGGTTTGGCAAGATCATGAAGCCGTTTGCCGAAATCACGATCAAAGTGCGTCAAGTCGAGGAGCAAGCCTGATGGGTAACAAAGTCAATCCGATCGGTATGCGTCTTCAGGTGAACCGCACCTGGGACAGCCGTTGGTACGCCGACACCAAGGATTACGGGAACCTTCTGCTGGAAGACCTGAAAATCCGTGATTTCATCAAGGATGAGTGCAAGCAGGCCGGTATCGCCCGCGTGATCATCGAACGTCCGCACAAAAAGTGCCGCGTTACGATCCACACGGCACGTCCCGGCGTGATTATCGGCAAAAAAGGCGCCGACATCGAAGTGCTGCGCAAGAAGCTGGCCAACCTGACCGACAGCGAGCTGCACCTGAACATCGTTGAGGTGCGCAAGCCGGAACTGGACGCGGCACTGGTGGGCGAAAGCATTGCACAGCAGCTGGAGCGTCGGGTGTCTTTCCGTCGCGCCATGAAGCGTGCGGTTCAGAACGCCATGCGTATGGGCGCCCTGGGCATCCGTGTGAACGTCGCTGGCCGTCTGGGCGGCGCCGAAATTGCGCGGACCGAATGGTATCGTGAAGGCCGCGTGCCTTTGCACACCCTGCGGGCCGACATCGATTACGCACACGTCGAAGCGACAACTGCTTATGGTATCATCGGGATCAAAACTTGGATCTTTAAAGGTGAAATCATGGAGCACGATCCGCAGGCGCGTGACCGTAAAGCACAAGAACTCCAGGATGGTCCTGCGCCCCGTGGCGCTGGTGGCCGTCGCTAAAGGGGAATAGAGATGCTTCAACCAAAACGCACGAAGTTCCGCAAACAGTTCAAGGGCTCCATCAAGGGGCTGGCGAAGGGCGGGTCTGACCTGAACTTCGGCACCTACGGTCTCAAAGCCCTTGAGCCCGAGCGGGTTACAGCACGTCAAATCGAAGCGGCACGCCGCGCGATGACACGTCACATGAAACGCCAGGGCCGTGTTTGGATCCGGATTTTCCCGGACGTTCCCGTCACAGCCAAGCCCATCGAAGTTCGTATGGGTAAAGGTAAGGGTTCGGTCGACCGTTGGGCGGCCAAAGTTAAGCCCGGCCGTGTGATGTTTGAAATCGACGGCGTCGGCGACGACATTGCGCGCGAGGCCCTGCGCCTTGCTGCGATGAAGCTGCCGATTAAAACCCGCGTCGTGGTTCGCGAAGACTGGTAAACGTCGCGCTTTGGCGCGACGGGGCGGAGGCAGGGTATTTGCAAGGCAAATGCCCGTTCCGCTCCGGTAGAGATAAAAGCCCCCGTCGTGCAATCGGCGGGGGCTTTTTCTTTTGCTCCAAGCGCCAAGCCTGAAATTCGAGTGCGCTGCCCTTTGTGACTTGTGTCAGACCGAGGCTGGCCAACGCTCCCAAACCCAATTACCGTTGCCGCAGACGACGTTCCGCTTCCCAAAAAAGGCCACTGCGATGAAACAAGTCCCCAAGCCCACCACCGACGCCGAGCTGATCCAGCAATTTCTGGACAAGGGCGGCAACATCAAAAAGGGCAAGACCAAGCCGATGCCCGACGATCTGGGGCTAAGCAACAACGTCTGGGGGAACAAGCTGACCAAAGAGGAAAAGCTTGCCAAGAAAAAGAACGCCGAAAAGGCAAAATAGGCCCGAGCCAAGCGGCGCCTGCTAACGCCAGCGCCCGTAAAAGCGCAGCTTTTGTCGCACGCCATCGGGTTCAAGATGGCGATACTTGCCCTTGGAATAATGTCCGCCGTCCAGCGCCAGACCTTGTTTGATGATCTCGGCCCCGATGTCGCGCCCGTCGGGCAAGTAACAGGTGCCGACCAACCGGTCATAAGATGTCTCGCCTGTCAGTTCGACGCGGATGGTTTGGCCTTTACACAAACGCACCATCGCCCATTTTGACTTCTGACCCCACGGTTGATCCAGTTCGGGTGCGTCAATGCCCGCAAGGCGGATTTTGATCCGTTCAATCGCAATGGTATCGCCGTCGATGACATAGGCGCGACCCTTCAGTTGCCGCGATGCCGGAACAGGTGGCGGCGGCGCGTGGTCCTTGTGTTTTTGCGGGGGATAGAGATGCGCCGGTTCAGACTGTGCTGGTTGCCGGGGCGCTGGCATCTTGGTGAAACGCTCTGCACTTCCAAGCGGCTCGATCTTTGCGGGGGCCAATGGTGTTGGGGCTTTCGGGGGCGCAGCCCGCTTGCCTGAATTCAACTTTGGCTTGAAAATAAAGGCAAAAGAGACCGCAACCAACAGGATGAAAAGGACGATCTCAAACATTCTAAGCGCAACCTCTGCACAGTTCACATGCAGAGGTTCAGGGAATTTTACCCCCAGTCAAGGTTTTACGCCTAAATCTTAGGCGCAATTAGGATCGGGAAGTCACTCCCAGCGATAGTTGAACGACACCGAAACCCGCTCGTCTTCGCTCATATTCATTGGCACCTCGTGGCGCAGCCAGCTTTCCCACAGCAAAATATCACCGACTGCGGGCGCGATGTAGATGAACGGTTTCATCTCTTCGCGCACGTCTTTAACGCGGGGCGGGGCTGCCATCATCATTGCGTGGCGGGGGTCTTCGAATTTGATCGCGCTCGCGGCCTCGGGCATGGCGACATAGGTGGTGCCGGACACGACCGAATGGGGGTGGATATGCCCCGAATGGCTGCCGCCTTCGGGCAGGATGTTGATCCACAGATCTTCCAGCACCAGCTTGCGCCCATCCAGATCAAAACCCGCGTCCTTGGCAAAGGCCGCCACGTGTTTGTCCAGCGCCTTGACCAGATCGGCAAATATCGGAAACCGCCAAGGCAGGTCCGTCAACGACGCATAGGACGTATACCCCGGATAGCCGTTTTCTTCGCACCAGTCCTGTCCCGCCTCGTCATCTTCGGCGATGGCATAGCAAGACACGCTCATTTCATCCGCGTCGATGGCGGGGGCGTGTTCGGACAGTTGGGCGTGATACAGGCGGGTTACGAAAAGCGATGAGATTTTGGACATGGGGGCAACTTTCTAACAGAGGGTTAAGTGCGCAGGGCAGGCAGGCCCACGCCGGTGCTGTCGAACCCACCGTCTGAGGCGACGATCTGACCGGTGACATAGCTGGCCTTGTCCGAGCAAAGGAACGTGATCACCTCCGCGATCTCGTTTTCGGTGCCGTAGCGGTTCAGCGGGATCGCGTCGTGATAGGCGTCGATAATCTCTTGGGTGTGCACCGCCATCGCCAGTTTGGTGCGCACAGGGCCGGGGCAAACGCAGTTGGCTCGAATGCCATATTCGCCCAGTTCGGCGGCCTGTTGTTTGGTCAAATGGATCACGGCCGCTTTGGATGTGCCATAGGCCACCCGCAGCGTCGACGCCCGCAGCCCCGAGATCGACGCGATGTTCAGCAGCGCGCCACGGGTTTCCCTGAGCGATGGGATGCAGGCCTGCGAGACCAGAAATACGCCGTCCAGATTGGTCTCCATCACACGGCGCCAGCGGGCAAAATCGGTTTCCTCGATCGGCCCGAAATCCGCGACACCTGCGTTGTTCACAACCGCGTCGATCCGGCCAAAGGTGGTGCGTACGTCTGCAACCATCTGGTCCACTTGATCAGCCTGCGACACATCGCACACGAAAGGAGAGGCCTCGTTGATGCCCTTGGCGACATTGGCCAGCTCATCTCCGTCACGGTCCACCATAGCTACGCGCCAGCCCTGTTCGACAAACAGATGTGTGGTGGCAAGGCCGATGCCGCGTGCGGCACCCGTGACAAGGGCAGTTTTCTGGGTCATAATGTTCTCGCTAATACAGATCTGCTTTGCCGATACCAGCTTGCCCCCCTCGGGATCAATCGCCCGCAGGCCACAGTGCGAGATTACGACAGGCATATCCCGCAAAGGGGTTGCCATGTTGGGTCATCCCGCGTATTGGCACCTTTCATCATGAACTCCACCAGAATCATGGTCACCCCTCAGGGGCCTACTGGTGATGTTGAAAGGAAAATGGGATGAACGCCCAAGAACTGCGCGACATGACGCCGGACCAGCTGCGCGACAAGCTGGCCGAGCTGAAAAAAGAAAGCTTCAACCTGCGCTTCCAGCAAGCGACAGGCCAGCTGGAAAACCCTGCTTTGATCCGCATCGCACGCCGCAACGCCGCGCGTGTGAAGACGATCCTGAACCAAAAGGCTGCCATCGCAGCTACAGCTGAATAAGGAAGGCCGACATGCCCAAGCGTATCCTGCAAGGCGTCGTGACTTCCGACGCAAACGAACAAACCATCACCGTGAACGTAGAGCGTCGCTTTACGCACCCGGTTTTGAAAAAGACCATTCGTAAGTCCAAGAAATACCGGGCGCACGATGAACAGAATGCCTTCAAGGTCGGTGACACAGTCCGCATTATTGAATGTGCGCCGCGCTCGAAGACAAAACGCTGGGAAGTGTACGCAGGCGCTGACGCCTGAGTCACACTCTCAACATTAATCGAAACCCTGGGGATCAGGCACGCATCGCCCCCCAAAGGTCGGGAGAAACCAAATGATCCAGATGCAAACCAACCTGGATGTTGCTGACAACAGCGGCGCTCGCCGTGTTCAGTGCATCAAGGTGCTGGGTGGTTCCAAGCGTAAATACGCGTCCGTCGGCGACATTATTGTCGTGTCGGTCAAGGAAGCCATTCCGCGCGGCCGTGTGAAAAAAGGCGACGTCCGCAAGGCCGTCGTTGTTCGCACCGCCAAAGAAGTTCGTCGCGAAGATGGCACCGCCATCCGTTTCGACCGCAACGCAGCCGTCATTCTGAACAACAACAACGAGCCCATCGGTACACGTATCTTTGGCCCGGTTGTTCGCGAACTGCGCGCCAAGAACTTCATGAAAATCATCTCGCTGGCTCCGGAGGTGCTCTGATGGCTGCGAAGCTAAAAAAAGGCGACAAAGTCGTCATGCTCACCGGCAAGGACAAAGGTAAACAAGGCACAGTTGCCTCGGTTGACCCCAAGTCGAACAAAGCCGTGGTTGATGGCCTGAACATCGCCATCCGCGCCACACGCCAAAGCCAGACCAGCCAAGGCGGCCGCATCCCCAAAGCGATGCCGGTTGACCTGAGCAACCTTGCTCTGCTGGACGCAAACGGAAAACCCACCCGTGTGGGCTTTAAAGTGGAAGGCGACAAGAAAGTGCGCTTTGCCAAGACAACAGGGGACGTGATCTAATGCTCGACGACGCAAAATACACTCCCCGCCTGAAGGAGCAGTACCGCGACGCAGTCCGCGCTGCTCTGAAAGAAGAGTTCGGCTATAAGAACGAGATGCAAATCCCGCGTCTGGACAAAATCGTCCTGAACATCGGTTGTGGTGCAGAAGCTGTCCGTGACAGCAAGAAAGCCAAATCCGCTCAGGAAGACCTGTCCGCGATCGCAGGCCAGAAGGCTTTGACCACAGTCGCCAAGAAATCCATCGCGGGTTTCCGGGTGCGCGAGGACATGCCTTTGGGTGCCAAAGTCACCCTGCGTGGCGACCGCATGTACGAATTCCTCGACCGTCTGATCACAATTGCAATGCCTCGTATCCGCGACTTCCGCGGCGTATCGGGCAAATCTTTCGACGGCCGTGGCAACTATGCCATGGGTATGAAAGAGCACATCGTGTTCCCTGAAATCAACTTTGATAAAGTTGATGAAACCTGGGGCATGGACATCGTGATCGCCACGACGGCGAAAACCGACGCAGAAGCCAAGGCGCTGTTGAAAGCTTTCAACATGCCCTTCAATTCGTAAGCGCGGGAAGGATTAGAGAAATGGCTAAGAAATCCATGATCGAGCGCGAGAAAAAGCGCGAAGCCCTGGTTAAAAAGTACGCCGCCAAACGCGCCGCACTGAAACTGATTATCAACGACGAAAGCCAGCCGATGGAGGACCGTTTTCGCGCTTCTCTGAGGCTGGCGAAACTGCCGCGCAACAGCTCGGCCACACGTTTGCACAACCGTTGCCAACTGACCGGCCGTCCGCACGCGTATTATCGTAAACTGAAAATTTCGCGGATCGCGCTGCGTGATCTTGGCTCCAGTGGTCAGATCCCCGGCATGGTCAAGTCGAGCTGGTAAGGAGGGCTTTGGTATGAACGATCCTATCGCAGACATGCTGACACGCATCCGCAACAGCCAGATGCGCGGCAAATCCACAGTCATGACACCAGCCTCCAAGCTGCGTGCATGGGTTTTGGACGTGCTGGCCGACGAAGGCTATATTCGCGGTTACGAAGCAAAAACAGGCGCTGACGGCCACCCGGCCATCGAAATCAGCCTGAAATATTACGAAGGCGAACCCGTCATTCGCGAAGTGAAACGGGTTTCAAAACCCGGTCGTCGCGTTTACATGGGCGTCAATGACATCCCCGTTGTCCGTCAGGGCTTGGGTGTGTCGATTGTCTCCACACCCAAGGGTGTGATGTCGGATGCAAATGCACGCGCAGCCAATGTTGGCGGCGAAGTGCTTTGCACCGTATTCTAAGGAGGGTTTCATGTCTCGTATTGGTAAGAAACCGGTCAGCCTGCCCAGCGGTGTTTCCGCGACGGTCAGCGGCCAGTCGATCGAAGTCAAAGGCCCTAAAGGCACACGTTCGTTCAAGGCAACGGATGACGTGACCCTGACGGTCGAAGACAATGTGGTCAAAATCACGCCCCGTGGCAAATCCAAGCGCGCGCGCCAGCAGTGGGGCATGAGCCGCACAATGGTCGCAAATTTGGTCACAGGCGTATCCGAAGGCTTTAAAAAAGAGCTGGAGATCAACGGTGTGGGTTACCGCGCCCAGATGCAGGGCAACACCCTGCGCCTGAACCTCGGCCTGTCTCACGACGTTGATTATCTGCCGCCCGAAGGGGTGACAGTTACCGCGCCGAAGCAGACCGAGATTTTGGTCGAAGGCATTGATGAACAACTCGTCGGTCAGGTTGCTGCGAACATTCGCGCCTGGCGGAAGCCCGAGCCCTACAAAGGCAAAGGCATCAAATACAAAGACGAGTATATCTTCCGCAAGGAAGGCAAGAAGAAGTAAGGACCAGACAGATGGCAAACAGCAAACGGACCCTGTTCCTCAAGCGCCGCCTGCGCGTCCGGAACAAACTTCGCCGCGTGAACGCAGGGCGCATGCGTCTTTCGGTTCACCGCTCGAACAAGAACATCAGCGTTCAGCTGATCGACGATGTAAATGGTGTCACTTTGGCATCGGCTTCCAGCCTCGAGAAAGATCTCGGCGTTGTTGGCAAAAACAACATCGACGCGGCCACCAAGGTTGGTTCCTTGATTGCAGAGCGCGCGAAGAAGGCAGGCGTGGAAGAAGCGTACTTCGACCGCGGCGGCTTCCTCTTTCACGGCAAGGTGAAGGCTCTGGCCGACGCTGCGCGTGAAGGTGGTTTGAAAATCTAAGACCAATGTAGGTCGCCCCCTGCTGATGCAGGGGGCGGCTTCGATGATCCGGGGGCATATGTCCCACCAGGATTGATCCATTCGGCGCAAGCCACCAATGAAAGGGATGTTCTCATGGCAGAACGTGAAAACCGCCGTGGCCCGCGCCGCGATCGGGAAGAAACACCGGAATTCGCCGACCGTCTGGTCGCGATCAACCGCGTCAGCAAAACCGTCAAGGGTGGTAAGCGCTTTGGCTTTGCCGCTTTGGTTGTTGTAGGCGATCAGAAAGGCCGCGTCGGCTTTGGCAAAGGTAAAGCGAAAGAGGTCCCCGAGGCTATTCGCAAAGCCACCGAGCAAGCCAAACGCCAGATGATCCGCGTACAGCTGCGCGAAGGCCGCACTCTGCACCACGACATGGAAGGTCGCCACGGCGCCGGCAAAGTCGTGATGCGGACAGCACCAGAAGGTACTGGGATCATCGCCGGTGGTCCGATGCGTGCCGTTTTCGAAATGCTCGGCATCAAGGACGTTGTGTCCAAGTCGATCGGTTCGCAAAACCCGTACAACATGATCCGCGCCACTATGGACGGCCTGAAGAAAGAGGCTTCGCCTCGTTCGGTTGCCCAACGTCGTGGTAAAAAAGTGGCTGACATTCTGCCCAAGCGTGAAGACAACGTCGAGTCGTCCGCTCAAGTGGTTGAGGAGGCATAAGCATGGCCAAGACTATCGTCATTAAACAAATCGGCTCCCCGATCCGCCGCCCTGCAAAACAGCGCGCAACACTGATCGGACTGGGCCTGAACAAAATGCACCGTGTGCGCGAACTGGAAGACACACCTTCCGTCCGCGGCATGATCAACTCGATCCCGCATATGGTCGAGATCATCGAAGAAAAAGGCTGAACATCTGACGGGGTATATAGCCCGACAGATAGTCAACTGGATATTAAACGCCCCGCAGAAAACTGCGGGGCGTTTTTCTGTTACGATTCCTCTGCGCACTTTGATGTTGGTTCAGATCGACATTGAGGTGGAGTTCAGGGCGCACACCACCGCACGCAGGCCTCATCACCCCTTAACCGTCACGGCGTAAACCTCCTCCCGTTGCAACACCCGCCGGAACGGCTGACACCCCTCCGGCATTCTTAGGATAAGAGGCCTCTGACAAAGGCCACACTGAACCGTTCAGGGTGCAGGCTCCCAAAGCCTGTCTCGTTACATCCGATCTGGCGGCGCCGCCCTTTTACGGCCCCTACCACTTCCCTCCAGACACCGGACGACCCAGAACTGCCCCGACCCCATGTCGGCGCAGCGCATTGGTGTGTCCAAGTGCCGCTGTCGCGCGCAGCGCGGGGAACTGCCTCTTGCCCCATCCGGTCTCATCCCTTATACGCCCCCAGTGGCCATCACTGCGGCACACAAGAATCATGAAACGCCGCGTTTGACCGCTCCCGTCGCTGGGGGTCACATCCGGCAAAAGGAGAAGCGACATGAAACTGAATGAACTGCGCGACAACGAAGGCGCCACCAAGAAACGCAAGCGCGTTGGTCGTGGCCCCGGGTCCGGCACCGGTAAGATGGGTGGCCGTGGTATCAAAGGTCAGAAATCCCGTTCGGGTGTGGCGATCAACGGCTACGAGGGTGGCCAGATGCCGCTCTATCAACGTCTGCCTAAGCGCGGCTTTACCAAACCGAACCGCAAATCTTATGCCGTTGTGAACCTGGGCTTGATCCAGAAATTTATCGACGCCAAGAAAATCGACGGCTCTGCCACGATCACCGAAGACGTATTGATTTCGTCGGGTCTGGTGCGTCGTAAGCTGGACGGCATCCGCGTTCTGGCAAAGGGCGAAGTGACGTCCAAGCTGGATCTGCAAGTGACCGGCGCGTCCAAATCGGCGATCGAAGCGGTGGAAAAAGCTGGCGGTGCGCTGACAGTCACAACCACGGCAGCGGCTGAGTAAACCTTACTCGAACCTTGTGGGTCGGCGCTGTCCGGCTTACATAGCCTTGAGTTTTCCTTAACGCCGCCCGCCGGAAAACGGCTTGGGCGGCGTTTTCGCAACAGAAAGAGCCGATATATGGTATCCGCCGTCGAAAACATGGCCGCCAACACCAGCTGGTCTGCGTTGGGCAAGGCCACTGACCTGCGCAACCGCATTTTGTTCACGCTGGGCCTGCTGATTGTCTATCGTTTGGGCACATTTATCCCGGTTCCGGGCATCGACGGCGCGGCATTGCGCGAGTTTATGGAAGGTGCAGGGCAGGGCATTGGCGGCATGGTGTCGATGTTTACCGGCGGTGCGCTGGGGCGGATGGGCATTTTTGCCCTTGGTATCATGCCCTATATTTCGGCTTCGATCATCATCCAGCTTCTGACCTCGATGGTGCCTTCGCTTGAGCAGCTCAAGAAAGAAGGTGAACAGGGGCGTAAGAAAATCAACCAATACACCCGCTACGGCACTGTGGCGCTGGCGACTTTGCAGGCCTACGGCCTTGCCGTCAGCCTTGAGGCGGGTGATCTGGTTACTGATCCGGGTCTGTATTTCCGTGTGGCCTGTCTGATCACACTGGTCGGCGGCACGATGTTCCTGATGTGGCTGGGTGAACAGATTACAGCACGCGGTATCGGCAACGGTATCTCTCTGATCATCTTTGTCGGCATCATCGCAGAAGTTCCTGCCGCTATGGCGCAGTTCTTTATCAGTGGTCGCAGTGGTGCGGTCAGCCCTGCGGTGATTGTCGGGGTGATCATCATGGTGATCGCGACCATCATGTTCGTGGTGTTCATGGAACGTGCCCTGCGCAAGATCCACATCCAGTACCCACGGCGTCAGGTCGGCATGAAGGTATATGATGGCGGTTCGTCGCACTTGCCCGTCAAAGTAAACCCCGCTGGCGTTATTCCTGCGATCTTTGCCTCGTCGCTGTTGCTGCTGCCCGTAACTGTCAGCACCTTCTCGGGCAACTCGACCAACCCGATCATGAGCTGGCTTTTGGCCAACTTCGGCCCCGGTCAGCCGCTGTACTTGCTGTTCTTCGTCGCGATGATCGTGTTCTTCGCCTATTTCTATACGTTCAACGTTAGCTTCAAACCTGACGAGGTTGCGGACAATCTGAAGAACCAGAACGGATTTGTGCCCGGCATCCGTCCCGGCAAGAAAACTTCGGAGTATCTGGAATATGTGGTGAACCGGATTCTGGTTCTGGGTGCCGGTTACCTTGCGGCGGTCTGTCTGCTGCCAGAAATTCTGCGAGGCCAGTTTGCCATTCCCTTCTATTTCGGCGGGACATCGGTGTTGATTGTTGTGTCGGTGACGATGGATACAATCCAGCAAGTCCAATCCCACTTGCTGGCCCACCAGTATGAAGGTCTTATTGAGAAATCGAACCTGCGCGGCAAAGGCAAAGGGGGCAAACCCCGCAAGAAACGGAGCCCTGTGCGTCGATGAATATTATTCTGCTTGGACCGCCCGGCGCGGGTAAGGGAACACAGGCCCGCATCCTCGTCGAGGAACGTGGCATGGTTCAGTTGAGCACCGGCGACATGCTGCGTGCCGCCAAGGACAGCGGCACCGAAATGGGCGATATCGTGGCCGACGTCATGGCCCGTGGCGCGTTGGTAACAGACGAGATCGTGATCGGTCTGATCCGCGAGCAGTTGAATACGGTCAAGGCGTCCGGTTTCATCTTTGACGGCTTTCCACGCACGCTGGCACAGGCCGATGCTTTGACCAATCTTCTGGCCGCCGAGGGCGAGAACCTTGACGCCGTGGTCGAAATGGAAGTCGACGATGAAGCGCTGGTGGCGCGTATCACCGCGCGTTCAACTTGTGGCAACTGTGGTGAGGTCTACAACGACACCACCAAGCCGCAACCTGCGGATGGCAAGTGCAGCAACTGTGGCGCCTCTGATTTCCGCCGTCGTGCAGACGATAACGAGGAAAGCCTCAGAACCCGTCTGATGGAATATTACAAGAAAACCGCGCCGCTGATCGGTTATTACTACGCCAAAGACATGTTGACCAAAATCGACGGTCTGGGCGAGATTTCCCAAGTCAAGGCAGCGATCGACAAGGCGCTGTCCTAGGCAGACAAAGAGGGGCGGCGCATGGCATCAAACAGATTTTCGCGGCAACGCTTTCATCTTATGCTGCCCTGCCAGTGAGACACGTCGCTGTCTCACGCCCCCGGACTGCGCGCAGAAGTGAACGCACGGCGTGACGGACAAGACGGCCCCACCGATCTGCGGATGGGGATTGCGGTGAATGACCAAGGTCGCGTGACATTGACGGAGATGACCGGCAACACCGTCTTGCCCGATTACTATTTCCCCTGTGACTGTTGGGGTTTCAAAGGGTGAAGCAATCCTTATCCACAGGGGGTTGACCCTGCGCGCTCAGACACATAATTAGCGCTATCTCGAAAGAGAATCGCAGGTTCTGACTGGGTCGCACCCGACAAGAACAGATCACCTGATCAGCGGCGGCCCGTAGCAGCGATGCTTCGGGCTTATGTTGTGAAAAAAGGGCCCGGAACTACGGGCTCGCAACGAAAAGGAATATGACACGTGGCACGTATCGCCGGCGTTAACATCCCCACTGCAAAGCGGGTTCCAATCGCCCTCACTTACATCACCGGTATCGGTAACACTTCGGCCAAAGCCATCTGCGAAGCAGTGGGCATCGACGCATCGCGTCGTGTGAACGAACTGTCCGACACCGAAGTTCTGAAAATCCGCGAGCACATCGACGAAAATTACACCGTCGAAGGTGACCTGCGTCGCGATACCCAGATGAACATCAAACGTCTGATGGATCTTGGCTGCTACCGTGGTCTGCGTCACCGTCGTAACCTGCCCGTTCGTGGTCAGCGTACTCACACCAACGCACGTACTCGCAAAGGCCCCGCAAAGGCCATTGCTGGTAAGAAGAAATAAGGGAGGCTCTGATCAATGGCACGCGATAAGACACGTACAAAGAAAAAAGAGCGTAAGAACATCGCCGCTGGTGTGGCGCATGTGAACTCTTCCTTTAACAACACCAAGATTCTGATCTCGGATGTTCAAGGCAACGCAATTGCATGGTCGTCCGCAGGTACCATGGGCTTCAAAGGGTCGCGTAAATCGACACCCTATGCTGCCCAGATGGCCGCTGAAGATGCAGGCAAAAAAGCACAAGACCACGGCGTGAAAACGCTGGAAGTCGAAGTGCAAGGCCCCGGCTCGGGTCGTGAGAGCGCCCTGCGCGCTCTGGCGGCTGTTGGCTTCAACATCACGTCGATCCGTGACGTGACACCGATGGCCCACAACGGTTGCCGTCCGCCGAAGCGCCGCCGCGTCTAAGCCGACTTTTACTTTCGGGGCTGCGTGTAAGCACGCGGCCCCGATCCGCTTTTTTGAAACCTCGGGAGTCTGCTCCTTAAGGACATGGGGAACAGACAGGAATGGAGGGACGCATGATCCACAAAAATTGGGCTGAATTGATCAAGCCTCAACAGCTTGACGTCAAGCCGGGCAATGACCCGGCCCGTCAGGCAACCGTCATCGCCGAGCCGCTGGAACGCGGCTTTGGTCTGACAATGGGCAACGCCCTGCGCCGCGTGCTGATGAGCTCGCTGCAGGGTGCGGCCATCACTTCGGTGCAAATCGACAATGTGCTGCACGAGTTTTCGTCGGTGGCCGGTGTCCGTGAAGACGTGACCGACATCATCCTGAACCTGAAGGGCGTCAGCCTGAGCATGGAAGTCGAAGGGCCCAAGCGCCTGTCGATTTCGGCAAAAGGTCCGGGCGTTGTCACTGCCGGTGACATTTCGGAAAGTTCGGGCATTGCGATTCTGAACCGCGAGCACGTGATCTGCCACCTTGATGATGGTGCGGATCTGTACATGGAACTGACGGTTAACACCGGCAAAGGCTATGTCGCGGCTGACAAGAACAAACCCGAAGATGCGCCCATCGGTCTGATCCCGATCGACGCGATCTATTCGCCTGTCAAACGTGTCAGCTACGACGTGCAGCCGACACGCGAAGGTCAGGTTCTGGACTATGACAAGCTGACAATGAAGATCGAAACAGACGGTTCCATCACGCCGGACGACGCTGTGGCATTTGCCGCGCGTATCCTGCAGGACCAGCTGGGCATCTTCGTCAACTTCGACGAGCCTGAATCGGCATCGCGTCAGGACGACGACGACGGTCTCGAGTTCAACCCGCTTTTGCTGAAGAAAGTGGACGAACTGGAACTGTCCGTGCGTTCGGCGAACTGCCTGAAGAACGACAACATCGTCTACATCGGCGATCTGATCCAGAAGACCGAAGCAGAAATGCTGCGCACGCCGAACTTTGGCCGCAAGTCTCTGAACGAGATCAAAGAAGTGCTGTCGGGCATGGGTCTGCATCTTGGCATGGACGTCGAGGACTGGCCGCCAGACAACATCGAGGATCTGGCGAAGAAATTCGAAGATTCCTTCTAAGACAGCCTCAAGGCGGGGGAATCCCCGCCTTGAACCACGACCGGGCCTGAGAAGCCCCAAGGAGAGCCCAAGACACGCATCGCGGGCCAGACAAAGCAAAACCGCCCGTAGAGGGCACATCTAGGAGAACGAACATGCGTCACGCACGTGGATACCGCCGCCTGAACCGCACACATGAGCACCGCAAGGCGCTGTGGGCGAACATGGCCGGCTCGCTCATCGAACATGAGCAAATCAAAACAACCCTGCCCAAAGCGAAAGAGCTGAAGCCGATCATCGAGAAAATGATCACTTTGGCAAAACGCGGCGACCTGCATGCCCGTCGTCAGGCGGCCAGCAAGCTCAAGCAAGACGCCTTTGTCGAGAAACTGTTCACAGTTCTGGGCCCCCGTTACAAAGACCGCCAAGGTGGTTATGTGCGCGTGCTCAAGGCCGGTTTCCGTTATGGTGACATGGCACCGATGGCGATCATCGAATTCGTAGACCGCGATCGCGACGCCAAAGGCGCCGCAGACAAAGCGCGTCTGGTCGAAGTCGAAGCCGAAGATTGATCTTTAGTCCGGTCCGTTCAGGACCGGATACGAAAACGCCGCCCCGAATGAGGGGTGGCGTTTTGCGTTTCTATGTGCCGGACTTCAAGCTGCTTCCAGTGCATCCTTGACGATCTTCTCGATTTCGCCAACGGGATGGTTGGTCAGCGTTTTCGGAATTTCGGCGACGATCTTGCTGGTCACTTCCGAATGCATCTCGTCGCGCAGCACCCCCAGCACCTGTGGGCTGGCGACGATGATCAGCTTGTCGAAATGCCCTTGATGCGCCTCTTTGTATAAAAGGTCGGACAGATCCTTGGCAAAGCGATCCTTGGCCAGTTCGTGCCAATCTGTGTCATCCATCGCAGACCGCTGCTGCACACCGCTGTCCTGTTTGCGTCCGGGACGGTTGGCAGACTGTTCGCGATCTGACGGATTGTCCTGCTCTTCGCTGCCCGTCACTTCGAAATTCGGGTCCTGAAGGTCGGTCAGATTGCGCATGAACAGCGCTTTTTCGCTGTCAGTGACAACGATCCAAGTGCCTTTTGCCAGTTTTGCCATATCAGTCGTCCTTTCCGGTGCCGTGATGCCCGCCAAGGTTGCCTTGGCCTTTTTCATCGGATTTACGTACGCGCGTAGCACCTGCATCGCCTTTTTTGGCGCGTTTGAGTGTGTCGCGCGTGCCGACCTTGCGTTCCAGATTGCCACCCGAGCGTCCCTGATCGGCGGGCGTGTCGGCATCCTCCAGAAATTCCTTGGTCTCTTGGGTGCCATCGCTTGATCTGTGACGGTCTGCCATGCTCGCTCTCCTTTTATGATCTATATGAACCAAACGGATGCCGACCGCCGCTGGTTCCCACGCACGCTTGCAATTGCCAGCGCGTCTGGGCATATCCCGAGGGTAAGCCGGAGGTGCCATGAGACGTCTAATCCTTGCCGCAACGTTGGTTTTCACTGCTTTGGCTGTACAGGCACAAAGCTTGCCCGAAGTGCCTCAAAGCCAGAGCGAAATATCGCTCAGCTTTGCGCCTGTGGTGCGCAAGGCTGCACCGGCGGTCGTCAACATCTATGCCAAATGGGTGACCGAGGGCCGCCAGACCCCGTTCATGGAAGATCCGTTTTTCGAGCGCTTCTTTGAGGGTTTCGGCCGACGAGAGCCGCGTGTGCAAAGCTCGTTGGGGTCGGGCGTGATCCTCAGCGCCGATGGTCTGATGGTGACAAACTATCACGTTGTGGGCATGGCCACCGAAATCCGTGTGGTTCTGACCGATCGCACTGAATACGACGCCGACGTGCTTCTGGCCGATCAGGACAGCGATCTGGCGGTGCTGCAACTGGATGGCGCCCGGGACCTGCCGTTTGTGACCCTGCGCGACAGCGCCACCGTCGAGGTGGGCGAACTGGTGTTGGCCATCGGCAACCCGTTTGGCGTGGGGCAGACGGTGTCCAGCGGCATTGTATCCGGTCTTGCACGGTCCGGCGGGGCAGGGGGCGCGGGCCACGGCTATTTCATCCAGACCGATGCGCCGATCAACCCCGGAAACTCGGGCGGTGCGCTGGTGGATATGGCGGGGCGCGTGATCGGCATCAACACCCGCATCGTCAGCAAATCCGGCGGGTCGAACGGCATCGGCTTTGCGATCCCGGCCGGTCTGGTCCACAGCTTTGTCGAGCAGGCACAGGCGGGAGCCACATCCTTTGGTCGTCCGTGGGCGGGTATGTCGGGTCAGGCGGTTGATTTTGACATGGCGCAGTCACTTGGATTGCCAACGGTCGGCGGTATTGTGGTATCGGGCATGCATCCCAGCAGTCCGTTCCTGATGGCAGGTTTTGAAGTGGGCGACGTGATTGCCGCAGTGGACGGTCTGCCGGTCAACACACCCTCCGAGATGGTCTATCGCATGACGGTCGCCGGACTTGGCAAAACCTCGCTGATTACGCGGTTGCGCGACGGCGAGGCACAGGACATCGCCGTACAACTGGTCGCGGCCCCCGACACGCCTGCCCGCAATCCGCAAAGCTTTGGACCACAGTCCCGTTTCCCAGGTTTGACTGTGGCGCGGATCAATCCTGCGGTGATCGCGGAAATGAACCTGCCAATTGAGGCCGAAGGTGTGGTGGTGACACAACTCGAAGGCCCGGCCGCCCGCTCGGGTCTGCGCCCCGGCGATATTATCGAGACATTGAACAACGTGCCCATCACCGATCCCGAGACATTCACAGAAACCTTGCAAGCCTCGGGTCGCTGGTTCGTTTTCGGTCTGATCCGTGACGGACGGCGCGCCGGATTGCGGTTGCGCGGTGGCTGATCTGTTTGACACCCCCGGCGGGCCGGAAGCCCCCGCCAAAGGTCGCCCGCTGGCGGACCGTCTGCGCCCTGCGGCGCTGGATCAGGTCATCGGGCAGGATCACATCCTTGGGCCGGACGCGCCTTTGGGTGTGATGCTGGACAGCGACACGCTTGGCTCGCTGATTTTCTGGGGCCCTCCGGGTGTCGGCAAAACCACCATTGCGCGGCTGCTGGCAGGCGAGACGGACATGCATTTCGTGCAGATCAGCGCGATTTTCACCGGCGTGCAGGATCTCAAGAAGGTCTTCGAGGCCGCGCGCATCCGCCGTCAGAACGGACAGGGCACGTTGCTGTTCGTTGATGAAATCCACCGTTTCAACAAGGCGCAGCAGGACGGGTTCCTGCCGCATATGGAAGACGGTACAATTCTGTTGGTGGGTGCCACCACAGAAAACCCCAGCTTTGAGCTGAATGCCGCCCTGATGTCGCGTTCGCAGGTTTTGGTGCTGCAACGGCTTGAGTTGAAAGACCTTGAGCGACTGGCGCAACGTGCCGAACAGGAACTGGACCTTGCTCTGCCGTTGGACGGCCCGGCCCGCGAGGCCCTGCTGGAAATGGCCGATGGCGACGGGCGTGCGTTGTTGAACCTGATTGAACAGGTCAGCGGCTGGAAGGTCGACGCCCCCCTTGGCCCCGATGCGCTGGCCACGCGGCTGATGCGTCGTGCCGCGCAATACGACAAAAGTGGCGAACACCATTACAACCTGATCTCTGCTCTGCACAAATCCGTGCGCGGGTCCGATCCTGATGCGGCACTCTATTGGTTCGCGCGGATGCTGGAGGGTGGCGAAGACCCCCGTTATCTGGCCCGCCGCATCACCCGTATGGCGGTCGAGGATATCGGCCTTGCCGATCCCAACGCCCAAGCGGTCTGCCTGCAAAGCTGGGAAACCTACGAACGTCTTGGCAGCCCCGAGGGCGAACTGGCGCTGGCGCAGGCACTGACCTATCTGGCGCTCGCGCCTAAATCGAACGCTGCCTATGTCGCCTACAAGGCCGCGCGGCAGGCGGCAAAAAAGACCGGTTCGATGATGCCACCCAAACATATCCTGAACGCGCCCACCGGCATGATGAAGGATCAGGGATATGGCGCCGGCTATGCCTATGACCACGACGCCGAAGACGGGTTTTCAGGGCAGAACTATTTCCCTGACGGCATGCAGCGCCCCGTTCTGTACGCGCCGGTCGAACGCGGGTTCGAGCGGGATCTGAAAAAGCGGCTGGATTACTTCGTCAAGCTGCGTGCAAAGCGCGATAGCTGAGGAAAACTTGACTCTGGCGCGTGGCCGCGCGATGGACGCGCCATGATCTTGACCCTAACCCTTGTTGCTTTCGGCGGTGCCCTCGGTGCCAGTCTGCGCTATTTGTTTGGCGTGGCCGTGATGCGCGTGGCCGGTGCCACCCAATTCCCCCTTGCGATCATCGGGGTGAACGTCCTCGGATCGTTTCTGATGGGGGTTTTTGTGGTGGTTGCGGCTAATCGGGGGCTGACGCATCTGTCACCCTTGGTGATGACAGGGCTGTTGGGCGGGTTCACCACATTTTCCGCCTTTTCGCTGGAAACCGTTGGCCTGATCGAGCGGGGCCAGCTCGGTCTTGCCGCTGCCTATGTCACCCTGTCTGTGGGGTGTTCGGTGCTGGGCCTGATGCTGGGCATGATACTTGCCCGAGGAGCTTTTGTATGAGCCGTGTTCAAACTGTCACCGTGGGCAGCGACGAGGGCGACCAACGCCTTGACCGCTGGATGAAGCGCCGCTTTCCACAGGTAAGCCAGGGTATGATCGAAAAATATTGCCGCAAGGGCGAAATTCGCGTCGATGGCGGGCGGGTGAAATCCTCAACCCGTCTGCAAGAAGGACAACAGGTGCGCATTCCGCCGCTGCCGGACGAGTCCGCGCCGGTCATCCAGCGTACGCGCGTGTCCGATGCGGATGCCAAGATGATCCGCAATTGCGTGATCTACCGCGATGATCACGTGATCGCGCTGAACAAACCTCCCGGTTTGGCAGTGCAGGGCGGATCGGGGCAGGCGGACCGCCATGTTGATGCGCTGTCTGACGCGTTGATGTTTGATCTGGACGAAAAACCGCGCCTTGTTCACCGGCTGGATCGGGACACTTCGGGCGTGCTGCTGCTGGCGCGAACGCGGCTGGCGGCCAAGGCGCTGACAGCGTCGATGCGGCACCGCGAAACGCGCAAGATTTATTGGGCCATCGTGGCCGGCGTACCGACGCCCTATCTGGGTGAAATCAGATACGGATTGGTCAAGGCAGGCGGCCACGGCAAAGGCGGCGAGGGCGAAAAGATGATCGCCGTGCATCCACGCGATGTCGACAGCACACCGGGCGCAAAACGGGCCCATACGCTTTATGCCACGCTGTTTCGTGTCGGGTCGCGTGCGTCATGGATCGCGCTGGAGCCGGTGACAGGCCGCACCCACCAATTGCGCGCGCATATGGCCGAAGTGGGTCACCCGATTGTCGGTGACGGCAAATACGGTGGCTCTGGTCAGGAAAATATGGGCGACGGCTGGGGCGCGCAACTGGGCGGGGTTATCTCGAAGAAGTTGCACCTGCACGCGCGGATGATGCGGTTTGAACATCCCGAAACCCGCAAAGTGATCACGGTCACGGCGGAATTGCCCGACCATATGGCCCACAGCTGGGAAACCTTTGGCTGGACCGAAGATCTGGCAGCAGAAGACCCTTTCGAGACGTTGAAATGACGACCCCGTTGCGGTTGGTGATCTTTGATGTTGATGGCACGCTGGTCGACAGTCAGGGGCACATCGTGGCCTCGATGACGATGGCGTTTCAGGCGCTGGGGGCCAAGGCCCCCACCCGGGAGGCGATCCTTGGCATTGTGGGCCTGTCGCTGACCGTGGGCGTGCCGCTGCTGGCACCGACACTGACAGGGGTGCAGCATAGCGCGCTGGTGCAGGGGTATAAGGACAGCTATGCGCATCTGCGCGAAACGCACGGGGCGGCTGAGGCCTCTCCGCTTTATCCGGGTGCGCGTGAGACGTTGCAAAAGCTGCACCAAAACGATGATATTCTACTTGGCGTCGCCACCGGCAAATCCAAACGCGGTCTTGATGCGCTGATCGAGGCACACGGGCTGGAGCGGATGTTTGTCACCCGCCAGTGCGCCGATTTCCACCCGTCCAAGCCACATCCTTCGATGGTCCACACCGCCCTTGCTGAGGCGGGCGTTGATGCCGCCGATGCGGTAATGGTTGGTGATACCAGCTTTGACATGGATATGGCCCACACCGCTGGGGTTACGGGCATCGGCGTTACGTGGGGCTATCATGCTCCGGTTGCGCTGACGGCGGCGACCCATATTGTGCAGGACTTTGATGCCCTGCACAGCACGATCAACACCCATTGGAGCCTGCCCGTATGAGCGAGTGGAAGCAAAAGAAGTTCTGGACCAAGTCCGACGTGACCGAAACCGAGGGCGGCTTTGGCGTGGCATTAGACGGGCGTTCGGTCAAGACACCGGCCAAGGCGCCCTTGGTGGTGCCGTCGCGCACGATGGCGCAAGCGATTGCCGATGAATGGGCCGCGCAAGAGGGCACCGTGGACCCGATGACCATGCCCTTTACCCGCAGCGCCAATGCCGCCATCGACAAGGTGCGCGTCCAACACGCAGAAGTGGCCGATCTGGTTGCCGCATATGGCGATGCCGATCTGCTGTGCTATCGCGCGGCCAATCCCGAAGGGCTGGTCGCGCGACAGATCGAAAACTGGGATCCGATGCTGGATTGGGCGCAGGTCGCACTGGATGTGCATTTGACGACCTTGCAGGGCGTGATGCATGTGCCGCAAGATCCGCTAGCGTTGGAGGTACTGGCGCGCAGAACGCATGCGCTGGACCCGTTTGAATTGACGGGATTTCACGATCTCGTCAGCTTGTCGGGGTCGCTGATCATCGGTTTTGCCGCCTTGCATGACGCTAGGGCAATATCAGAATTGTGGCATTTGTCGCGTCTGGACGAGGAATGGCAGGCCGAATTCTGGGGTAATGACGACGAAGCCGACGCCCATGCTGCGATCAAGAAGGCCTCGTTTTTACACGCAAAATCCTTTGTGGACGCCCATCGCGCTGGCTGATTTTGCCGCGCGCAAAAAACATAGGCATTTGGCGGTTTCGATCCATCGTTTTCCGTGATCCTGCTCTTGACGTATGAAGATGAATCCTAGCACACTGATCCCTATCGGCAGGGGCATACCCCTGTTTATATCGCCTCCGGCTGCAAAAGCCGGTCGAACCGCTCGTACGGGGCGGAAAATCAGGAAGAGGTAACAATGAAAAAATCAGTAATTTTTGGCGCGTTGACCGTGGCTGGCCTTGCGGCCGGTGCCGCAGCAGCTGGCACACTGGATGATGTCAAAGCGCGCGGCAAACTGAACTGCGGCGTAACGACAGGTCTGGTGGGCTTTGCTGCTCCCGACGCGGACGGCAACTGGGAAGGTTTCGACGTTTCTGTATGCCGCGCAGTTGCAGCTGCAGTTCTGGGTGACGGCAACGCCGTTGAATTCGTTCCGACGACAGGTAAAACACGCTTTACCGCGCTGTCCTCGGGCGAAATCGATATGCTGGCCCGTAACACTACATGGACCTTCTCGCGCGATGTCGACCTGAAGTTCACCTTCGTCGGCGTAAACTACTATGACGGTCAAGGCTTCATGGTGCCCAAGGCGCTGGGTGTGTCTTCGGCCAAAGATCTGGACGGCGCGACCGTCTGCATCCAAACCGGTACAACAACCGAGCTGAACCTTGCGGATTTCTTCCGCACCAACAACATCAGCTATGAGCCCGTGCCCGTTGAAACCAACGCAGAAGGCCAGCAGCAATATCTGGCTGGCGCATGTGACGTTTACACAACCGACGCATCGGGTCTGGCCTCAACACGTGCCACATTCGAAGCACCCGGCGATCACACCCTGCTGCCCGAAATCATTTCGAAAGAGCCGCTGGGCCCACTGGTCCGTCACGGCGATGACGAATGGGGCGACGTGGTTCGTTGGACGCTGAACGCACTGATCGCAGCAGAAGAGCTGGGTGTAACATCGGCCAATGTCAGTGAAATCGGCACCAGCACCAACAACCCCGAGATCAAGCGTCTGCTTGGCACCGAAGGTACGCTTGGTGAAATGATGGGCCTTGATGCGGACTGGGGGGCAAAAGCCATTGCGGTCGGCGGCAACTATGGTGAAATCTTTGCCAAGAACATCGGCGAAGAAACACCCATCGGTCTGGCCCGTGGCCTGAACGCACAGTGGACAAACGGCGGCTTGCTCTATTCGCCTCCTTTCCGCTAAATCCAAAACGCCGAAGGGCGCGGGACACTCCCGCGCCCTTCGCGCAACCGGCATGATTTTGGTGCCAAACTAAAAAAACGAACCGGCCGATATAAGCATCACAAGATGCACCATCACAGGCGCGGGACACAGGGAACAGTTTCATGACAACACTCACCGACCCCCCAAAGGGTGCGTTCCGACCTTCTATGCTGCTGTACGATTCGCGCTATCGCTCGCTGACCTTGCAGGCGATTGCGGCAATTGTTCTGGCGCTGTGCTTTTTGTATCTTTATTCAAACGTCGCCGCCAACTTGCGCGCCGCGGGTTTGAATATTTCCTACAGCTTTCTGGGCAACACTGCCGGATATGACATCAACCAGACGCTGATTGAATATACCAGCCAGTCCACCAACTGGCGGGCGGCGATTGTCGGCATCCTCAATACGCTGCTGGTCGCCTTTCTGGCCTGTATAACCGCCACGATCTTTGGGGTTCTTGCGGGTGTTCTGCGGTTGTCGCCGAACTGGCTGGTGCGCAAGCTCATGGCCTTTTACGTCGAGATTTTCCGCAACATTCCGGTGCTGATCTGGATCATCATTATCTTCACCATCATGACGGCGGTGCTGCCAGCACCCAGCGCGTTTCGGGGAGACGACTCTGACAGTTCGATGTTGTTCAACCTTGCGGCCTTTACCAACCGTGGCGTTTACATTCCGGGCCCGTATTTCACACGCGGCTTTGGTGCCGAAGGCAATGGCGCGCTGAACTGGCTGTTGGTTATCGCGGTGCTGGTGGGGTCGCTGATCGCGACGCGCGCGGTGTCAGCCTCTGCCAATGCCAAACAGGCAGCGACCGGAGTGCGCCCCAAAACTCTGTGGCTGAACCTTGCTATCTGGTTTGTGCCGGTCATCATCGTGCTGTTCGCTTTGGGCTTGCAATGGGATACCCCAGCACTGCGCGGCTTCAACTTCCAGGGAGGCTTGAAAATTGGCGGTCCACTGATCGCGCTGTGGTTTGCCCTGTCGATCTACACCGGTGCCTTTATTGCGGAAAACGTTCGTGCGGGTATTCAGGCGGTGTCCAAGGGCCAGACCGAAGCCGCAGCCGCCCTTGGCCTGCGTCCGCGCCGTGTCATGAGCCTTGTTGTGCTGCCGCAAGCGTTGCGGGTGATCATTCCACCGCTAATTTCGCAGTACCTGAACATCACCAAAAACTCGTCACTGGCCATCGCCGTTGGCTATGCCGACATCACCGCGACGCTTGGCGGGATCACCCTGAATCAGACGGGCCGCGCGATTGAATGCGTTTTGTTGTTGATGCTGTTCTATCTCATCATCTCGTTGCTGATCTCGGCGTTCATGAACGTCTACAACAACACAATGAAGCTGAAGGAGCGCTGAGCCATGTCAGACACACATGCAGAATCCATCCGCTTTGTGCGTGAAACAACATTGCCGCAGGCGGAACCGCCCGTGGCAGAGCGCGGCGTTTATAAATGGGGACGGGAGAACCTGTTTGCCACCCCTGCCAACACACTGCTGACACTGGTTTCGCTCTATGTGATCTATCTGGTGTTGTCGGCAATCCTGCCGTGGTTGCTGAACGGTGTATGGAATGCAAACAGCCTGACCGAGTGTCGCGAGATTCTGGCGGGTGAAACCGGCGGTTGCTTTGCCGTTCTGGTTGACCGTTGGAGCCAGCTTTTCTTTGGCTTCAAATATCCTTCCGAGGAGTACTGGCGCCCGACGCTGACCTTTTTGCTGTTCTTCCTTGCGGCGGCGCCGGTGCTGTTCTTTGACCTGCCACGCAAGCTGCTGATCTTTACAGCGATCTTTCCCTTTCTGGCCTATTGGTTGATCTGGGGCGGTCCGGTTCTGGTGCCGGTTGTTGCGCTGATCGGCTTTATTCTCGGCTACCTCGTCTATGCCCGTCTGGTCACCCAAAACTTTGCGGGCGGCTTTTTCGGCGGCGTGGCGGCGGCAGTTGCGGTGTGGTTTCTGGGCGGCTATCTGGTCGAATGGACATCGGGCCCCACGTCGCTGCTGGCAGCCGTGCCGAGCCGCGATCTGGGTGGCTACATGCTGAACTTTATGCTGGGTGTCTCCTGTGTGTCGCTGTCGGTGCCCATCGGCATCGCATTGGCGCTGGGGCGGCAATCCTCGATGCCGCTGATCAAATGGGTCAGCGTCGTGTTCATCGAATTCATACGCGGTGTGCCGCTGATCACCTTGCTGTTCGTGGCAAGCGTGATGCTGGCCTATTTCTTCCCGCCTGAATCGACGGTTGATCTGTTCCTGCGTGTGGTCATCATGATCACCATGTTCTCTTCGGCCTATATCGCCGAGGTGATCCGTGGTGGTCTGGCGGCTTTGCCCAAGGGCCAGTACGAGGCCGCAGACAGTCTGGGGCTGGACTACGCGCAGGCCATGCGCCTGATCATCCTGCCGCAGGCGCTGAAAATCTCGATCCCCGGTATCGTGAACATCGCGGTGGGCCTGTTCAAGGACACCACGCTGGTCTCGGTGATCTCGATGTTCGACCTTGTCGGCATGATCCGTGGGCCGATCCTCGCCTCGACCGACTGGAACGGCGTCTACTGGGAACTGCTGGGCTTTGCCGCGCTGCTGTTCTTTGTCGTTTGCTATGGCATTTCGCAATATTCGCAGTGGCTGGAACGCCGTCTTGCGACAGACCACCGTTAAGAGAAAGGTTCAGACATGACTGAAACCGTAATGACCCCCGCCCAAATGGCTGTCTCTGACGAGGTGGCGATTTCGATCCGGAACATGAACAAATGGTACGGATCTTTTCACGTCCTGCGCGACATTGACCTGACGGTCAATCGCGGTGAACGCATCGTGATCTGCGGCCCTTCGGGGTCGGGAAAATCGACGCTGATCCGCTGTATCAACGCGCTGGAAGAGCATCAGAAAGGGTCGATTGAAGTGGATGGCACACTGCTGTCCTCGGATATCAAGAACATCGACAAGATCCGGTCGGAAGTTGGCATGTGCTTTCAGCATTTCAACCTGTTCCCGCATCTGACCATTCTGGAAAACTGTACGCTGGCCCCGATCTGGGTGCGCAAGACGCCCAAGAAAGACGCCGAAGAAACGGCGATGCATTTCCTGGAAAAGGTGAAGATCCCCGATCAGGCCGACAAATACCCCGGCCAGTTGTCGGGCGGCCAGCAACAACGTGTGGCCATCGCCCGCAGCCTGTGTATGCGTCCGCGCATCATGCTGTTTGATGAACCCACATCGGCGCTGGACCCCGAGATGATCAAAGAGGTGCTGGACACCATGATCGAGCTTGCCGAAGAAGGCATGACCATGCTGTGCGTCACACACGAGATGGGCTTTGCCCGTCAGGTGGCGAACCGCGTGATCTTTATGGACCAAGGCCAGATCGTGGAACAGAACGAACCCGAAGAGTTCTTCAACAACCCGCAATCGCCACGGACCCAGTTGTTCCTTAGCCAAATCCTAGGTCACTAAGACGGCTGTGGCGGCACCCTACGGGTGCCGCCTACATCACATCGCCGGGAACAGCAAAATCCAACGGCTGCCCCGAGTGCCCGCCGACTTTTGTCCAGCTGTCCACATTGAACCGCACCACCAGAGTCGCGCAGGTGGGGTAATCGGCATAGCGCGGATGCGCAGGCTGGGTGGCACAAAGCCGCCACGCCATATCACCGATGCCGGGGTTGTGGCCCACCAGCAAAACCGTGGGCGCGGTGGCCTTGCGCAGAACGCCAATCATCACATCACTGCTTTTGAGGTAAAGATCGGTGGTAAATTGCACCGGCACGTCAAAACCAAGCCTTTGAAAGGTTTCAGTCGTGCGCGCAGCTGAGGATACCAGCGCCGCATCCGGCACATGTCCCCGCGCCCGCAGCCAGTTGCCCATCGCGGTGGACCCGTCGCGCCCGCGTGGGTTCAGGGGTCGGTCGTGATCGCTCAGATCTTCGTGGTTCCAGTCGGATTTGGCATGGCGCATCAGGATCAGGGTGCAGGTCATGTCGGGTGAAATGCTTTCATATGGAAATGGGATTGGGCATAGGGTCGGTCAAAGCGTTGGCTGACAGGGCAGGCACGACGTACCTTGCAGCCTTTGGTCATACAGTTCTGGCCTGCTGTAGTGTTCAAATACCCCTTGCAGGCTGGAACGTCATAGGGCGGTTGCGCAGACAATGCCCCCACCGGACAGGCTGTAATGCAAGGTTTCGTGGTGCAGCTGTCACAAGGGCTGGTCGCGGGGGTAGGCGGGAAATCTGGGATGTGGTCAAAGATCAAAGCCCCCCGGATCGAGATCATCAAGCCCGCGACATCGTGTACCATCATGCCCACAGGGCTTTGAAAAAATCGACCCGTGTCCATCGCCCAAGCAATAAATGGCGCATAGGGCGGCCCGTCCGAAGGATACGCAGTGGCGGCCCCCAAGGGGCTGGCGATGCTTTCGATGATGCGTTTGGACCAGCGGTCAACCGGATCGGGCGCACCATCGCTGTATTCGGCGCTGGCCGTGAACACATCCCAAAAGCCAACATCGCAGCCCACCAGCACACGCCCCCCGCTGGCTCCCATCACCATCAGCCCGTGCGGTGCGCAGGCGCTGGAGATACCGCGCAGTGTCACTTGCGTGCGAAGGGCAGCGCCAGTGACCAGCCAAAGCGGGCAGGGCGGTCGTCCTGCCATTCCAGTCCCGTTTTCATGGCGTCGTGCCCGCCCTGCGGCTGTGCGATGTAGGTTCCGAACATACGGTCCCAGACCGACAGCGAAAAGCCGTAGTTGCTGTCATGTTCGGCGCGGTCTACCGAATGGTGGACGCGGTGCATGTCGGGGGTGACCAGCACGCGCCGCAACGGGCCGTCAAGCCAGGCAGGCAGTGCGATGTTCGAGTGGTTGAACATGGCTGTGCCGTTCAGGATCACCTCGAACAGGATAACCGCCAGTGCGGCGGGCCCCACCAGATAGACCAGCCCGATTTTCAGCAGCATCGACAGGGCAATCTCTACCGGATGAAAGCGGATCGCGGTTGTTACGTCCATGTCGACATCGGCATGGTGGACACGGTGCAGCCGCCACAGCAGCGGCACTTTATGCGTCACCAGATGCTGCGCCCAGATCGCCAGATCAAATATCAACACGGCCAGCGTAATCTCGACCCACACGGGCCAGTCCAGCATGTTGAACAGACCCCAGCCATTTGCCGCCGCATCCACAGCAGCCCCGACAGCCAACAGGGGCAAGGCCAGCGCCAGCAGGCGCAAGGTGGCGGTTCCAGCAAGGATAATGCCCCAGTTGGTCACCCAGCGCCGTGTGCGGCCCTGTGCACGGGCACGGCGCGGGATCAGCACCTCGGCCAGCGCCAAAAGGGCAAAAAGACCCAGAAAGACGCTTAGCCGGATGGTGGTTTCATATTCCATGCCACCTAGTTAGCCTTGGGAAGTGTGCTTGCCAAGCTTGCAGCGCGTCACAAGCCTGTCAGCGACGGATGATGCTGCCTGCGCCGTGGTCGGTGAACAATTCCAGCAGGCAGGCATTTGGCGCCCGTCCGTCCAAAATGACAACGGCGCGGACCCCTGATGCGATGGCATCCAGCGCGGTTTCGGTCTTGGGGATCATGCCACCGGCGATGGTGCCGTTGGCCGTCATCTCACGGATTTGTGCGGCAGTCAGTTCGGTCACGACCTCGCCCTCGGCATTTTTGACACCCGACACATCCGTCAGCAACAGCAGCCGGTCGGCCTTGAGCGCACCGGCAATCGCACCCGCCGCCGTGTCGCCGTTGATATTGAACGTCTCGCCATTCGCACCCGATCCCAGCGGCGCGATCACCGGAATGATCTCTTGCGCAAACAGGGTTTCCAGAATGCGGGGGTCCATTTTACTGGGCGTGCCGACCAGACCCAATGCAGCGTCGGTGGGCACACATTCGATCAGGTTCGCATCCTTGCCCGATAGCCCCACGGCCCGCCCGCCTTGGGCGTTGATCGCCTGCACGATACGTTTGTTGACCAGCCCCGACAGGACCATTTCGACCACATCCATCGTCGCCTTGTCGGTGACGCGTTTGCCGTTCACAAACTCGGATTTGATGTCGAGTTTTTCCAGCATGGCGTTGATCATCGGCCCGCCACCATGCACGATCACAGGGTTTACGCCCACTTGGCGCATCAGCACCACGTCGGCGGCGAATGTCGCCATCGCCTCGTCGCTGCCCATCGCGTGACCGCCCAGCTTGATCACCACGCGCGCACCGGCATAGCGTTGCATATACGGCAAGGCCTGACTGAGTGTGCGGGCTGTGGCGATCCAGTCGCGGTTCATTTCTTGCTTTCTCATATGCGTCCCTCGTGCCCTGTTATCGGCAAAGGTTGCGGTGCCTGCAAGCTATTCCAGCGTGGCAATCAAAGCGCGCAGGGTGGGGATGCCCCAGCCCTTCTCGCTCGAAGTGACGACGATTTCGGGATAGGCGGCGGGATGCTTGGCCAAGGCTCCGCGCACCTGTTCGATGATCGCGGTGCGTTCGGCCTCTTTGACCTTGTCTGCCTTGGTCAGAACGCATTGAAATGTCACCGCGGAACTGTCGAGCAGCGACATAATCTCGTCATCGACCTTTTTGACACCGTGGCGCGCATCAATTAGCACAAAGGCACGGCGCAGGGTTTGTCGTCCGCTGAGATATTGTTTCAACAGCCGCTGCCATTTCTCGACAACCTGCAACGGCGCGTTCGCATAGCCATAGCCCGGAAGGTCAACCAGATAGAGCTCTTCTCCGGCGGTGAAAAAGTTGATCTCTTGCGTGCGGCCGGGCGTGTTCGAAGCACGCGCCAACGCCTTGGTGCCGGTCAGTGCGTTGATCAGGCTGGATTTGCCCACGTTCGACCGTCCGGCAAAGCACACTTCCATGCGGTCGGGATCGGGCAGGCCGGACATGGCGACCACGCCTTTGACAAACACGGTTTCGCCCGCAAACAGCAAACGGCCCTGTTCGGCGATCTGGGGTTCAGGCTCTTCCGCCAGTTTGAAATTGATCTGCATCAGAGAACCTCGACCTTGTCGCCCAGAGAAATAGTACCGCCCGCGATCACCTCGGCGTAGATGCCGAAATCCTGATGGCCGAACTGCCCGCGCAACGCGCCCAGAGTGTCGGCATCACGAACACCGTTGTGCGGGTTCGATGCGGTATGCATACACCGCTTGATCCGTTCGCGCACGCGCAGCATGGCACCGCCGATCGCCAAATTGCGGTCGATCCAGTCGAATTCGGCCCATGCATCCAGCCCGTCCAGCCAGATATTGCCGCGCCAGCGTTCGGGTTCCAACGGTGCGTTCAATGCGTCCTGAACCGCAGCATGAGACGCGACGTTCATCACTGAAATCGACGGGAATGCGCTGTCGGTCAATCCGCGCCCCTGCACCGATGCGATGCCGTCTGGCAGCAGGCGGTCGGCGGGGCACAACGGTGTGACCCATGCCAGAAACCGCTGCACATCTGCGGCGTCGTCGGGGCAGAACGTCAGCTTTCCCAGATCTACATGGGTGAGCGTAATGGTGCGCGACGCTTCGTCCAGTTCGGCCCATAATCCTGCCAGTTTTGGCGTAAGCGTGCCAAGCATAAAGTTGCGGCAGGAAACCCATTCGGGGGTTTGCGCGTCAAATTTGGTCTTGTCGTGCGTCACGGCCCAAGTGCGATCCCATGGCATTGTCTGGCCTTCGGTCAGGGAGACCGAATGGATGACTTCGCGCCCGTGGCTTTTGATGGGATGGCGCCACAGGGCCGTGACGGCGATCATTTTTTGGCATCCTTGGGCGTGCGTTTAAAGCCGCCTTTGATGTTGCCAAGGATGTCTGGCGTGTACCCTTGTGATCGCATGATCAGATACTGTTGGGTGAACGTGATCGTGTTGTTCGCGATCCAGTAGACCACCAGCCCGCTTGCAAATCCGCCCAACATGAACATGAACACCCAAGGCATCCACGCAAAGATCATCTGCTGTGTCGCATCGGTGGGGGCCGGGTTCAGCTTTTGTTGCAGGAACATCGAGATACCCAGCAACAGCGGCAAAATACCGATAAAGATCAGCGCCATCACCGAACCTACTTCGGGAACTCCCCAAGGCATCAGGCCGTAGAAATTGTAAATCGACGTTGGATCAGGTGCGCTAAGATCCTGAAACGGGCCGAAGAAGGGGGCGTGGCGCAACTCGATCGTGACAAAAATCACTTTGTAGAGCGAGAAAAAGATCGGGATCTGCATCAGGATCGGCAAGCAGCCCGCAGCGGGGTTCACCTTGTTCTTCTTGTACAGCTCCATCATGCCTTGCTGCACTTTTTGACGGTCGTCGCCTGCTTCGGCTTTCATCTTCTCCATCTCGGGCTGCAGCTCTTTCATCCGCGCCATCGAAACGTAGGACTTGTAGGCCAGCGGGAAGAGAACAGCCTTGATGATCAGTGTCAGGGTGATGATCGACAGACCCATGTTGCCAATCAGCTTGTTCAACTCGTGCAGCAGCCAGAAGATCGGCTTGGTCAGGAAAAAGAACCAGCCCCAGTCGATGCTGTCGACAAAACCGTCAATGCCGGATTGCTGATAGGCTTGCAGCGCTTCCCATTCCTTGGGGCCCGCGAACATCTGGGTGTCGCTGGTCACGGTCTGGCCGGGTTCGATGGTGCGTGTGGGCAGGCGGGTGACGGCGCGGTAGACGTCCGCGGCTCTGTCGTATGTCAGGGCCTGATCAAAGGTGCTGCCCGCTTCGGGAACAAGGATCGACTGCCAGTAGTGGTCGGAAAACCCGATCCAGCCTTCGGTAACATCGTTGGTTACGATGGCGGGGCGGCCCCATGCGGGATCGACGTCGGCGTCGGGGATTTCATCCCACTGGATTTCGGACAATTCGCCATTGGCCATCGCCACGGCACCTTCGTGCAGGATAAAGAATTTTTTCAGGTCCGAGGGCTCGCCATGGCGCACAATCATGCCATAGGGGGCGGCCCGAACGGCTGTGTTGCCGTCGTTGCGCACGCTTTGGCTGATGTCGAACATATATTCGTCGTCAACGGAAATCTCGCGGCGGAAGGTCAAGCCGTTGCCGTTGTCCCATTCCAGAACGACAGGGCTGGTGGGGGTCAGAATGCCCTGACCCACTTGGGTCCATTCGGTAGAGGGGCCGGGCACCGCATTTGCAGCCAGATCGCCCGCGGGCGCCCAGCCCTGCAGGGCATAATAGGCGTCAGGCGATCCAACAGGGGCCAGCATCGTCACGATTTCGGAATCGGGTTCGTTGGTAACCCGGTAGTTTTTCAGGCGCAGATCGTCGATGCGACCACCGGCAAGCGAGATCGAGCCGTCCATGCGGCTTGTGTCGATCTTGATGCGCGGTGCTTCGGCTGCTGCTGCGGGTGTCTCGACGCCAGGCGCTGCCGCCGTGGGCGGGTCGGCCGTCACCGCAGGGACAGAGCCGCTGCCGTCGGTGGTTTGCACCTGCTCTGTCGGAGTTTCCGCGACCGGATCGGGTTCGGGCGGTGGAAACATCACGAACCAAACAAGGATCACGACGAAACTGAGAGCTGTTGCAAGAATAAGGTTCTTGTTCTGATCGTCCATAGGGACCGGCACCTGCGCAATTTGTATATCACGCAGGGTTCAACAGAGGTGGGCCCCAAAGGTCAAGCGGATTCGGGGATTCTCGGGTCGGTTGACCGCGCCCATTCCGCGCAGGCAGGCTGTATTATCAGGGGCAATTGCCCCGCCTGCCGGTGATCGAAGGGGCATCTGCCAGTTTGGCGTCGTGGGACCGTATCCATGTCAGCGTCTGCTCGAAGGGAATGGGTTTGCAGATGCCAAAACCCTGAACGTGATCGCAGCCCAACTGCGCCAGCAGCGCATGTTCACCAACTGTTTCAACCCCTTCGGCCAAGGTCTCGACCTGTAACCGCTCGGCCATCGTCAAGATGGCGCTGATCATTCGCTGTTGTTCGGGGTCGCGATCGGATTTCATCACAAAGCTGCGGTCGATCTTGATGCGCGTGACCGAAAACCGCCGGATCGCAGCAATCGAGGCATTGCCGGTGCCAAAATCATCCAGATCAATCCGGCAGCCCAATTTGCCCAATCCGCTCAGGTTGCGGCAAACCACGTCATCGGGGGTGGCTGTCACGACCGTTTCCAGAACCTCGACCGCCAGCCGTTCCGGCGCTAGATCGAAACGGTCCAGTTCCCATGTGATCTTTTCCACCAGCCGGGGATTGCGCAATTCGCTGCCCGAAAAGTTCACCCCCACTTGTGGCACCTGCACGCCGGCGGCGTCCCATGCCTTGAGCGCGGTAAAGGTATGATACATCATCACTTCGGACAGACGTTCCAACAGGCCAGCTTCGTCCAGCGCGGGCAGGAACTCTGCGGGCGAAATGACGCCGCGATCAGGGTGAACCCAGCGCGCCAGCGCCTCAAAGCCCGTCACCCGCCCTGTGTCGGTGGAAATTTGCGGCTGGTACCAAGGCTGGATATGACCGCTTTCCAGTGCCACCGCAGCCTCTTCGCGCAGAGCGGTGCGGGCGGTTTTGGCCAATTGCATCTCTTGGGAATAGGCGCGGATCGTCGATGGCCCGCGCCGCCGCGCCTCGAGCAGGGCGGTACGCGCGGCGGTCATCCAGCTTTCCGCATTGGATTCGGGCGCGCGCGAATTCAGGCAGAACCCAACAGCACAAGACATATAGACCGTGGTGCCATCCACCGCGATCGGCTCTTCGATGGCGCATT